>CAWBFL010000144.1:0-26682 GCA_963787905.1 uncultured Acidobacteriaceae bacterium | reverse complement strand
CACCCAGCGCCTGGCACGCCGCGCGGATGGCCACAACCTCCGCATGCGCCGTCGGATCGTTGGCCGACGTCACCTGATTCACGCCCGTAGCCACGATCTCGCCGTCGCGCACCACCACCGCGCCAAACGGCCCGCCCGCGCCCGAGAGCACGTTTTCCGTGGCCAGCGCAATCGCCCGCCGCATGAAATTGGCATTGCCTTCGATCGTCGCCCCTCCATTTCCCGCAGCACGGGACCCCGGCGCAGCGGCTACTTAACCCTTATACTCACGTTTTTTCTAGCGGATAATAGCGATTATGGCACACGCGTTTATCGCCAATCGGGTCGTCACTCCGCACGGTACGCGCCGCGCCGCGCTGTTGCTCGAGGACGGGCCCGAGCGGCATCATTCGCGCCGTATGCCATCCCGCCGAACTGCCCGCGGACGCCCACGTCATCGACTTCGGCGACCGCGCCCTGCTGCCCGGCCTGCTCGACTCCCACGTCCACATCAACGAACCCGGCCGCACCGAGTGGGAAGGCTTCGCCACCGCCACGCGCGCCGCCGCCGCCGGCGGTTACACCACGCTGGTCGACATGCCCCTGAACTGCCTGCCCGAGACCACGACCGTCGCCGCGCTCGAACTCAAGCGCCAGGCCGCAGCCGGCCTGTGCCTCGTCGATTGGGCCGCCTGGGGCGGCGCCGTCGCGGACAATCAATCCCACCTGCTTCCCCTCGCCCGCGCCGGCGTTCCCGGCTTCAAGTGCTTCCTCATCTATCCCGGCTGCGACGGCTTCACCATGATCGACCGCGAGCAGCTTGAGCGCGCCTTGCCCGCCATCGCCTTATCCGGCCTGCCGCTGCTGGTCCATGCCGAACTCGCCGGCCCCATCGAAGCCGCCACCGCCGCGCTCAACCGCGACCACGCCGACTGGCGCGCCTACGCCACCTACCTCGCCTCCCGTCCCGACGAGGCCGAGCTCGAAGCCATCCGCCTGATGATCCAGCTCTGTCGCCAATACAAGTTCCGCTTGCACATCGTCCATCTCTCCACCGCGCACGCTTTGCGCGAGCTGCAGGCCGCCCGCGCCGAAGGCCTGCCCATCACCGTCGAAACCTGCCCGCACTACCTCCACTTCGCCTCCGAGGAGATTGCCGACGGCGCCACCCTGCTCAAATGCGCCCCACCCATCCGCGGTCGCGGCAATCGCGCCGCGCTCTGGCAGGGCCTGCGCTCCGGCATCATCGACCTCATCGTCACCGACCACTCCCCCTGCCCTCCCGCGATGAAGCGCCTGGACGAAGGCCGCTTCGACCTCGCCTGGGGAGGTATCGCCAGTCTCTCCGTCGCGCTCCCTGTGGTCTGGACCGGCGCATCCCACCGCGGGTTCTCGCTCGATGACGTCGCCCGCTGGATGTCCACCGCCCCCGCCGCGCTCGCCGGCCTCAGCTCCCGCGCCGGCTCCCTCGAAGCCGGACGCGAGGCCAGCTTCGTCGTCTTCCATCCCGAGGCAGAATTCGTCGTAACCCCAGACAAGCTGCACTTCCGCCACCCCATCTCGCCCTACGTCGGCGAAACCCTCCTCGGCGTTGTCGAAGCCACCTACCTCCGCGGCGAGCCCGTCTACCGCGCCGGCGAATTCATCTCCGGCCCGCGCGGCCGCGAACTCACGCTATGCTAGACCATCCGATCGACCATGACGACGCAAACTAAGAACTCTGTCCTGACAGACTGGAACGCTCTCGATCCCGCATCCGCCGCGCGCGAAATCCTGCCCTGCTGCGGTTCCCGCGCCTGGGCCGACGCCCTCGCGGCCCAGCGGCCCTTCGCCGATCCCTCCCAGCTCTTCGCCGCCTCCGACTCCGTCTGGGCCGCACTCCCCGAACCCGCCTGGCGCGAGGCCTTCGACTCCCACCCCCGCATCGGCCAGCAACACGCTCGCGCCGCCACCGCCCGTTCGCTCGCCTGGTCCTCCCAGGAGCAGCGCGCCTCTACGTCGCCGGACGATGCCGTCAAGCTTGCCCTCGCCGACGCAAACCGTCAGTATGAAGAGAGATTCGGTCGCATCTTCATCGTGTGCGCCGCAGGCAGGACCGCCGCGGAGATCCTCGCCATCCTCCACGCGCGCATGCACAACACCCCCGTGGCCGAATTGATGGAGGCCGCCGAACAGCAGCGCCAGATCACGCAGCTTCGTCTTCGCCGATGGCTGGGAGTGGAATAGCAATGGGCATCTCAACTCACATCCTCGATACCGACGCTCGGCCGCCCTGCCACCGGGGTTCCGCTCTCGCTCGCCCACTGGCAGCACGATCAGTGGCTTTGGCTTTCCGATAACCAGACCGACGCGGACGGCCGCTGCGTGCAGCTTCTGCCCACCGGCTCCGCGCTCGAAACCGGCCTCTACCGCATCCGCTTCGATACCGCCGCGTATTACGAGGCGCAGCACCTCGCCGGCCTTTACCCTTATGTGGAAATCGCCTTCGAAGTCCGCGACTCCGGCCAGCACTACCACATCCCCTTATTACTGACCGCAAATGGTTACACAACCTACCGCGGCAGCTGAAGCGCAGGAGATTCTGTAACAGGAAAGAGAACACATGATCGAGCTTGCTGAAAATCGCTACGGAAAATCGCGCGTCCGCCTCATGAAAGTTACGCGTGGCCCCAAAGGCAACGAGCTGCGCGAGTGGACCGTGCAGGTGCTCCTCACCGGCGACTTCGACTCCGCGCACTACGACGGCGACAACAGCAAAATCCTGCCCACCGACACCATGAAGAACACCGTCTACTCCCTCGCGCGCAAATCCTCCGCGATCGCGATGGAAGACTTCGCGAAGGAACTCGTCGACTTCCTTCTCACCCGCAACCCGCAGGTCTCCTCGGCCTCGGTCGCCATCGAGGGCGTCATGTGGAAGCGCCTCACCGTCGACGGCAAGCCGCACCCCACCAGCTTCATCCGCGGCTCGGGCGAGCTGCAGACCACCACCGTCGCGCGCGCGCGCAGCGGCAACTTCAGCATCACCTCCGGCCTTAAGAACCTCGTCGTCATGAAGACAGCCGACTCCGCCTTCGAAGACTACATCGTCGATGAGCTGACCACGTTGAAGCCCACCAACGACCGCCTCTTCTGCACCGCCGTCACCGCCGAGTGGCGTTACACCGTCGCCACGCTCGCCTTCGACGCCATGCGCGCCGCCCTGCGCGAAGCCATGCTCAAGACCTTCGCCAACCACTCCAGCAAGTCGGTGCAGGAGACCCTCTACGCTATGGGCAAGAGCGCACTGGAGCGCGTCGCCGAAGCCGACCAGATCGACATCACCATGCCCAACAAACACTGCCTGCTCGTCGATCTCGCGCGCTTCGGTCAGGACAACCCCAACGAGATCTTCGTGCCCACCGACGAGCCCGCCGGCCACATCCAGGCGTGCGTCCGGCGCAAGGCCTGACCCATGATTCCTGTTCGCCTCGCTGGAATCTCGCCGCGCCCGAGGAACGTCCGTTGAAGTTGGTCTTCATCTACGGCCTGCCCGCCACGGGCAAACTCACCGTCGCCCAGGAGTTGGCGGCCATCACCGGATACAGGCTCTTTCACAATCACCTCGCCGTGGATCTGCTTCTCTCCGCCTTCGAGTTCGGCAGCCCGCCCTTCGTCGATCTGCGCGAACAAATCTGGCTCTCCGTCTTCGATCAGGCTGGCCGCCATCAGCTTCCCGGCCTCATCTTCACCTTCGCGCCGGAAGCAACCGTTCGTCCGGATTTCGTCAGCCGCGCCATTGGCGTCGTCACCGGCAATGGCGGCGATGTCCTCTTCATCGAACTCACCTGCCCGCCCACTGAGCTGAAGCGGCGAATCAACAGCCCCTCTCGGCTGCAGTATGGCAAGCTCACCTCGATCTCCCTCTTCGAGCAACTCGAGGCGGAAGGGACGTTCAGCCCGTTTCCAATGCCCAAACCCGCGCTCTCCATCGACACCAGCGCCTGCTTGCCGCAACACGCAGCCGTGCAGATAGCGCAACTGCTCTCCGCCAATGCGGTACAGTCAGAGCCTGGACCGCCAGCCAGCGTCCCCGCCGCGGAAAGGACCGGACGAATCCCTTGACTGTTGCCACCACACCGCAGGCCGATCGAATCATTGCTCGTTGCCGCGAGTTGGCTCTCTGCACCGAAGTTCCCGGCGAGACCACGCGCACCTTCCTCGCGCCGCCCATGCATCGCGTCCACGCGCTCCTCGGCGGATGGATGCGGGCTGCGGGCATGCAGGTGCATGTCGACGCCGCTGGCAATCTGCGCGGTCTTCTCCCCGCCGCCGAACCCAATGCCCCGCGCCTCCTCATCGGATCGCACCTGGATACCATCGCCAACGCCGGCGCCTTCGACGGCATCCTCGGCGTCGTCCTGGGCGTCGCCGTTGTCGAGCAGCTAGTGGATGATGCCCGCGCGGCCGTACCGGCAGGGAAGGGAATGCCCTTCGCCATCGAGGTCATCGGCTTCTCCGAAGAGGAAGGCGTCCGCTTCGCCAAGCCCTTTCTCGGCAGCCTCGCTCTGGTCGGCGAATTGGACGCCGCAACCCTCGCCCGCACCGACCGCTCCGGCGTCAGCGTCGCAGACGCCATCCGCGCCTTCGGCCTCGATCCCGCCGAACTCCCCGCCGCCGTCATCGATCCCTCCGCCTTCGGCTACCTCGAGTTCCACATCGAACAGGGCCCTGTGTTGGAGAGCGAAGACCGCGCCCTCGGCATCGTCGACGCCATCGCCGGCCAGACCCGCATGGAATTCATCTTCACCGGACAGGCCAACCACGCCGGCACCACGCCCATGGGCCCGCTCCGCCACGACGCCCTCGCCGCCGCCGCCCAATGGGTGGTCGAGGTAGAACGCTACGCCAACACCACTCCCGGCCTCGTCGCAACCGTCGGCAAAGTCGAGTCCAGCTCTGGCGCCGGCAACGTCATCGCCGGCCGCTTCACGGCGACCCTCGACGTTCGTCACCCCACCGATCCCGTCCGCCAGGCCGCGGTCGGGCATTACATCGACTACGCCCGCGTCGCCGCCGCCGCCCGCGGCGTCACCCTCGCCCACACCACCTCCATCGACCAGCCCGCCGTGCCCATGGGCTCCGGCCTCTCCGCCCAGCTCGCCGCCGCAGCCGCTCGCTCCACCGGCCGCGAACCCCGCTCCATCACCAGCGGCGCCGGCCACGACGCCATGATCGTCGCCCGCCGCGTCCCCGCAGCCATCCTCTTCCTCCGCAGCCCCGGCGGGCTCAGCCACCACCCCGGCGAGTCCGTTCTTCCCCAGGACGTCGAAGCCGCCTTCGCATCCGGGGTGGAGTTCCTGCGGACGTTGCGCGATGATAGAGCGATGCTCCAACTTGTCGCCGCGCGCACACCGCCCCGAAAGCGGGAAGACCTCCATGCATAACCTCGGCCACACCCGCAGTTCCAACCAGCGCGACCATCTGCTGCTCACGCCGGACACCTTCGTGCGCACGCCGCTGCCCGGGTTGCAGAACGGCGCGGCCATCGTCCACGTTTCGCCCGCCGCCGGCGCAGCGTTCACCCAATACACCGCGGAGCTCGAACCCGGCGGCACGCTCGGCCCGGCGTCCCTCGCTGCGCCCGCCCAGCGTTTCATCTTCGTGCTCTCAGGGGCCGTCGACCTCGCTACCGACACCAGCTTCCAATCGCTCGCGCCCAGCGGCTACGCCTATATCCCCGCCGGCCTTTCCCACACCATCACCGCGCCGTTGGCCGCGCGTCTTGCCGTCATCGAAAAACCCTGCCAGCCGCTGGAAGGCGTCGCCGCACCGCCTCTCCTGGTTGGCGCCGAGCCCGCCGTCCCATCCACCCCACTCCTCGGAGACCCCGGCGTCCAGGTTCGCAGCCTGCTCCCCGATCAGCCCGCCTTCGACTTCGCCGTCAACACCATGACCTACCAGCCCGGCGCGTCCCTCAACCAGGTCGAAATCCACGTTATGGAGCACGGCCTGCTCATGCTTGAAGGCGGCGGCATCTATCGTCTCGGCGACGCCTGGTACCCAGTCACCGCCGGCGACTTCATCTGGATGGCGCCCTTCTGCCCGCAATGGTTCGGCGCACTCGGCCAGCAGCCCGCAAAGTATCTCATCTATAAAGATTGGAACCGCCACCCGCTGGGCTGACCGTCGCAGTTCGTAATCGCAAAGGAGGCACGCATGCAGACGCACATCGGCAATCCGCACACCCAGTCCGAAGTTGCCATCGACGCCGCCCGCCTGCTCGACGAGCTCAACACCCTCGCCACCTTCACCTCGGTCGAGCCGTCCCCCCTCGGGACCGCCGTCACCCGCGTCGTCTTCACCTCCGACGATCTCCGCGCCCGCGCCTGGCTCACCTCGCTCGCCGCGGAAGCCGGCCTGCAACATTCGCGTCGACGCCGTCGGCAACACCTTCTTCCGCTGGGTCGGCGCCGAGCCCGATCTCCCCGCCGTCGCCACCGGCTCCCACATCGACGCCATCCCCCACGCCGGCATGTACGACGGCACCGTCGGCGTCCTCGGCGGCCTCGAGGCCATCCGCGCCCTCCAGCGCAGCGGCCTGCGTCCCCGCCGTTCCATCGAACTGGTCCTGCTCACCTCCGAAGAGCCCACCCGCTTCGGCATCGGCTGTCTCGGCAGCCGGCTGCTCTCCGGCACCCTGGACCCCGACCGCGCCGACGCCCTCCACGGCGCACAGCGCGGCCACGAAGACGAAACCCTCGCCCAGGTCCGCGCCGCCGCCGGCTTCACCGGCTCGCTCTCCAGCGTGCGCCTGCCCAACGGCCGCTACCACGCCTGGGTTGAGCTCCACATCGAGCAGGGTCCGCTCCTCGAACGCGAAGGCCTTCCCCTCGGCATCGTCACCGCCATCGCCGCGCCCGCTGGCTACAGCTTCACCATCGAAGGTCTCGGCGGCCACGCCGGCGCGCTGCTCATGCCCGACCGCCGCGACGCTCTCTGCGCCGCCTCCGAAATCATCCTCTCCATCGAGAGGCACGCGCTCGCCACCGGCGTCATCGACACCGTCGCCACCGTCGGCACCTGCGACGTCTATCCCGGCGCGGTCAACAGCGTGCCCAGCCGCGTCACCCTCCAGGTCGACGTCCGCGATACCGACCCCGTCCGCCGCGAAGGCGTCATGGCAGCGCGTCCGCCGCGACGTGGACGCCATCCGCGCCCGCCGCGAGGTCCGCGTCACCGAGTCGCTTGTCAACGCCGATCCGCCCGCCATCTCCTCGCCGCACATCGTCGAGGTCATCGACGAAATCTGCCGCGGCTATGGCATCGCCGCCAAACATATGGTCAGCCGCGCCTACCATGACTCCTCCTTCATGGCGTGCATCGCGCCCATCGCCATGATCTTCATCCCCTGCCGCAACGGCGTCAGCCATCGCCCCGACGAGTACGCCGCTCCCGCCGACATCGCGCGCGGCACGCTCGTCCTCGCCTCCGCTCTGGGTAAACTTGCCTCGGAGTAAGCGTTGACCGGTACAGAATTCAGTCTTGCGACCGTCGGGAGCAGCATCGCGAAGCCCAACACTCGTCACGAAGTGACCGCCCCACGCGCAGTGGGCCCGTCCGGCAGGACACAGTCCTTCCTCTGTCTTGACCACGCATTCTCTCCCGCTGGTACTCTGGTTTAGCTCTCATGCCCATCCAGTCCATCAATCCCGCGAACGGCGAGCTGCTGCGCACCTTCATTCCGCTCACCAGCGATGCGCTGCTCACCCGCATCGCACTCGCCGAAGCCGCCTTCACGGACTACGCAAACGTTCCCCTCAGCCATCGCGCCCTCTGCATGCGCAAACTCGCCAGCCTGCTCGAATCCGAGACCGGTGAACTGGCCGCACTCATCACCGCCGAGATGGGCAAGCCCGTCGTCGCCGCGCGCGACGAAATCGTCAAATGCGCCGGCGTCTGCCGCTTTTACGCGGATCACGCCGCCCGCATCCTCGCGCCCGAGTCGATCGACTTCGACGCCAACGAAGCCTTCGTCCGCTGGGAGCCGCTCGGCATCGTGCTGGCCGTCATGCCCTGGAACTTCCCCTTCTGGCAGGTCTTCCGTTTTCTCGCGCCCGCGCTCATGGCTGGCAATGTCGGTCTGCTCAAACACGCCTCGAACGTGCCCCAGTGTGCGCTCGCCATCGAAGCCCTGGTGCGCCGCGCCGGCTTCCCCCGCGGTACTTTCCAGACGTTGCTGATCGAAGCCAGCCAGGTGGAAATGGTCCTCGCCGACCAGCGTGTCGCCGCCGTCACGGTCACTGGCAGCGAGACCGCCGGCCGCGCTATCGCTGCTCAGGCGGGCTGGCTCATCAAGAAGTCCGTGCTCGAACTCGGCGGCAGCGACCCCTTCATCGTCATGCCCTCCGCCGATATCGCCGCCGCCGCCGCTGCCGCCGTCCACGCCCGCTGCGTCAACAGCGGCCAGTCCTGCATCGCCGCCAAGCGCTTCCTCGTCGCAGACGCCATCTACGAAGAGTTCGAAACCCGCTTCGTTGCCGGCATGGAGGCTCTCAAGATCGGCGACCCCGCCCGCGAAGACACCGAGATCGGCCCGCTGGCGACCGTCGCTCAACTCGACGAAGTCGATGCCCAGGTCCAGGCCGCAATCCAAGCCGGCGGCCGCCTGCTCACCGGCGGAGAGCGCATGATCGGCAAGGGCAATTACTACGAGCCCACCGTCATCGCCGGCGTTCCCCGCACCGCGGCCGTTTACCGCGAAGAGATCTTCGGCCCCGTCGCCATGCTCTTCCGCGTGCGCGATATCGACGAGGCGATCGCCGTCGCCAACGACACGCAGTTCGGCCTCGGCGCTTCGGTATGGACCCGCAACGACTCCGAGCAGCGCCGCTTTGCCGCTTCGCTTCAATGTGGCGCCGTCTTCTTCAACGCGCCCGTGGCCAGCGATCCCCGCCTCCCCTTTGGCGGCGTCAAGCACTCCGGCTACGGCCGCGAGCTCTCCGCCGCCGGCATGCGCGAGTTCCTCAACACCAAGACCATCGTCATCGCCGAACCCGTGCCCGTCACAGTCCCCGAGACTGCCTCGGAAGACACCGTTCCATCCCCGGATGCCTCACCCGCCGGCCACGCGCCCATCCCCTTTCGCGATGTTTTGCTCAATCGCGCGGCCTCTGCAGAATAGTCTGATCTTCCGCCGCTCCACGCAGCCCGTGCCCCGCGTCACCCTTCCACCCGCAAAAACAAGCAGCGCGACCAGATGGCTGGCCGCGCTGCTTGTTTGAGTCAGTGCGTCTTCGGTTAGAAGTAGAAACTCGCCTGCAGCGTGATGCGCCGCACCGCGTTCGCGGAAGCAAACTGCCCGCCTGCCAGCGAAATCGTCTTGCCGAAGTTGGCATTGGACAACGTGCTCACCGGACTTGCGTACGGAATCTCGTTGAACAGGTTGAACGCCTGCGCCCCGATGGTCAGGTTGTACTTGCGTCCGGTGTTGGAGCCGGTTCGGCCACCTCCTCCGCCGCCACCACCCCCGCCCCCGCGGCCGCCACCACCTCCGCCGCCACGGCCTCCGCCGCCACCGCCAAATCCGCCGCCGCCAAAGCCGCCCCCGCCGCCGGGACCGCCGCCCTGCCCGCCGCCTTGCCCGCCACCACCTCCGCGCCTGGTGCTCGCTTCGGTCTTCGGACCAAACCCAAACGTCCGCGAAAGCCGCAGATTGATCGACACATTCGCCGGCCCGGTGCAGAAGTTAACCGGAATCTCGTTGCTGGGTCCGCCCGCAACGTAAGGCGTTGCGTTGCTGAAGCTCGACGCGTTGATGCACTCTTGCCAGCTCCCGCGCGAGGTCGGCGAAACTCCTGTCGCGAACGACGGCCGGTCGCCGTAACTCAGAGTCACAGCATCCGGAACGCCCGTGGTGATGTTGTACGGGTTGCCCGACTGCGCAAAGATCAGCGGACTCGCCGTAATCAGGAATGGCAGCGGAATCGTTCCGCCGATATTCATCCGGCTGCGCACCGCGAATCCCGCGCGTCCATAGTCCGTCGCGGAGTGGAACGGATCGGTAATGCCGCTCAGGTTCGAGTCCGCCCAGTTCGCCGAGTAATAGCCGAAGATGCTCGTACCCTTCGGCGTCCGGATATTGACGTTGGTGTTGATCTGGTTCTGCCGGAACACGCCTTCCGACTGGTCGCACTGCACCAGGCCCACGGTCGTAGACGGGTCCGGGCAGACGTTGTCCGTGCTCGGGAACGTCCGCGTCAGGAACTGATGTTCGCCCCGCGCGTTCAGGTAGGTCACTGAGACGCTCGCGTACTTGCCCACTTGCTGCTCCAGCGTCAGCGCCGATTCGATCGTGTAGGCGCTGCGCAGGTTCGTCGCAGGAGATGGAAATTCTGTCTTGCCTCCAGCCGATCCCGTTCCCGTGGTGCAGGCTGAGATGTTCGTCGGCGAGCACCCGATATTCGGATTCTGATAGATCGTGGTCACCTGGTTCGCCGGGTTGCTCTGGATGATATTCGCAATGCTCCCCAGCCCGAACCGGTTGTAGAAGATGCCCGCCCCGGCGCGCAACACCGTCGTCGTCTTCCCATTCTTCCGCGGAACCCCCCACGCCAGCGACGTGCGCGGTGCAAAGTCGTGCGTGCTGTTGATATAGTTCTGTGTCTCCAGCCGCAGCCCGTAACTCCACGTGAAGTTTGGAGTCACCTTCCAGTCATCCTCCGCGTAAAACTCGCCATCCGTCTGCCGCGCATTGATGGTCAGGTTGTTGATCGTGTTCTGGCTGAATTGCGACACGATTCCGCACTGGTAGGAGGAGTACAACGGCTCGAGTACGGCAGGCGAGCTTCCCGGCACAACAGCCATGTTTGACGCGGAGCACGGAGTGGCGTTGCTCGGAAGATTAGCGGCGCAGTTGGTCGGTCGGTTGGAGGCGTAGGCCGGATCGGTGCACGGATCCAGCAGATACGAATAAGACAAAGATCCATTCGCGCCGCCATTCGAGCTGATCGAATCGCCCGTCGAGCGCAGCCGGCCGCCCAGGCGGACGAAATTCTTCTGTAGCTGAACCGAGGTATAGTTCTGCAACTCCCAGTGCCCCTCGGTGGAGGAGTTCACATTGCCCCCGCCCTGCCCATTGGCCGTCAAGTTTCCCTGTACCGAAACCGTCGGAGCCGTCGAAAACGGACTGGAACTGGAATTGTCGCGCTGGTACTCGAAGCGCGTCTCGTTGATCACGCTGTTGCTCAGCACCTGCGTGTCGCTGATCTGGATCGTCGTCTCCGAACTCGAAGACGTGCTCCCCTGCGAGGGCAGAGAACTGCCGCCGCCGTTATTCGTACTCGAACCGCCTTCATACTCGAACCGCGCGGTCAGCGTGTTCTTCTGGCCCACCATGGTGTCGAAGCGCGGATTGATGTCCCACCGCTTCTGCGGAGCCGGCGCTGCTCGATTCGTGGTCGGATACGGATTCGCACTGCATTCCGTGTACGGTACAGTGCCGGGAGCGCATACCATCGTCGAAGTCGGCCCGGTGCTGTAGATGTCCGCCGGGTTGATGATGTTGTTGGCCGCAATATCGCGGTACGATCCGCCCACTGAGAACGACATCCCCGGCCGGATCGGCCCCGTCAGGTTGCCGAGCCCGAAAATCGTGTGGTAGTCCGGCTGATTGTTCGCCGCACCCAGAAACGGCGTCGACGTGTTGAAGATCTTGTCCGACAACTGGAAGCTGCCGCTGCCGTGAAACTTGTCTGTCCCCGGCTTGGTGATGATCTCGATGCGCCCATAGCCAAGCTGGTCATACTGCGCCGAAAACGGGTTCGAATTAATGCGGATCGCCAGAATCGAGGACTTCGGCGGCAACTGCCCGCCGGTGAATCCGTCAATGTAAATCTGTCCGCCGTTGGGCCCGGCCGAGGGCCCCGCCAACGCCGCAAGCTCAGTGGCTAGTTCATCCGGGTCGTCCGATAGCGCCTGCAGCGCATCGCCCGTGATCACGGTCGAACTCGCGTTGTTCTCCGGGTCCACGCTCAGTTGCACCGTGTCCGCGGTGACATTCACGGTCTGCGTGGCGTCCTGCAGCGTCATCTTCACGTCCGACGTCACATTCGCCCCCGCGGCCACGTTGATCGTCGCGCTGCTGTAACTGGCAAACCCGGGTGCGGTCGCAGTCACCGTGTACGCGCCCGCCGCTACCCCCCGGAATGTGTACGTGCCGTCGCTCTTCGCGGTCGTGCTCTGCGCTTTGCCGGAGGCCGAGGTAAGGGTAACCGTCGTCCCCGGGATCAACGCATTATCCGGATCTACCACCGTGCCGTGCACCGTCGCGCCGGTTGTTGCAGCCTGTTGCGCCATCGCGGCAAATGGCAGCGAAGCAATGAGAAAAAGCAGAAGAACCGCCAGACGTTTTTGAAGAGACATCCTCACTCCTAATGAATTTCCAAAGCAGATAATCGCATTCGTGCGACGTTCCGGACCCATCATTGTTCACCGCCCCCGCCACCGCCGATGCTCCACGACGACAGGTTCATGCCGCCATTCGGGTTCGCCGTCAGAATGGCATCGACCCCGGTCAGAACCGTAATCGCAGTCACCGTACTCGTGCCCGGCGCCGGCTCGGAGGCCACAATCATCACTGCATCGCCCTTGTGTAGGTCGGTCAGCTTGACCGCCGGAAAGCGCGGAATCATCTGCGACAAGTCCGCACCCGCCGGCCGCCGCATCCCGCCGCCCCCGCCCGTCCCGCCCCCACCGTAACCACCTCCACCACCGCCAGCGCCACCCGCACCGCCGCCTGCCTGTGCGCCTGCGCTTCCGTTGGTCTGGGCCGCGAACCTCGTCGCCATCTGCGCAGGCATATTGCGCAGTTCTGAGTTCGCTGTCACCGTCACGGTCACTACCTTCTTGGTCGCCAGGTCCTTCAGCGTAATCGTCCCCGCCGTCGCGTCCGCACTCAGGATCAGGCCGGAAAGGTCCTCAAACGAGCCGCTCAGAACCTCCTCGGCCTGCATCGACAATCCGTCCGCCGACTTGGTGCCGCGCGCCTGCAACTGGTCCTTCACCTGGATCTGCGCAATCGTTCCCGGCTTCGCGTCCTGATACTGCACCGAGTCGCTCGCAAACCGTTTGAATTGCGTCTTGCTGGTGGTCGTGATCACCACTTTCTTCGCGCCCGATGTGATCGTCACCGTGCCCGCGGCCGCATCCACCGCGCTCACAATGCCGCCCATCCCGCGTGCCCTCCAGTCCGCCTGCTGCGCAGCCTGCATCTGCGCGATATCGGCGGACTTCATCACCACCACCTGCTTCGCAACAAAGCTGTCGCTCGTGTCGCCCGCCTTCACTGCCGCCAGCACCCGGTCGCCCACTGCAATGTCGGCGAACTGCGCCGGCTTCGCGGTCTTCAAATCAGTGCTGCCCACCGCCAGTTGTTGCACCCGCGCGCCATCCGGCACGTTGATCGTCACTGTCGGGCCTGCATCCGTGGCCACTGTGATCGCGCTGCCGCTCACCGCCTTCACCGTGCCCAGCTTCGGCGGTATCGTAGCTGCAGCCGGTGCCGGGGCAGGCGTCTGGGCCGCAAGTCCCGGCCCCATCACTCCCGCAAATGGAAGAAGAAATCCCAGGCAGAGTGCAATCCTGCGGAAAAGCGAGTTGTGCCGAGCTGCCATTTCCAACCTCATCGTACGCGTGCTGATGGGAACAATTTCCCAGTCACTGCCACATCGGTCTTCTGCATCCAGGCGTTGGACTTGCGTTCCATTGGCAAGGGAGAATCCGTCTACCTAAGAATACGAGCCGACATGCCAAAAGTTTCCGGAAATGCCAAGATTCGACACCCTTTTTCTATTTCCCCGTTGGCGAAAACACAGCGAAAATAAATTCCAGCACAAGCCGTCGAATCGGCCCGCAACCTGAGCCACAAATCAGTCTACCCCGTTGCTCCCCGCCAATCTCCCTAGCCGATATTCAAAACCGGCAACTCTTCGGTAAGATTCCCCCAGCGGCCAAACCATCGTACCCTCGTTGGCGCTACAACTTGATCGATGCCCCGCATCCCGGTGACCCCAATCCAATGAAACCCGCAGAAGGCCGTAAACGAGCCGTAATCGAAGCCATCCAGCCCCAGGTCGATTGCGGACGCTATCCCGCACGCCGCATCCTGGGTGACCGGGTCGATATCTCCGCCGCCATCTTCTCCGATGGCCACGACCACGTCGCCGCCCGCCTCCTTTACAAACCCGAGGGCGAGCGCGAATGGCGGTTTGCCCCCATGACCGCCCTGGTCAACGATATGTGGTCGTCCAGCTTCATCGTCGACCGCGCCGGCGCCTGGGTCTTCACCATCCAGGCCTGGGTCGACCACTTCGAAACCTGGTGCTACGACCTCAAGAAACGCCTCGCCGCCCAACCCGATCCCTCCAGCCCCGATCCCGCCAAACGCGATCTCCCCCCGCAGGACATCCCCGTCGCCTTCGAGATCGGCGCCCAGCTCCTCGATCAGACCGCCTCCCGCACAAAAGGAGCCGACGCGAAGCAGTTGAAGTCCGCCGCCGCGTCCCTCCGCGCCCTCGCCGCCGAAAACGCCGCCCTCTACGACTACCCCATCTCGTCCGAAATTGAGCAGCTCGCCGCCCGCTATCCCGACCTCAGCTTCGCCGCCCAGGCCAGCGACCTGCGCCTCTGGGTCGATCGCGAGCGCGCCCGCTTCTCCAGCTGGTACGAGCTCTTTCCCCGCTCAACATCGCCGGATGCCTCCCGCCACGGCACCTTCGCCGACGTCGAGCTGCTTCTCCCCGAAATCGCCGCCATGGGCTTCGACATCCTCTACCTGCCGCCCATCCACCCCATCGGCCGCGCCTTCCGCAAAGGCCCAAATAACACCATCTCCACCAACCCCGGCCTCGACGAGGGCAGCCCCTGGGCCATCGGCTCAGCGGAAGGTGGCCACAAAGCCCTCCATCCCAAACTCGGCAGCTTCGCCGACTTCGATCACCTCGTCGCCGCCGTCCGCGACCATGGCATGGAACTGGCCATGGACATCGCCTTCCAGTGTTCTCCCGACCACCCCTGGGTCACAGAACATCCCGAGTGGTTCCTCCACCGTCCCGACGGCTCCATCCAGTACGCCGAAAACCCGCCCAAGAAGTATCAGGACATCTACCCCCTCAACTTCGAGTCTTCCGACTGGCGCGGCCTCTGGGACGAGCTTCGCTCCGTCTTCCAGTTCTGGATTCACCGTGGCGTCCGCGTCTTCCGCGTCGACAATCCCCACACCAAGGCCCTCGCCTTCTGGGAGTGGTGCATCGCCGATCTGCGTACCGAAGCGCCCGACGTCATCTTCCTCGCCGAAGCCTTCACCCGCCCCCATGTTATGTACTCGCTCGCCAAGGGCGGCTACACCCAGTCCTACACCTACTTCACCTGGCGCACCGGCAAGGACGAACTCCAGTCCTACTTCGAGGAGATCACCAAGCCGCCCGTTTCCGACTTCTTCACCCCCAACGTCTGGCCCAACACTCCCGACATCCTTCACGCCTCGCTCCAGACCGGCGGCCGCGCTGCCTTCATGCAGCGCATCATTCTCGCCACTACCCTCGCCGCCAGCTACGGCATCTACGGCCCCGCCTTCGAGCTCCTCGAAAACGTCCCTATCCGGCAGGGAAGTGAAGAGTACCTCAACAGCGAGAAGTACCAGATTCGCCGCTGGGACCGCGCCGCCGCCCACTCCATTGCGCCCCTCATCACCCGCCTCAACCAGATTCGCCGCGCCAATCCCGCGCTGCAGAGCGACCTCTCGCTCCACTTCCACACCGTCGACAACCCGCAGATCATCTGCTACTCGAAATCCACCATCCCCCCGCCCGCGCCCATGACTCTCGCCGAGGCCCAGGCCCTGTCCAGCGCCCACGACGCCCACCGCGGCGCCGCTCCGCCCTCCGGCCCCAGCACCGCCCGGCCCGCGCCCGCCGGACCGCCCAACGTCATCCTCACCGTCGTCAACCTCGATCCCCACAACGAGCAGGCCGGCTGGGTCGACCTCGACCTCAAACAGCTCGGCATCGGCCACGACGAGACCTTCGACGTCGAAGACCTCCTCACCGGCATCCACTACCAGTGGCACGACCGTTCCAACTACGTCGCGCTCCGTCCCCATGTCATGCCCGCCCACATCCTTCGCGTCACCCGCCGCTCTCCCGACACCTCCGGCCTGCTGGACATCAACACGCTCTAACCCCCACCCGCTGGCTCACCGCCGCCAGCCCCGCCGCTGGCAATGATTCTCATGAGCGCCTTCAACTAACAACTAGCAACTAACAACTAACAACCGAGCCCTCGCACCCGCCCTCAAAACCCCTGCCCATACTCTGCCGTAAGGATCCCCGCCTCCGGATCGGTCATCCCCGGCTTCGGCAGAATCCATGGCGCGGCAAATCCATACAGCCCCACGCCCGCGAAGCATACCAGTGGTACCAGGTATCCCAGCGCCATGCTGCCGGTATTGCGCGCAATCGCTCCCAGCACCAGCGGGAAGAACGCGCCGCCCACAATTGCCATCACCAGCATCGACCCGCCCAGCTTGGTATTCTCGCCCAGCCCCTTCAGCCCCAGCGCAAAGATCGTCGGGAACATAATCCCCAGGAAGAAGCTGGCCGCCACAATCCCCCACGCTCCCACCATTCCCGGCCGGGTCACCGCCACCGCCATCAGCAGCACATTCATCGCGCCATAGATCCCCAGCAGCTTGCTCGGCGCAACATGCTTCATGATCGGAGTCGTGATAAACCGTCCCAGCAGCATCGCAATCAGCGAGTAGGTAATGTAATTCGCCGCCGACTTCTCATTCACGTGCAGATACTGCTGGGTGTAGAAGATCAGGTTGCTCCACATGCAGATCTGTCCGCCCACGTTCAGCACATTCGCCGCCACCGCAAACCATAGCTGCGGGTAATGCAGCAGCGCGCGGAAGCTCCCATGCCCGCCCGTATCGCCCTCGTGCTCGCTCTGGATTACCGGAAAGTGCATCCGCGACAGAATCAGCGCAAACAGCAGCACCGCCGACCCCAGCGCGATATACGTTGGCACCACCCGCATGATCTCCCCATGCAGATACGCCTGGTACGTCCCCGCCGCCTTCTCCGCCGCCACCTGGGCCGGTGTCTTCTCTACGCCCGAAAGAATGAACGTCTGCCCGATCCACACCCCCAGAATCGTGCCCGGTGGGTTAAACGACTGCGCAAAGTTCAGCCGCCGCTCGCTGGTCGCCGCCGGTCCGAACTGTGCCATAAAGGGATTCGCCGCCGTCTCCAGGATCGATGCGCCGCAGCCCACCGCAAACAGCGCCACCAGGAACGGCACATACTTCCCACTCACCGCCGCCGGCCAGAACAGCACCATCCCGCCGCCGAACAGGCACAGTCCGCTCACCATCCCCGCCTTGTAGCCCCACTTCCGCATCACCAGCGCCGCCGGTATCGCCATGCAGAAGTAACCGGTAAAGTTCGCCGTCGACACCAGCTGCGCCGAGAACTTCGACAGCTCAAATGACTTCTGAAACTGCTTCACCAGGATGTCGGTCAGGTTGTTCGACATACCCCACAGAAAGAACAGCACCGTCACCAGCGCAAACAGCGCCATCTGCCCTGCCGGAAATACCGGGGCGTGTACCTCCCCGGTGCTCTTCGATCCTGCCGTCGTCGGTACCTGCATCTCCACGCTCCTGCTATGCGTCCTGCCCCGTCCACAGCCGAAGCTGGATTCTTGATCGCACCGATGATAGCAGCCGGCAACAACCCCTTGGTAGCTCGCCCCGACACCCCTTAACGCCCCATACAGGGTAGACTGACAGAAGCGTGACTTTGCCGCCGCAAGGGAGTCTGTTCTAAATGCCGATTTCGTTTCGCCGATCTGTTTTCAACCCCACCAACCAGCTCGCCCCGGCTTTTCTGCTGTGCCTCCTCAGCTTCGCGGCGTCCCCGGCGACCGCACAGGAATCCGCCCCCCTCACTGCATTCCAGAAGCAGATGAACAAGGTCGACCTCGGCATCTTCGCCGCCGGCGAGGTCAGCTCCACCGTCTCCGGCATCGAGCAGCGCGACGCCAACACCACCCACTCCCTGCTCACCATCAAGCCCAGTTCCACCGTCGGCGAGCTCGCGACCGTGCGCTACACTTTGAAGCCTTACGTCGGCTTCGAATTCAACTTCGGCAACCTCCGCTACACCCAGGACTACACCTTCGTCCCCCCGCCCAGTCAGTCCATCCTCATCGGCGGAGTCCAGTCCGGCGTCCGCGAACTCACCCTCGGCTACGTCGCCCACCTCCCCTACCACCCCTTCGGCATCACTCCCTACGTCGGAGCCGGCGGCGGAACCATTCGCTTCAAGCCCACCCCCGGCGGCGGCCAGGGCCTGCCCTTCCAGTACCGCGCCGCCTACTACTACCAGGCCGGCGTCGAAGATAACTTCCCCGGCAGCAACTTCGGCATGCGCATCGGCTTCCGTCAGCTCATCTACCTCGCCCCCGACTTCCTCCAGAACTACCTCACCATCACCCGCCGCACCCGCACCACCGAGCCCACCATCGGCTTCTTCCTCCGCTTCTAACCAAATCCGGGTGCCCCATAATCCCCGCACCTAACGGGCGAGATGACCGTGGGGTATTCTCTCTGCCATCGCCATACCCGCCCGTCGTTCTGGGCGCAGCTCAGACTCTCTGTATTTGCCTTCAACTGACAACGAACAACTGGCAACTAACAACTGCCTCACGTCAGCGCCCGGTCCAGATGCACATACCCGCCATCCACAACCAAATGCTGCCCCGTGGTGTGCCCGGACTGCGTCGGCGATAGCAGAAACACCGTCGCCGCCGCTATCTCTGCCTGCGTGGTCATCCGGTGTCCCAGCGGGATGTGGTCGGTAATCTCCTTCAGCTTCGCCTCCGGATCGCCCAGCGTTTTCAGCCAGCGCTCATACAGCGGCGTCATCACCTCTGCGGGCAGCACCGCGTTCACGCGAATTCCATCCCCCAGCAGCTCCGCCGCCCACTCCCGCGTCAGCGCCAGTTGCGCGCCTTTGCTGGCCGCGTAGCCCGATGTATTTCCCTGGCCGGTCAGCGCCACCTTCGAGCTGATATTTACAATCGACCCCTTGGTCCGCTTCAGCGACCCCAGCGCAAAATGCGCCAGCGCGTAGTAGTGCACCAGGTTCTTGTTCAGGCTCTCGATAAACCGCTCCACGCTGCCCGACGCCAGCCCCACCCCGTCGTTTACGCCCGCATTGTTCACCAGCCCATAGATGTCGCCGAACTTCGCTTCAATCTCCGCAATCGCTGCCGCGCACCGCGCCGTATCCTCCAGGTGCGCCTCCACCAACTCGCACTTGGCCCCCGCCGCCTTCATCTCCGCCATGAACTCCTCGACGTTCTTCGAGTGCCGTCCCAGCACCACCACCCGTGCGCCTTCTGCCAGGCACGCCCGCGAAATCCCCTCGCCAATCCCCGCTCCGCCACCCGTCACCACCACCAGCTTGTCCTGCAACCCCAGATCCATGTCGCTCCTCTTTTCCCCGAACGCCGTTTCTCATTCTGACCCTCAGCGCAGTCGAATGGGAAGAATCCCCGCATTTGCCTCAGCCGTTGCCTTCCAACTGACAACTGAGAACGAACAACTAGCAACCAACAACCGCCTCACTTCCTCTCCTCTTCCTGCTCCGGCCATACTAACGCGAACAGCAGCGCAACCCCAATGCCGATCGATACTTCCGCAAAGCGGTGAAGCGCCACCACCCACCCACGCTCATTCCCCGGAATTAATACCACGATTGCCAGCGTCACCCCGCCAAACCGGTACGCGCTCCAGTCCGCGCCCACCACGGCGCACGTCAGTCCCAGCAGAAATACGCACCCGCCGAACACCAGCGCATGCGGCCCCAACCAGCTCACCGCCAACCCTCCTACCACCGCTCCCAGCAGCGTCCCCAAAAACCGCTGCGACGAAACCTTCAGCGCCGCGCCCAGCGAAGACTGCGTAATCACCAGCGTCGTAATCGGAGCCCAGTAGGACGCCGGCAGCCGGAACAGCCGCGCCACCAGCAGCGAAGCGATCGCCACCACCGCTGTGCGCACCGCATGCCTCACCACCGGCCATCCCGCCCATTTCGCTCGCCTGCTCGCCATTCCCTCGCACCCGCGCCTCGAGTCAATATACCCACGCCGGCCAGCGGAAAGCTACGCTTCCCGCCTCGCTCCATTTACAATCACCACGGCTGCTGAACTCGCCCCAGCCGGAAAGCTCGAACCCCCATATGCCGTCTTCCATGCCGCTCCTCATCGCCATCGCCATCATCCTGCTGTACCTCCTCAACTCCATCAAGATCCTCAAGGAGTACGAGCGCGGCGTCATCTTCCGCCTTGGCCGCGTCCGTCACGACGCCACCGGCCCCGGCCTCATCTTCGTCTTCCGCCCGGTCGACACCATCGTCCGCGTCTCCCTCCGCCAGGAGGCCATGGAAGTCCCGTCGCAGGACATCATCACCCGTGACAACGTCACCCTCAAGGTCAACGCCGTCATCACCCTCCGCGTCGTCGACCCGGTCAAGGCCGTCATCGAGGTCTCCAACTACGTCTACCAGACCTCGCAGTTCGCCCAGACCACCCTTCGCTCCGTTCTCGGCGAGGTCGAGCTCGACCAGGTGCTCTCCCACCGCGACCAGCTCAACCAGCGCATCCAGACCATCATCGACGGCCACACCGCACCCTTCGGCCTCAAAGTCATCTCCGTCGAAGTCAAACAGGTCGACATGCCCGAAAACATGCTCCGCGCCATGGCCAAGCAGGCCGAAGCCGAGCGCGAGCGCCGCGCCAAGATCATCCACGCCGAAGGCGAATTCAACGCCGCCGCCAAACTGGTCGACGCCGCCGCCCTCATGGCCACCCAGCCCATGACCCTCCAGCTCCGCTACCTCCAGACCCTCACCGAGATCGGCGTCGAGAAGAACACCACCATCGTCTTCCCCCTGCCCATGGAACTCATCAACCTCTTCAACAAGACCGTCGGCGTTCCCACTATCGCGCCCGCTGCACCGCCTGCCGCGGAGCACGAAAGGATGACCGCGAACCGCTCCTTCGACGAAGAGGATCTGCGCAGCAGCTACTCCGGCCGCGGCGTGGATCCCGATCCCGCCGACCGCGAGATCTCGCTCGGCACGCCTACCATCCTCGGCATCTTTTTTGCCTTGGCGCTGGCCCTCGCCGCCGTCTTCGGCCTCGGCTATACCCTTGGCCGCCGCTCCGCCCAGTCCGCCGCCGTCTTCACCGACGCCACCCCCGCGCCCGCCCTGAGCTCCGCCCCCAAACCCTCCGCCGGAACCTCTGGCCAGCCTGCCGTCCCCGCCCCGCCGCCGCCTGACACGTCTGCCCAACCCGCCGCCGTCAGCCGAGACCGTCCCCCTCACCCCGTCCGCTGCTCCAACCACCGCGGCCCCGACCCCACCTGCCGCCGCCGACAGACTCGCCACATCCGCACCTCAACCGGCGACCTCCAACCCGCAGCCTGCAACTTCGTTACGTCGTCCAGGTCGCTGCTGTCTCCAGCCAGGACGTTGCCGACATCCTCACCTCATCCCTCCAGAAGAAGGGCTACACCGTCGCCGTCCGCCATGAGCCCCAGGACAAGCTCCTCCATGTCCAGATCGGCCCCTTCACCGACAAGAAAGACGCCGAAGCCATGCGCGCCCGCGTCCTCGCCGACGGCTTCAACGCCATCGTCAAATAGCTGGCACTGCCTCACCGCTTGTCATTCTCAGCGTAGCGAAGCATCCCCGCATTTGTTTTCAACTGTCAACTGAGAACTGACAACTATCGACTGTCTTCGGCCTCATCTCCTCCGGCAGTGCCTCCACCATCTTCGCCCGCACCGCCGCCATCAACTCCTCGCGGCTCGCAAATTCCTCGGCCACACCGGCTCCAGAAACTCCACCTTCGCCGTCCCCGGCCTTATCGCCGCGCTATGCTTCCGCATCATCGTCTGTGTCCCCGAGATCGCAATCGGCACAATCGGCGCGCCCGTCTCCATCGCCAGGTAGAACGGCCCACGTTTGAACGCCGCCAGCCGCCCATCCTTCGAGCGCGTTCCCTCGGCGAAAATCACGATGTTCAGTCCCGACTTCAGCGCCTCCGCTGCAGCCGCCACGCTCGCCTGCGCCGCTTCACGCTTGTTCCCGCGCTCCACCGGCACAAACTTCGCCATGCCGCATCGCCGTCCCCAGCAGCGGAATCCGCATCAGGCTCTTCTTCAGCAGCGCCGAACACTGCCCGGGCAGCACCGGAAACAACACCGGCGGATCCAAATTCGACACATGGTTCGAAAGGAAGATGCAACTCACCCCCGCCGGCACATGCTCCCGCCCCGTCACCTCCACGCGGATCCCCGCCGCCCGCACCCCCCATGGCACAATCTTCCGTACCACCACCCGGTACAACAACTCCACATTCCCCACCACCAGCGAGTAGGGAATCCCAATCACCCCCGCCAGCTCCACCCAGCGTCAGGTACACCAACACCATCTTGAAAGTCGCAAACATCTCTTCGCAGAATACCGCACCCTGCGCCGCATCACCCAACCGCCGTCATCCTGAGCGGAGCGCGATGCGCGTAATCGAAGGACCTCGAAAAAATCGCCCAGCCTCGACGTCCTGCATCTTTCCGCCACAGTACCGCGGCCTGCAAAACACCGCGACCCACGAAACGAAAAGAGGCCGGGATCGCTCCCAGCCTCTCGTCGTGTCCAATCCCTCGAACCTCGAGATCATTGCCTTTCACGCGCGAAGCGCGTCGAGAACGGTACGAAGTACCTACGCGTTCGCCGTCTCCGCAGCCTCTGCCGCCGCACTTGCCGCCGCGCCCGCTGCTTCCTTCTCTGCCTTGCGCGCGACAATCGTGTTCTGTCCCAGCTCGTCCGCCAGCTTCTCCGTCGTGAACGACTCAATCACGTCGCCCACCCGGATGTCCTTGAAGCCTGCCAGGTCGATACCGCACTCCACGCCCTGCCGCACCTCGGACACATCGTCCTTGAAGCGCTTCAGCGACCCGATCTTGCCGCGCCACACCTCGGTGCCCTCGCGCATCACCCGCACCTGAGCGGTGCGCGTAATGATGCCATCGGTCACGCGGCACCCGGCAATCTGCCCGACCTTCGTGATCTTGAATACATTGATCACCTCGGCCTTGCCCGCGTAGTTCTCCTTGAACACCGGGTCCAGCAGTCCGTACATCGCCTTTTCGATCTCGTCGCGCAGCTCGTAGATGATCGAGTGCAGCCGGATCTCCACGTTCTCGCGCTCCGCAACCTCCTGCGACTTCCGGTCAGGCCGCACGTTGAACCCGATAATGACCGCATTCGACGCCGACGCCAGCAGCACGTCCGACTCCGTAATCGCGCCCACGCCCGAGTGCAGCACCCTCACCCGCACCTTCTCGGTGGACATCCGTTGCAGGTCCTCGGCAATCACCTCCACCGATCCCTGCACGTCGCCCTTCACAATCAGGTTCAGGTCCTTTACGCCCGCGTGCTTGATCTGCTCCGCCAGCCCTTCCAGCGACGCCCGCGAGCTCTTCGCCAGCTGTGCCTCGCGTTCCTTCATCTTGCGGTACTGCGCAATGCCCTTGGCCTTGTCGCGGTCCGCCATCACCAGGAACGTGTCGCCTGCGTCCGGCATTCCTTCCAGTCCCAGAATCTCCACCGGCGTCGATGGTCCCGCCTCCGTAATCGGCCGCCCGCGATCGTCGAACATCGCGCGGATCTTGCCGAACGTGTTGCCCACAATGTAGCTGTCGCCCGTCTTCAGCGTTCCATTCTGCACCAGCACCGACGCCACCGCGCCGCGTCCGCGGTCCAGTTTGGCTTCGATCACCGTGCCCACAGCCGGACGTTCCGGAGTCGCCTTCAGGTTGCCCAGATCGGCGACCAGGCAGATCATCTCCTCCAGCAGGTCCAGGTTGGTCCGCTTCTTCGCCGACACGTCGACGAACACCGTCGAGCCGCCCCACGCTTCAGGCTGCAACCCGCGGTCGGCCAACTGCTGCTTCACCCGGTCCGGGTTCGCCTCCGGCTTGTCAATCTTGTTCACCGCCACGATGATCGGCACGTTCGCCGCCTTCGCGTGGTCGATTGCCTCCAGCGTCTGCGGCATCACGCCGTCGTCCGCCGCGACCACGACGACCACAATGTCCGTGATCTTCGCGCCGCGCGCACGCATCCGCGTAAACGCCTCGTGACCCGGCGTATCCAGGAACACAATCTCGCGCCCAAACGCCGGAGAATCCGGCTTGGTGATCTTTACCTTGTACGCGCCGATATGCTGCGTGATCCCGCCCGCCTCACCCGCCGCTACATCCGTCGACCGGATCGCATCCAGCAGGCTGGTCTTGCCATGGTCCACGTGGCCCATCACCGTAACCACCGGCGAACGCGTGATCTCCACCATCCCGGTCGTATCTTCCAGGAAGCCTTCGATCGCCTCGTTCTCCAGCTGCTCTTCGACGGAGATCACGCTCGCGTCCGCGCCGAACTGCCGCGCCACGTCCTTCACCAGGTCCGCGTCCAGCGACTGGTTCACCGTTACGAACACGCCCTTCATCAGCAGTGTCGCAATCAGGTCCTTGCCGCGCACTTCCAGCTTTTCGGCCAGGTCCTTGACGCTGATTCCTTCCGTCACCGTAATCGTCTTGGTGATCGGCAGCGGCTCCTGCGAGACCATCGCCCCGCCATACCGCGGCGGCGGCTGGAAGCCCTTCATCGGGCCTTCCTTCACCTTCTCGTAGCGCTGCCCTCCGCGCCGTTGTCCCGGGCGCGCTGGCCGCAATCCTGCCGGAGCCTCGCCCGGACCCGGTGCTGCACCAGGCAATCCACCCGGCCGTGCGCCAAATCCCGGCCGCGCTCCCGGCGCAAACCCAGGCCGTCCCGGCGCGCTGCCCGGTGCTCCTGTACCAGTCGGGAAGCTGCGCGTCGGATGCATCGGCCGCCGCGCTCCCGGAGCCATCGTCGATGGACGCGAACCCGGAGCTCCCGGAGCCTGCGGCCGCGGCCGCTCGAAGATCGGCCTGCCCCGCTGAATCCCGCCCGGAGGCGTACCCGCCGGAGCGGTGTAAATCGGCCGCGGTCCCGTCTGCGGCATCACCACGCGCCGCACCACCGGAGCCGGTGCCGGAACCGAAGCTTCTTCAGCCGCCGGAGCCGCGCTCGCCGCCGCCGGCGCACTCTCTACCGCCGGCTCAATCGTCGGCGCAACTTCGGGTACGGTTGCCGTAACCGCTTCCGCCGCTGGTGCAACCGCAATCGGAGGCGCTGCATGTTTCACCACTGCGGGCGCAACCGCCGGCGCTGCAGCCGCCGGCGCAACCACCACCGGATGGGCCGCCGCGGCAGTCGCCGGTGCGCCATGCGCTGACGCTGGCGGAGCAACCACCACCGGAGGCCGCGCGATCACCGGGCCTACCGGCGGCTTGCTCGCAATCGCCGGCGCCGCTGGCGGTGCAACCACAATCGGTGCGCTCTGTCGCGGCTGTGGCATCACCCGTTTGGGAGCCGGAGCCGCGGGCGTAGTCGGTGCTGCCGCAACCGGCGCTGCGCTCGGAACTGTCGCGGGCTTGGCCGGAATCGCCGCCGCGGTTGCCGGCGGACGCGCAGCCACCGCCGCCGGTCGTGGCGGCGCGCTGCGGGCCTGCTCCGCGGCCAGCTTGCGCTCCAGAATCAGCCGCATCGCGTCGCCCGGCTTGGAAATATGGGAAAGGTCAAACGCTGGCTTCGCTTCCGCCGCCGGCTTCGTCGTCCCGCCGCCGCCAGTCCGCTTGCCGTTCAGGTAGTTGCGCACCTTCTCGGCCTCGTCGGCCTCGATCGAACTCGAGTGCGTCTTCGGCTCAGTCACGCCAACCGCCGTCAGAGCGTCCAGAATGGACCGGCTCTTGACTTCCAGCTCCCGCGCTAGATCGTTGATTCGAACTTTGCTCATCCGTCCCTTTTCAGTTCCTCTGCGGCCTTAACTGTTCATATCAGCCTCATTGAAGGTTGAATCTCGTCCAACTCAATTATTATCCCTGAAATCACAATCGCTTCATCGCCGATTGCAATCCCGACTCTTCATTTGCCGGGTTCGCCGCCTCTCGTTTCCGAGAGGCGGTGAGCCCACTAGCCGCGCTCGTTCTCGTCCGTGTCCGCGCCTTCATCGGAAACTTCCTGGCTTTCGTCCACCAGCGTGTCCACGGCGTCGTTCTCCAATTCGATCTTCTCTTCCCGCGCGTCCGCATCGCTCAGCGCGTCGCTCTCGGAGTCCTCGTCCTCGGCCTCCGCGATCTCCTCGGCCGATACATCGCCAACTTCCTCGGCCTTGCCCGCCGTGCTCGCCTCCGCCGCCAGAATCTCCTCCGGCGACTTGTCTCCCGAGCTCTCTTCGGAACCCTCCAGAGCAGCCTTCTCCGCCGTCTCTGCCGGCTCGGTAACCGCAACCACCGGCCGCTCTTCGCCCTCTTCGTACTGGCCGAAGTAGTGCCGTACCGCCACCGGAATCTTCTCCAGCGTCTTTTCGCCGATCCCCGGAATCTCTTCCAGTTGCTCCGGCGTCATGTCCGCCAGCTCCTCGACCGTCGTAATGCCCGCCGCAATCAGCTTCTCCTGAATCGACTCGCCCAGCTCGCTGATCTGCTCGATCGGCGTGGTCGGTCCGCCG
>CAWBFL010000143.1:0-19782 GCA_963787905.1 uncultured Acidobacteriaceae bacterium | reverse complement strand
CAGATCGCCGACGGCAAGAAGCCCATGCCCGCCGATCCGCTGCTCGCAGCGATGTACGAGGTGCAGATCGCGAAGCTCCGCAAGGAGCAGGCCAACCGCAAGCCCGATGCCTCCGGCAACCTCCCCGAGCCCAGCGACGCCGAGAAGGCTGCCGAGCGCCAGGGTGGCCAGTTTGCCGCCGGGCGCATCGCCGGCGAACTGCTCGCCCTGCCCCGCAACCAGCGCATGGCCGCGCTCATCCAGATGCCGGTCGAAGACCGCATCGCCCTCACCAGCTACGCCAGCGGCGATCAGAGAAATCAGCTCATGGCGGACTTCACCCCCCGCGAGCGCGAGATCTTTCTCGGCATGGCCGCCGGCATCGGCGCGCAATACCAGATTGGCCAGGAGCTCGCCCAGGCCAAGATGGTCCGCGCCATCCTCAGCGAGCGTCAGTTGCAGGAGGTGATGACCGACTTCTGGTTCAATCACTTCAACATCTACATCGCCAAGGACTCCGACCAGTGGTACACCACCAGCTACGAGCGCGACGCCATCCGCAAGAACGCCCTCGGCAAGTTCGGCGACCTGCTGCTAGCCACCGCGCAAAGCCCCGCCATGCTCGTCTACCTCGACAACTGGCTCAGCATCGGCCCGGACTCGCAGGCCAACGGCGTCAACCCCGCCAACCCCCGCTCCAGGCCCGGCAACCGCGGCCTCAACGAGAACTACGGCCGCGAAGTGATGGAACTCCACACCGTCGGCGTCAACGGCGGCTACACCCAGGCCGACGTCACCAACCTCGCCGCGCATCCTCACCGGCTGGACCGTCAACAATCCCGGCCAGGCCGGCGGTTTTCTCTTCGACCCCAGGCGCCACGAGCCCGGAACCAAAGTCGGCTCGGCCATCGCATCGGCAACGGCCCTCCCTTCGTCATCCAGGGGACCCTCGCCATCGACGCGACGCTGGCCGCACGCGCCGCGCCCGCGATGAACGATTCGATGGACGAGATGATGATGGGCGGTGGCTCCGAACAGAAGGCAGCCGCACTCGCCAGCGCGCCCGGCAACGAAGGCATGCGCGAAGGCCTCGAAGCCCTCAACCTGCTCGCGCACAGCCCGCAGACCGCCCATTTCATCAGTTGGAAGATCGCGCAGCGCTTCGTCGCCGACGATCCGCCTCCCGCGCTCGTCGACCGCATGGCCCGCACCTTCCTCACCTCCGGCGGCGACATTAAATCCGTCCTCCGCACCCTCGTCGCCAGCCCCGAATTCAACTCGCGCAAATATTTCCGCAACAAAGTTAAGACCCCGATGGAGTTTCTCGCCTCGGCCTACCGCACCACCCTCACCGACCCATCCAACCCCGGCGCGCTCGTCAACACCATCAAGAACATGGGCATGCCGCTCTACTACGCGCTCCCGCCCACCGGCTACTACATCACCGCCGACCACTGGATGAACACCAGCGCGCTGGTCGACCGGCTCAACTTCGCCTATCAGCTCACCAGCGGCAAGTTCGCCAACCAGAAGTTCGACGCCCCCAGAATCGTCGCCCTCGGCCTCATGAGCGAGCAGTCCCTGCCCACGCAAATCGCCGCCGATGCGCATTCCGGCCGTCCCGCCTACACCGAGGCCACGCTCACCGAAACCGCCCCAACTGCCATCACCCCGCCCGCCGGCACCGAGATCGCCCTCAAAGTCCTCGAATCCACCCTCATCGGCGACGACGTCTCCGCCAAGACCAACGACCTCATCCACCGGCAGCTCGCGCAGGCCAACGACCAGCACACCCCGCCCTCCGACATGCTCAACCTGCTCACCGCCCTGGTGATGGGCTCCCCCGAATTCCAGCTCCGCTAACCCTTCGCGCG
This sequence comes from uncultured Acidobacteriaceae bacterium, assembly GCA_963787905.1. GTDB lineage: Bacteria > Acidobacteriota > Terriglobia > Terriglobales > Acidobacteriaceae > Edaphobacter. Next base: position 17,929 of record CAWBFL010000143.1, on the reverse strand, counting down.
GCCGCTTCCATCTCGACGGAAGCAACCCTTACCCGACGCCGCATCTCGACCGAGGTCAAGCTAACGCCGTCATCTCGACCGAGGTCAAGCTGAACGCCGCATCTCGGCCGGGTCAAGCTAACGCCGTCATCTCGACCGAGGTCAAGCTAACGCCGCATCTCGACCGAGGTCAAGCTAACGCCGCATCTCGACCGGGTCAAGCTAACGCCGCATCTCGACCGGAGTCACCTAACGCGAATCTCGACCGAGTCACCTAACCCGCATTTCGTCTTCGGTCTTGCTTTTACTTGTCCGTCATTCTCGACTCAGTCAGCTAATCTCCGTCATCTCGACCGGGTCAAGCTAACGCCGTCATCTCGACCGAAGCGCGTAGCGCGAAGTGGAGAGACCCCCGCATTTGTCTTGGTTCTTGCTTTTGTACTTGTCCGTCATTCTGACTCAGTCAGAATCTCCGTATTTGCCTTTGCTTCTACTTCAGGCTTGGCATCTCGGGGAATGCAAAGACCTGGGGCATGCTCTTCGTCCACGCCACTCAAGCACAGCCCCTCAGCTCTCTTCACAGCCCCTCAAACAAATCCGTCATCTGCACCGCCGCGCGCGGCTCCGGCGTCGCCATCAGCGTATACACCTCTTGCCCCACATGCTTCTCGAAGAACCCCTGGAACTTCTCCATCAGCGGCAACTGCGACGTATGCGCGCGAAACGCCTCGAACTTGCGCGCCTGCACCCGGCTCACATCCAGCGTCACCGTCCACGGAGCCGGCAGCGGCGAGGGCCGTCCGGGAAAGAAGAAATGCGTCGTGTTGTAGTAGAGCCGCCGTGCCGTATGCGTAGGCCCGAGCTCGGGAAAGCGTTTCGGCGATGCCGCCCAGTGGAACGCCGCCGTCGTAAAGCACGACACCATGGTGTGGTCCGCGTGCGTATTCATCGCGCCATCGCCGCCGAAGGTCAGCACCACGTCATACTTCTCGCGCCGGATGCGCTCGACCAGCTTGGCCGTCGTCTCGGAGAAATTGGCGTACTCGAGCTGGCCGTCCTGGTAGTCCAGCAGCTCCGCGTGGGCAACGCCCAGGATCTTGCAGGACGCAAAGAACTCGCTGCGCCGCATCTCGCCCAGGTGCTCAGGCGAGGTCGAATCGCCGCGATTGGTCGCCGCCTGCCCATCCGTAAAGCAGACCACCGAGGTCTCAACCCCGGCGTCAGCCGCCAGCATCAGCGCGCCACCGAAGGCAAAGCATTCGTCGTCCGGATGCGCAGTCACACACAGCAGTTTCAGAGAAGAGGTATCAGCCATAGTCAATTCAAGGATAACGCGGCTTGCAGCCCCAACCCCATTCTCAGGAAGAGTCCGCCGAAAAAGTTCGCTTTTCGTTCAGGGCGCGACTTCAGCCGTGCCGTTATGGCCGATAGGAATGGCCGGGCCTGAGCCCCTGAGGTCACCGTAGGCGCTTCCAGTCGATTCGATCCCGCGCAAGGACTCTGGCCCTTGAGGCCAGCATTCGGGAATCAAAATGACGCTACCCGGAACCTCAATCGCATCCCGCCTCAACCTCGCCACCGTCCCCCACCGGGTCTTCAAACAGAAATCCGCTCGCCTCCGCATCGCCAAGCAGCGCGCGCACCGGCGCAAACGATCTCCGGTGCAGCGCACAAGGCCCCAATTCGCGCAGCGACCGCCGATGCTCCGCCGTCCCATATCCCTTGTGCGCTGCCAGCCCATATCCCGGATGCAGCGCATCCAGCTCGCGCATCAGCCGGTCGCGGTGCACCTTCGCCACCACCGACGCCGCCGCGATCGACAGCGACAGCGCATCGCCATAAAACAGCCGCGTCTGCGCGCACGGATGATCCAGCACCATCGCGTCAACCAGCAGGTGGTCCGGCGTCAGCGCCAGCCCCAGCACCGCCGCCGTCATCGCCATCCGCGTGGCCTGGTAGATGTTCACGCGGTCGATCGTCTCCGCGTCCACCTCGGCCACCGACACCGCCAGCGCGCACTTGCGAATCCGCCGGTCCAGCATCTCCCGCTGCTCGCACGTCAGTTGCTTGGAATCCTTCAGCCCCGCCCGCGCCAGCGGCCCCAGCCGCTCCGGCAGCATCACCGCGGCCGCCACCACCGGCCCGAACAGCGCGCCCCGCCCCACCTCGTCCACGCCCGCAATCGCCCGAAACCCCCGGTAGCGCAGCGCCTGCTCCGGCGCGTCGCTGCACACCAGCAGCTTCAGCATGCGTTGCTTCGCGGTAGCGGCGGAGACCGGCGCGAGCAGTTGCGGCGGTTACGGCGCGAGCAGTTGCGGCGGTTACGGCATGCTCGTTGCGAAGGCTGCCCATGGTCGCTTCGAGTGTACAACTTTCGTTCGTGGGAATTTCATCGCCGCGCCGCAGGGGTGGTTGTATCCTCGTGGGGAGAATAGACGCTGCGGCGCGGCACGCCAGGCTCCGCAGCCCGTCGCACCACACAACTCTGGGCGTGGACCGCCACGCGCGCAAACCCGGGCCGGGCAGGGAGTGGTTTCAATGAACGTTCGCACCACCTTCGCAAGAACTCTGGCGATCGGACTCATGTGCAGTTGGACCTGCCTCGCCGCCTACCCGCAAGACCCAGCCGCAACCGCAACCACCCCCTCGAATCAGCCGCCCGCCGCCGCGCCGGCCCCAGGGACCGCCGCTGCTCCAGCGTCGCCCGCAACCCCAGCCACGCGGTCCAAGGGCAAGCCCGCCAAAGCCGCCAAAGCTGTCTACACCGGCCCCACCACCATCGTCGTTCTGCCGCCCACCCCCATGCTCGATGGCGAAGGCAAGCAGCGCGTCGACCCCGACGGCAAGCTGATGTTCAATCCGCCCGTCCAGCAACTCCGCGACAAGAAGGGTCATCCCGTCTTCGACGCCAACAACAAGCCCGTCTTCCAGACCGCCACCAACCTCGGCTTCGACGAGAAGGGCAAGAAGATCCCCATCAAGAAGATCAAGCCGCCCAAAATGACCCCCGTCTCCATCAGCGCCGGCACCCTCACCGTCGATGGCTGGACCGGCAAGGCGCGCCTCAACTACGACATCGCCGACCTCAAGTACCTCTACATCTACGCCCCCGGCATCGGCATCGCCATCGTCTCGCAAAACACCTTCCCCGGCGCCAAGGAGCAGCCCGGCGCCTTCAACGACAAAAGCCTCCGCATCACCGTCGACGGCCATCCCATCGAACTCTCTTCGGAGAAACGCCTGCTCGCCAGGAAGCCGCAGTCGGCCTGGGTCGCCGTTGACCGCGGCTTCCTGCTCCCCGCCAAGTTCCCCGTCTTCGGCTACGGCAGCGCAACCAAGGCGCCCTACGCCTGGCCCGGCTCCAAGGAGGGCGCTGTCGCCAAGGGCGCCGTGCTGCCGCCCCCGCTGCCCGCCGATGTGCGCCCCACCCTGCTGCTCGCCCCGTGCCCTGCTGGCATGATGCGCCCGGCCGGCCCGCCCGCGCTGCCCGGACAGAACGCGCCGGCGCAGCCCTGCGTACCCATCAAGCCGCCGCCCGCCACCGCCGCCGCTCCCCCCGCGCCCCCGGCTCATTGACCCGCGAAATCCTGCACCCCAATCCACGCAGAGAAAAGGCCACGACAATCATCGTGGCCTTTCTCGTAAATCGGGAAGGGAACTGGTTGAGCTTAGCTGGGCCGCGCCACTTCGTGCAGACGCGCTGCCTTGCCGCGCAGTCCGCGCAGGTAGAACAGCTTCGACCGCCGCACTTCGTACGAGCGCAGCTTCTCCACCTTGTCCACCACCTTGGAGTTGTACGGGAAGATGCGCTCAACGCCCTGGCCAAAGCTCATCTTGCGCACGGTGAAGGTGCCCTGCGGCCCTTTGTTGGTCGCAATCACCATGCCCTCAAAGGCCTGGAGACGCTCTTTTTCGCCTTCCTTGATCTTCACCTGCACGCGCACGGTGTCGCCGGGGCTAAACGAAGGGTGGTCGGTCCGCTCCAGTTTCGCGGCCAGCTTCTGCATAATCGGATGAATAGACATAGATACTTTCCTGTTCAGAATTCGAATCTCTAGTTTACACGAAAACCCGCCCCACCCGCACCCCTCGCGCCCCCGCATCCCCGTCATCTCGACCGGAGCGCATCGCGCGCAGCCGAGAGCCCCCCGCATTTGCCTCTGCCTCGCGCCACCACCCCTCGTCCTCTCGACCGCCGATCCGATCGAATCCCGGTCCGCTCACCCATATCTCGTGATACCTGCCCCGCTCCCGGCGTTCCCGGCCGCTCAACTGGCAATGGCCGCCGATTCCATTGCATCCGCTGGAATCGCGGCCGGCAGGCTCAAGTGGAAAGTCGCGCCCCGCCCCGGGGAACCAGTCGCCCACATGTGCCCGCCATGGGACTCAACGATGGACCGGCTGATGCGAAGCCCCATGCCGGTGCCCTGAGCCTTGGTGGTAAAAAATGGGTCGAAAATCTGTTCCGCCAGGTGGGCCGGAAACCCGATGCCCGTATCGCTCACGGTCACAACAATCCGCCCCTCCTCACTCCGCTGCGACCGGATGACCAGCTCTCGGATTCCATCCACACCCTTCATCGCTTCGATACTGTTGATGATCAGATTCATCGTCACTTGCTGCAATTGCACCCGGTCGCCCAGGATCGGTGGAAGTTCTCCCGCCAGCTCCGTCCGCACCGAGATGTTGTATCGGATCGCCTCCGCGCGCATCAGCGCGACGGTCTCTTGAATAATCTCGCTCACCCCAAGCGTCTCCTGATTCAGCGAGCTCATCTTGAATTGCGAGCGGATCCTGCCCAGTATCTCCGCCGCCCGTTGTCCGTCTCGTACAATCCGTTCGACCGCCTTGCGCGCCGCTTCGAGGTCGGGCTCGTCCCGCTCCAGCCATCGCAGGCAGACGTTGGCGTTGATGATGCCGCCCCCGATCGGTTGGCTGAGTTCATGCGCCAGCGACGCCGTCAGCTCGCCCATCGTGGTCACCCGGTTGATGCGCTCGAGATCGTCCTGCGCTTGGCGTAGCGCCTCTTCGGCGCGTTTCTGGTCGTCGATGTCGGTGGTCGTGCCGACGAATTTCAGCACCTTTCCTTCCCCATCGCGCAACGGCACGGCTTGCTGCACATGCCAGCGATAGGTCCCGTCCTTGGCGCGGAGGGACCGGGTCTCGATCGCAAAACCCTGTCCCGAACGGACCCCCTCCCAAAAGCCCCTCGCTGTTCTTTCCCGGTCGTCAGGGTGCACTGCCGTCATCCACGCCTCGGGATGCGACCGGACGAAATCGAGGGTCTGACCCGAGAATTCAAGCCACACCCGATTCACGAAATCCGGCGTCCCGTCCGGTTTCAGCGTCCAGGCGGATACAGGAAGATGTTGCAGCAGTCCAGCCTCGAGTCGCAGCTCTGCGTTGGCTTCGGCCAGCTCTTTGGTTCGCTCGGCAACCAATCGATCCAGTTCACTCGCAACCGGTTCCTGTTCCCCCGGCAGCCGTGCCGGTGGTCTTGCGGCGGCATTTGGATTCGCGGCAGCGCTCAGCACCGGTCTCATAGCTCACCTCGTCATCCCTCCCGAGTGCCGTTGGCAGCCCGGAAATCCCGTGCCTGAACTGCTGGTCATCGCTTGCGATTCAAATCGCGTTCCATCGAACCGTGCTCCCGCTGCATCGCGCTCCTGAACTCGCGGGGAGTTACGCCAACCATCTTCCGAAACACCTTCGTGAAATGCTCCTGCGTACGAAACCCGCTCAGTCGGCTCACCTCGGCAATGCTCAGCGTTCGATTCTCCAGTTGGAGCTTCGCGCGCTCGATCCTCACCCGCAAAACATACTGGTGCGGAGTCAACCCCGTCGCCCGCGTAAACACCAGCACAAATGGCTCGGCGACACTCCGGCAATCTCGGCCATGGCCACCAGGCTCACGTTTGCGCCGGCATTCGCGTGAACGTAGTCGATCACTCTCCCTGCTCGGTCCATGCCAATGGGCGCATCCTCTTTCTTGGCTTTTTCCCTGGAGAGAAAACGATACCGCATGACCATTGGTCAAATGTTCCGATTTTGGTCAATTCTTCCAGGAAAATAGTCCAAAAAACAGGTGTCCAGGCAAGCCGCGGCGGCATCTCACCGCTGCGGCTCTGTGTTCTGGGGCCCTGCGGCTCTCTGTTCTGGGGGTGGTGCGATGCATGGCTCCGGGGTTCTTCCCGTCAATGCGGTTGAGGTCATGCGCAATGGGTGCGCGGTGTGTCCCATCCCCGCCATTTCTTCCCTCACCAGCAAACGCGCCGGCTGGGACGGCATCGCCTTGGAATCCTTCAGCGATGTGCCCGGCGTCTCGATTCCCGATCATGACCATCCAACCCACTTCCTCAATCTCCTGACCCATGGAAACATCCGGGCGCAATGGACCACCGGGGGCAGGAGCCACAGCGCCGACAATGGCCCCGGGACCATCTACGTGCTGCCCGCGGGAACCCGCGATCGCCTCACCTGGTCCGGCCCCACCACGCGCATCATCCTGGTCATGGAGCCGCGCTTCCTCGCGCGTTCGTTTGCAGACACCCCGCACCTCAACGACGTGGAACTGACCACCCACTGGAATCTCCGCGACCGCCATATTCAATCCCTCATGCTCGCTCTGCATGCCGACCTCGAAGACGGCTCGCCCGCCGGTCCGCTCTATGGAGAATCGCTCGGCCTCGCGCTCGCCGGCTATCTGGTTCGCCGTTATTCGGCCCGCAACTCCGCCAAGCTCAGTTACCGCGGCAGCATGCCTACGCTGCGCCTCAACCGGACCCTGGAGTACATCAACCAGAACCTGGGACGGGATCTTCGCCTCTGGGAGCTTGCCCAGGTCGCCGGCATGAGTCCCAACTACTTCTGCGAGCTGTTCAAGGCCAGCACCGGCCTGTCCCCTCACCAATACACCCTCAGGTGCAGAATCGAACGCGCCAAGCAATACCTGCGCGATCCCAACATCGGCCTGGCTTGCGCAGGAGCGGCCGTCGGCTTCGCCGATCAAAGCCACTTCACCAAAGTCTTTCGCCGAATCGTGGGCGTCACGCCCATGAAGTTCCGCGGCGGGTTGGGCCGCTTGCCCAACCACGCCTGAAGCCTCCCGCGCTTCTTGCCGGCGCGCCCAATCCCCGGCTCTCAGGCAGGACCGCCGAAGCAATCGAACTTCGTCGTTCGCAGTGCATGTGTCGCCGGACACATCCCCGAAAACTCCCGAAGACTAGACTCTTTCGCCATAGACGAAGAGGACAGTCTCGGATGAGCCGTGGCGAGACCCGCATGTCAATCGATTCATCGGTTTGTCCCCAGGCCAAAAGTCAATGGATCGGTTTCGCTGCCGGGACGAAGTCCCATCTGCCCAGCCTGCGAAGCCCCAGGAGAAACCCATGATGCGTCCCGGCAAGTTGGCGCTGTTGTCGTGCGCCGCTCTCTTCATCCTGCCCTCCCTCGCCGGCCAGAATCCCGCCGTCTCCACGCTCAAGGTCTACTCCCGCGAGACCATCGTCGACGTCACAGTGACCGATGCCAAGGGCAATCCCGTCCACGGCCTCACCAAGAACGATTTCACCGTGAAGGAAGACGGCAGGGAAGAGGCAATCAAGAGCTTCGAAGAGTTTGGCACGCAAACCGTCCAGCCTCTGCCCAAGCTGCCGCCCAACGTCTACACCAACGCCCAGCCGCCCGCGGCCAGCGGCGCAACCAACATCCTGTGGCTCGACTTCACCAACGCCGCCCCCGTCTTCGCGGCCGGCAGCAGCTCCGGAGTGACCCCCGTGGGCGCTCAAAGTCTGGCCTACGCCATCGAGCGGCAGCGCCGCGTTAAGCAATTCGCGACCCAGTACCTGCAGAGCATGCCAGCCGGTACCCGAGTCGCTGTGATCGGAACATCCAATCCAGGCCACTTGAGGGTCCTGCAGGGGGTCACCTCCGACCCCGCGTCGCTCAGCGCGGCAGTCGCCGCCATGAAGTACGATACCGACGCAAACGCCTGGATTTATCCGGAAAAAAGTTGGGATCCCCTGGCCCATACCCTTGAATCATTCTGCCGTCAGCAAGAGTCGCGCAACCGCATCACGCTCGAAGCTCTGGACCATATCGCCGCGGAAGCGGCTCGCATCCAAGGAAGAAAAAACCTGCTCTGGTTTACCACCGGCATTCCATCGGTGACCGACGGAGGCTATACCCAGGCGGTGCTGGCTCCCAGGTTCTGCCTGCCCGACTATACAGCCGATATCAACAAGGCTTATGGCCTGCTTGCCGCAGCCCAGGTCACCGTCTTTCCCATATGGATTCGCGGAGTTCCCGTTGCGGGAGATCCTTTATTCGAATCCCACGCTTATGAACTTCTCTCGATGGAAGCCGTCGCCGAAGCCACCGGGGGCGTCGCCTACTACAACTCCAACGACCTGGCCGCCCTCACCGCAAAAGCCATCAACTCCGGGTCCGACTACTACACGCTCTCCTACGTCCCGCCCGGCAGCGAGTACGACGGGCGCCACCACTCCATCAAGATCGTTGCGAACCAGCCTGGACTGAAGCTCACCTATCGCGACGAATACTACGCCGAAGACCCGCGCAGGATTGCTCCAACGCCCGGCCTCGCGCTCGACACCACCCAAATTCTGTTCCGCGTCCACGTCACCCAAACCCCTGCATCCGCCACGCTTTCGCCGCAAAACAACCCCGACCCAAAGCAGATGCACCCGCCCTACCGCCATCTCTCCATCGCCTATACCATCGACGTCCACGGCATCGACTTCACGCAAAAGTCCGACAACAACTACCGTGGCGCATTCGAGTACGGCGTCAACGTCTACAACGCCGACGGCGACGTGATCAACTCCACTGCCAACACCGTCAGCCCCATCGTCCCGCCCGCCGTTTACCAGTCCATGCTGCGCACCGGCGCCAACGCCCACCGCGACATCGACATCCCCGCCACCGGCGACTACTTCCTCCGCATCGCCGTCCACGACCTCACCTCCGGCCGCATCGGCGCCATCGAAATCCCCACGTCCTCCCTCACCCCAAATTCCGTCCCTGCCGCCCCCTAGATGCCATCCCCTTCGACCTTCCCAAGGAACGCCGTCATCCTGAACGCAGTGAAGGACCCCTGTATTTGTAGCTGCACCACCTGAAAGCACAACATGCAATCCGGCCGACCCAAATCCGCACTCCTCGTCCTCGCCCTCGTCTCCGCCTTACACGCCGCCGCCCAGTCAACCGCCCCCACCATCCGCGTCTACTCCCGCGAAACCATCGTCGACGTCACCGTCACCGACGATCAAGGGCAATCCCATCCACGGCCTCACCCGTTCCGACTTCACCGTCACCGAAGACGGCAACCCCCAACCCATCCGCAGCTTCCAGGAGTCTGGCGCCGGCCCCGTTACCACCCCTCGCACCCTGCCCAAACTCCCACCCAACATCTTCACCAACCTCCAGCCGGGTTCAGGTCCGCTCAACGTATTCCTGCTCGACGATGTAAATGGCGGCGACGGCGCACGCGCCAGGGAAGCCGTCGCCAGCTTCATTCATCACATGGCTCCCGGAACCCGCGTCGCCCTGCTTGCGATGGGTTTCAGGTTCACCGTCCTGCAAGGCCCAACCACCGATCCCGTACAAATCCTGAACGTCGTCAGGCGCCTCGTCGAGCCCTTGAGCGTTCCGCCAGGCGCAGATGCGGAGGTCATCGTCGATAAGGCCACCCTCGATCAGTTGAATCAGCTTGCAACCTACCTGTCCGGGATCGAGGGACGCAAGAACGTCATCTGGATCGGCTACGGCAACTCCGATCTGGTGACGCATGGGACCCAGGATTGGCGGCTGCAGGTCCAGCAGATCTACGACCTGCTGGCCAACGCCCAGATCACCCTCTATCCGCTCGATCCCAACGGCGTCACCAGCCTCAAGATCACGCACCTCGCCATGGAGGCGGTCGCCGAAGCCACCGGCGGCGTTGCCTATTTCGAACGCAACGATCTCGACGCGCTGATGGCCAGGGCAGCCGAATCGGGCGCCAGCTACTACACCCTCTCCTACAGCACGCCCAGCCTCGCCTACGACGGCCGTTACCACGCCATCGGCATTCAGCTCGACCGGCCCGGCCTCCATCTCGTCTACCGCAAAGGCTACAGCGCGGAAGATCCCCGGCGCATCGGCCGTTCGCTGGAGTCCGCGCTCGGCTTTGCGGCCCGCGACACCAGGGCGCCGGCTTCCGCTCCCGATCCGCTCGCCGTGGCCATGGCGCTTGTCCTTCCGCCCGCCGACCTGCTCCTGTTCGACGTGCGCATGGAGGTCTCGACCACTCCGCCCAGCCCCGCCGATCCACCGGTCCTCGGCACTCTTTAACCCGAAACTGGGCAAGCAGCCGCTCACTCGCTACAGCTTCCTCTTCGCCGTCCCCTCCAGCCAGATCGCCTTCGCCCCCGCCGCCGGCGGAAACTTCAGCGGCGCGCTCGAATTCGACCTCGCCGCCTATGACTCCGAGGAGCGGCTCGTCACCATGCGCAGCCAGACCATGAAGCTCCCGCTCACCGCCGGCGAATACAAACAGTTCATCGCCACCCCCTTTCAGTTCTTGCAGGAGATTGACTTGCCCCCCGGACTGATCACCCTCCGCGCCGGTGTCCTCGACACCGTCTCGCAAAAGCTCGGCACCGTCGATATCCCCATCACCGTCGGCCGCCGCACCCTGCTCCCCGTTCCCAGGAATCCAGCCCCGCGCTAGCCGCGAATTCGCTCCAGCCGGCAGCCGCCGTATGGCCTGGTCCCAAAGCTTCAACCGCCAGCCGTCTCCTTCGCGCCCACAGCCTAACGATCAACCAGCTTCGCGTGCGTTGCGGGATAGCGCTCGCCTTCGATCTGGATCGCCGAGCATGCCCCTTCCAGCGCGCGCAATTGTTCCACGGTAAGCTCAAGCGCCGCGCCGCCCAGGTTCTCTTCGAGCCGGGATAGCTTGGTGGTGCCCGGAATCGGCACAATCCATGGCTTTTGGGCGAGCAGCCACGCGAGAGCGACTTGCGCAGGCGTGGCGTTCACCTGCTCCGCGAACCGGCCGACCGCCTCAACCAGCGCCCGATTGGCCTTGCGATTCTCTTCGCTGAACCGCGGTACCACCGCCCGGAAGTCACTGCTGTCGAACTGGGTCGATGCATCATTCAACGGGATATGATTGCCGTCCGCGTCACCCGGGAGAAGCGCCTTGCGGTCGTCGGCTCTCCCGCATACTTCAAAGCGAACAGCATCCCGAAACATCCGCAGGATTTGAAGAGCCACGCCTGTATCGGCTTCCGCTTCAGCAGTGGTCTGTACCGGTGGGAGTTTCAAAAGGGGCGCAAGGCAATGACGGTCAGCCCTCAGGGGCCGGCCTCCTTCGACGATCCAGACCTCGTCATCCAGGCAGTTCTCAATGGAGTCGGAATCGGAACCGCGATGGAAGATAGCCTGAGGGACTTGATCCGGGAGGGACGCCTGGTTCAGGTCCTGAAAGATTGGTGCCCGTCCTTTCCCGGCTATTTTCTCTACTACCCAAGCCGCCGCAATCAACCTGCCGCCCTGGCCGCCCTCATCGCCCACCTTCGACTGGATCGGAAATGAGAACCACCGATCCCGCCGGAAAATCGGATGCCCACGGAACTGCCGCAATCCCCAACCCTGCAGCCCGCTCCATCCAGCCGGCTTCCCATTCCCGATTCGAGTAGCCTCCTGCATCGACGCGGCCGACTTCAATCACACCTGCTTCGATGCGGCCAGCAACGCGAGGCACTGAGCCAGCAGGGACAGGACAAGCAGCGGAACCCGGAACCCGAGCGATCGGTCCCACGCCGCCTGGAGCTCTCGACTGTTGTCGAGCCGCCGCCCGGCCTTGGCTGCCTCGGTCTGAAGTCGGTTGATTGGCTTCGACCAGCGGTTATAGATTCCGAGGAACAGAATCAGCAGAAGGAGCGCCGCCACATCCAACCAGCGCGGCGCATTCCGGTTCAGCAGACCCAGCACGGCGTTGGATAGGATCGCGGCAACCCCCCAGACCGGCATCCGCGCGTCCGCAAACATGTGGAAGAACCCCATAACCTCGGTGCCCGCGGACGAGGAAGCCATCCGCAGGGCGGGCCGTCCGATCGTCAAAAAGAACATGTCCGTGCCGAGAATCACGGCTGTGCTTAGAATGCCAGCCAGAGACACCGCCGAAATCCAATCGTTCATAGTCCCTCCGCATGAATCAGCAGGACGCCGACCACCAGCATCACCGCGCAGGTTATGCCATGAACGGAGAACGCCTTCGTTTTGGAGCCGTGCGAGCCCAGCACCACGCACATGTCGCCAAATGGGATGATGGCGTAAACGAGCAAAACCAGTCCGGCCGCCCGCTTGTTTGCCGCCAGCATCATGGTCAGCACCACCAGTCCAGAGGCGATATCTCGAGTTCCCTTCAAACGCAGCCAGGCACGGGTGGCAGCATCGGTCGCAGGCGGATTGAGACCAAATCCTCCTACAATCTTCTCGGGAGAAGCCAGATAGAGACAACCGATAACCATGATTCCCATGGCGATGAGAGCAGCCAGGGTGAGCGGAATAGCATTGGCCATAAACCTATCCTCCAAACGGTAGAAAATCTAGCAATGCTAGATATGATACAGGACCCTCGGACAGGATTCACCGTTCCCGCAAACTTCCAGCGGCGCTATACTTTCCATCGATGGCGAAGCAGCAGGCAGTATCCCGGATTGCGCAGCGAAAACTGCGCGACAAGCAGGCCCGCCGCGCACAGATCATCCGTGCCGCACGCCGGATCGCCGAGCTGGAGGGGTGGTCCAACGTAACCGTTCGGCGGTTGTCGGACGAAATTTCCTACAGCCAGCCCGTCTTGTACTCTCACTTTGGCAGCCGCGAAGGGATTCTCTCCGCGGTTGCGGTCGAGGGATTCCAGGAACTCGGCCTGGCCTTGGAGAAGGCGCGGAAAAGCGCGACGCGGGGAAACGCGGTCGAGTCGATCGCGACCGCATATCTGGAATTCGCCGCGTCTTCCCCAGCCCTGTATGAAGTGCTGTTCTCGCTCAGCTTGACCGTGCCGTTCGATCATCCCGCGACTCCTCCCGAACTGCGATTCGCGTTCTCCCAGCTCCTGGAGTTATTCCAGGGCCAAAGCAGAAAGCCGGAGGTCCTCGCTGAGATATTTTGGGCGTCCCTCCACGGCATCGCCGAACTGACAGCAAGCAAACGCCTTCCCCGCAGGCGTCAGAAAGAGCGCGTAAGGGCACTGGTCGAACTCTTCACGTTCGCAAGCGACACCCGATGAGTCCCCATCAACGCCGTGGTGCCGAGCGATCCCGCCCGCCGGATCCAACTTGCCTCAATCGGAACCCCGATCAACTCCGAATCTCCCCTTTGCGCTGGTACCCACGGAAATTAATCCGCTCGTCGGCTTCCTTCTCCGCCGCCGCCCACTCCAGGGCGCGGTCCCTTTCCACCAGGCTCTCCACATCCTCGATGCCGTAGCGAGGCAATCCCCCGTCCCGCGGTCCCGCGTTCGCCCGGTCCAGAATCGCCTTCAGCTTGTGCCACCGGTACATGCGGAAGGCCTCGCGAAACAGCTCGCTGGTCGTCCGGCTCTCCCGCTTCGCCAACCGCGCCACCTGGGCCGCCATTTCAGGCGGAAAGCTGACCGTAAACGTGCGTGTTTTTCCAGGTCGAGTCATCTGTATTTATTATCTCACATCGTCCTAAATTGTAAGACAACCGCACTTTTTGACCAATTTCCCCAAATTGTTCCTCGCCCGCAAAGCTCACCCGCTCCTCTTGTATGCGACTCACTTATAATCATTTACAGCATTGTTCGGCGATCACAGAGGGCGGTAAGCAAGTAGAGTGCCAAATTGTTCCACGTGGAACAATTTGAGGAACATTTCTAGCCTTCAAGCCCCGCCAGATACTCCCGGTCCTCGTCGCTGAGCGCCGCGCGCTCCAGCAAATCCGGCCGGTTCCGCCACGTCTTTTCCAGCGCCATCTGCCTCCGCCATTTGCGAATCGCCGCATGATCGCCGCCGCCCAGCACCTCCGGAATCGCCACCCCGCGAAACTCCGCCGGCCGCGTGTAATGCGGATAATCCAGCAACCCGCCCGCCCCGTGCGTCGACCGCGGAACCCCATCCGCCGTCAGAATTTCCGCAGCGCCGGCAATCTCCGAATCCGAAACGCCAAAGCTCTCATACCGCGCCGAATCCGCATGCCCCAGCACTCCCGGCAACAGCCGCGCCGTCGCGTCCAGCACCACCGCCGCCGCCAGCTCGCCGCCCGACAGAACGTAATCGCCGATCGACAGCTCCTCATCCGCCAGCAGCTCGCTCACGCGCTCGTCCACGCCCTCGTATCGTCCGCAAATCAGAACCACCTGCTCCAGCGCCGCCAGCCGGTGCGCCGTTGCCTGCGTAAATCGCCTGCCCTGCGCGGACAGCAGAATCACCGACTGCCGGGTCACCTGGCGCTGCGCCTTGGCGGCAATTCCGCCCAGCGATTCGACGCACTCGAAGATCGGCTGCGCTTTCAGGACCATGCCTTCGCCGCCGCCGAACGGCCGGTCGTCCACCGTGCGATGGCGATCGTGCGTAAAGTCACGCAAGTCGTGTGTCGTCACCCCCACGGCGCCGGCAGCGATGGCCCGGCTGAGGATGCCGTGGTCGAGCGGACCGGCGAAGAAGTTGGGAAAGATGGTGAGGATGTCAAAGCGCATGGTTGGCCGCGCAAACGGCTACACGCAGTGTAGAGCTTTGGCGCGCGATCGTACTACCTTTGTGCCGGATTTCGGGACCGCCTGAATTTGTAACCAAAAGAGGAGCATGAGGGAAGGCGCGGGAGATGCTTGCCTGCGCGATACCGATGACATTGGCGGCGGAAGATGCTGGCGGCGCGTCCCGGTCAGTCTTTTTCGGCGGGCTGGTTGATTTCGGCGAGGCCTTGGGGCAGCGCCATGCGAATGGATTTCGCCGCGACATCGAGCTCGAGCAGAAATGCGCTGGCGAAGGGCAGCAGGATCTCGCCGCCATCAGGCGCAGTGACGGCCAGCAGCGGCGCGGCTTCTTCGAGGCGGCGCGAGCCGTCGGGCGTGGTGGGGAACTGGACGCTGTCGACGACGCCCAAGGGACGAGAGCCATCGTAGACGGTGCAGCCGACGAGATCCGAGATGTACGCGGCGCCGTCGGCCGCCGGCATGCGGTCGGTGAGGGGGACGATGACGTCTTTGTACGCGAGTTTTTCGGCGGCTTCGATGGTGTCGATTCCGGTGAAGTGCAAGACGATGCGGCCGGCGTTGCGGCCGACGGGAAGCCAGTGGGAGGCGACCGCGGCGGGCTGAAGCGAAGCGGAGGGGTTGGATTCGGCGGAGGGTGCGCCGGGGACGCGGGACGAGGCTTGTTCCGCAAAACCGGAGGGGGCGAGCCACACCTGCGGGTGCTCGCCGAAGCGCTCGGGGAAATCGGTGAACAGGTCGGCCAGCACCTCGCCCTTGCGGCCCTGGGGGCGAAGGATGTGGGCGAGAACGATCCATTGGGAAGGGGAGTCCATAGAGAGGATGTTACCTTCCCGGCGGGAGTTGCGGGGACGCGTGGGAATAGGGCGGCGACCCGCTCAGGCACGATGCGATTTTGCTTTCCCGGGCGCGGTGTGGGGAATAAAGTAAGGGTGTGGGCTCGAAGACCTTTGATGGCGTGTGGTTTATCTCTTATGTGCATGACCACCTGCCTGCGCACGTGCACGGACGGTATGCCAAGACCGAGGTGGTCATCGATTTACTCCCGGATGGGACTGTCCGGAGGTCAAGGCGCAGGGACTCGGTGGTACCGGGCAACGCGAAGCGGAGCGACGTGCGGCGAATTCTCGGGGTAGCGGCCGCCCACGCCGTCGAGTTGAAGGAGCTTTGGGAGAAGACACATGGACCGGCATCCTAACGATGTGACGACGGACGAAGAGATCGACGAGGCGATTGAGCAGGCGAAGGCGTTCGACACCTTTCCTCGCATTGTGGAGGCGGCGTATCGGCCTGAACCGGGGCTTGAGTTTCTCATGCTGAGGCTGAGCGACGGGCGTCGGCTGTTGATACCGCGGGAGGAACTGAGCGAGTTGCAGAACGCGACGCCGGAGCAGGCTGCGGAGCTGACAGTTGGGCCGAATGGACTGGATGTGTATTGGCCGCAGTTGGACGATGGGCTGTATTTGCCGGATTTTCTGGAGTACCGGTGGGGCAAGGCGCGGGGTGGGGTGGCGGCGTAGGGTTGCTGGACGCTGGCGGTTGTGGCTGGTGGGAAGAGAGCGAATCAGTCGTTGCGCGCTGCACTCGGGCCCTTCGACTGCGCTCAGGGCAGAGCAGGAGCGCTGGGCGGGTAGTGGTGCCGTTTGGGTTCCACAGGCCATGAAGATGGCCCTTGCGTTTCTGCTAAATGCGGCGAAGACTCAGTTTTTCCGCCTCACTAGGATCGCCACAGTTCCTGCTTTTATCTCTTTATTGGGTTCCCCGTCTCCTCCGAGTGCGGAGGCCCGAAGCGCTTGCTGTAATTCCCCCGCCCACGGCGGTTGGGACGAGGCATCAAGGGGGAGGAGTAGAGCGACGCCAGTTTCGCCTCCGTTGGAAGTCCACATATCTCCGTGCGCATCAGCCTTCCAACCCGTGGCTGGATCGTTGATTGCATCGGCGATTTCTTTTGCATATGCCGGTCCATCTGGAGCGTCCGCACTGGAGTCTACAGATATTGGGCTGGTTGGCTTTATCGGAGCCTTGCGAAGAAAGTCGATCAGTGTATCGCGCTCGGTCTTTGACAGTTTCCGTGGGGCATATTTTGCGTCAACTGCGGCGATATTGCTTCTTACAGTTGCGACTTGCGCCTTTGCATCGCTCGCAATCGACAGAGCTCCAGACGCGGCCTGCCGCGCATTGTCGGCTACGGAAAACACTTGGTCTGCCGTTGCTTTTGCTCCGTCCGCTTCGGTTTTAGCTGCGTCCGCTGTGATCTTTGCCCCTTTAGCCGTGCTGTCCGCATCGTGCGAGACGGCATCGAGTGACCTGATCTTAAGGTCGGAGAGAGCATCATTTCTTTGGCCGTACCGATACCCCACGATCTCGCAAAGCACAGCTATTGCGAAACAACAGAGTCCTATTTTCTCAAGCAGCCTCGCTCGCTCTTTGTGTTCCTCCGCGAAATGGGCGAGTACGTCGAACACTACTAGGAGCGCGAAGAACACCAGCGCTGCCCCCTCAAGATTGCTATGCGCGCTCCTCACTGAATCAAGCGAGTTCCAGTCCGGCAGCGATGCCAGATTCATCATCGTCACTTGCGCTCTCCTATCAGCGTTGGTAGCGCGGATTCTCCTGTATCGAAAGAAATGGAAGAATATCATCAAAGGCGATAAATAGGCAATATAGAGCTTGAAATTTGCCGTTATACTGCTATTATAAAGGCAGGATACGGCATTGAATCAACTCTCCACAACGCGACGCGCACAGGTGATAGCGGCCTTGGTCGAAGGAAGCTCCATCAACGCGACATGCCGAATGCTGGGCATCGGCAAGCACACCGTCCTGCGACTGTTGGCCGATGTGGGCAACGCCTGTGCCGCGTTCCACGATGCGAGTGACCGATCACATCTGGACTTTGGAGGAACTGGTGGGCCTCATCCCTGAGAAGAAGCCTATCCAGCGAATCGACGCGGCCATACTCGCAAAGGCACTCAGAACCGCATAGGAGCGTTATGGCAAAACAAAATTTTGGTTCTATTCCCTATATTGATCCCAGCGTCGCGCACGTAGGCATTAGCAAGCTTCGGGCCTTGAATATCGAACAGTTGCGTGATCTGGACAAGACGCTGGTGATTCAGGACAACGATAAACCGCTGGCGGTGCTGCTCAAATACGAGAGCTTTATGGAGATTCTGAAATTGCTGGCGAAGGAATGGACGAAGG
>CAWBFL010000142.1:0-19782 GCA_963787905.1 uncultured Acidobacteriaceae bacterium | reverse complement strand
AGTAGCCACTTGTTCTCTGTTGCCTCACGCACGACACGCAACGCATTCTGGCTGGAGTCCAGTGGCGAGCAGATGTGCTCCCAAAACTTCGTTTCGACCTCTCGCGTCGCCTCCGTCCCCGGCAATCAGTGAAGAAAACTCAGACCCGCACTGCGTACGAACGCCCGCCGTGTTTGGGGTTCGCTTTACGATGCGGAGAGAGGCAGCCATGAGCAAGGTCTACGCCTTGCCGTGGCAGCCCGATCTACCTGTGGATTTCAAACGGCACCACTACCGCTGCGTGCTGGCCTTCTTCCTGGGCCTGCGGCCTAGGCTAAGATAGGTCGGGCCTACAGCCCGCTGGTGCGGGGCGGGTGGTCGACGCGACCGCCGGCATGTACGGCGACTTGCAGGGCATCGCGGGTAAGAGCGTGCTAGAGCTAGACGGCATCAGCTTGGATTCCTTGGGGGCGGGTTCTTAGGTCTTCGCTCATTGCAAAACGGCGAGGGAGCACCCACTCATCGCGGTGAGACTGCGATGAATGGGGCACCCGGATTGGTGGCGGGATGCCCACGCATCGCAGGGGCGCGATGGATGGGGCGAACGGCGATTTGGGGCCAGAGTTTGCGACGATGAGACTGTTGGGGGGATGGGGCGCCGGGTTTTCTCGGGTGGGTGAAGGGCGAAACCCCAGGATAAACGCTCGCGGGGCTCGCGTTGATCATGGGGCACCCGGATTGGTGGCGGGATGCCCACTGCATCGCGGGGCGCGAGGAATGGGCACCCGGGTTGAAGGGTGACAGGAATTGGACACAGGATCAGTCTGTGCGGTTGGGCGACAACCGTTGTGTGACGTACAGGGTCACGCGCTGCACCGTGGCCCGACACCGCTCACCGCTCGTCATCCTCCAGGATGTCGAGCGCGAAACGGTGGTGCAGCTTCATGCTGGCGGCTCCGAGGATGGTGCGCAAGGAGCGCGCCGTCCGGCCTTGTTTTCCGATGACCTTGCCGATGTCCTGGTGGGCGACGCGCAGCCGGATGACGGTGGCATCGTGGTCATCAATCATTTCAACGGAGACATCTTCCGGTTGATCAACCAACGCCTGGACGATCTCCAGGATAAGTTGCTTCATCCGCTCAGTGGGCTCGGATGGAGTTGGCGTTGCTTCGTTCATCACAGACACCTCTTGGGAGTATGCTGCCTCGGTTCGATTCCGCCCGTCGCCTCATTCTGGGTGAGGTCTTCAGATTGGAATGACGTTCAGCCGGTTCAGCGTCGCAGCCGCGCCTGGTGGGGAGATTCGCCAGGGTTAGCTACGGGCCGCTTGTGTAAACAAAGGGGCCTGCGAAGAGTCTACGTGAAGAAGTGCCTGTCAGTTGTTCGGAAAACGGACAATGTTGCATTCTTTGGGCACAGTATTCCGGTTACCTGATAACTAAGTGGTAACTAGGCTGCGCTGGCGGGCTCGGCAGCGGGCGCGGCGACCGGGACGGCGAGGAGCTTGCCGACGCGATCGGACAGCCTGGCGCCATTGCCGACCCAGTAGTCGATGCGGTCGCGCTTGAGGTCGAGCGAGGCGGGGGTGGTGCGGGGGTTGTAGGTACCGACGACTTCAATCGACCGGCCATTGCGGGCGCGGTCTTTTTCGATGACAACGACGCGGTAGTGGGGCTGCTTGCGGGCGCCAACGCGCGCCAGACGGATCATCAACACTTGGAAAACCTCTCAGAAGAATCGGTATATGTGGGGCGAATCGATTGAGCGGACCGGCCTTCGGACTCGGCGCCGCGATGCAGACGACCCAACACCTAAGTATGGCGGAGTTTGGCGGATTTCGCAATGCGGGAGGGCCCGGGGCGAATGGATTGGCGCATTAAAATGCCATGCCGCCTCTAGGAGAAGGCGGCAGGACAATGGGCATATCGATCTCTGCGGAGCCCTGGATCAGGGGTTAAGGTAGCAACGCGACCGGGGCCGGGGATGTGATTTCGATCACACCATTTTGCCGGTTGGGCGACGCGTCATTGCCCGTCGCGGAGCAGAGCGGTGGCGGCCCAGAGGACGGGCGCCTGGCCGTGGAGGTTGCCGGTCTCGCGCTTGCGATCGAGGTAGTACTGCATGCTGTCGAACTTGCCGGTGCCGGTGCAGACCTGGGTGACATCGTGGTTCTGGTCGACGTAGCCGACGACGGCGATCCAGCCGCGGCGGGCGGCGGGGGCGTAGGTGGCTGCGTCGAGCCAGCCGTGCTTGACGCCGGTGATGAGCGCGAAGCTGAACATGGCGGAGCTGGAGGATTCGGGCCAGGCCTCGGGGTGGTCGATCAGCTCGCGCCACATGCCGTCGGCGCCCTGGTACTTGAGCAGCGCGGCCATCATCTTTTTGTAGCCGGCCATGATGCGCGGGCGGTCAGGATGGTTGGCGGGGAGGGTGCGGAGCATTTCGGCCATGCCGGCCGCGAACCATCCGTCGCCGCGGCCCCAGAAGTACTTGACGTCGGGCGCGTGGAAGAAGAGGCCGTTGGGCTGCTGGAGGCGGTCGAGGTAGGTGACCATCTCGTGCGCGTCGCGGTCGAGGTACTTGCGGTCGCCGGTGGCGCGGTAGGCTTCGAGCTGCAGCATGGTGAGCATGTACATGTCGTCGACCCAGAGGCGGGTTTCGGGGGAGAGGCCATCTTTGACGAGCGCGTCGTGGACGTCCTGGGGGAGTTCGGGCGGAGTGTCGGCGGCGAGCGGACCCCACTGGCGGTCGGCCCAGAACTGGCCGAGCTGAAGGTATTTGGGATCGTAGGTGGGCAGGCCTTTGGTCTGGATGGCGATTTCGAGCGGCATGACGCCGAAGATGGAGTCGTCGACGTGGTGGCGCTGCGGGGTGCGGCCGGTGCCGCCGGGGAGCATGGGATTGAACAGGGCGATGAGACGGTCGCGCAAGGAGTCGTCGTGGGTGAGGGCGGCGAATTCCATCGCGCCATAGAAGGTGCAGACGTAGGGGTAGCCGGAGAAGCGCTGGCCCTGCGGTCCGGTGACGAAGTGCTCGGCCAGCGCCTTGCCGACCTCGGCGGGGGAGTCGCCGCGCGGCCAGACGGTGAGGTCGCCGGGGGAGGGGGGAATCACTTCCTTGTAGGGCGGCTCGGGGACGCGGCGCGGAGGCTGGGTCTGCGCGTCGGGTTGGGTGGGCTGGATTGCGGCAGGGGGTTGAGCATAGACAGCGGGCGCGAGCAGGAGGGACGCGCCGAAGAGCGGGAGCAGGAGATGCTTCATGAATTCACCTTTGTCATGGATGGTTCCGGTGCTATCGGCGACCAGTGTACGCGGCTGTCCGGCGGTTGAACAATCGCGCGCGACCGGAGGCTACTTGTGCCAGTGCATGGGCCAGTTGAGGTATTTGGTGGCGGCTTCGTAGACGGGTGCGGCGGTGGTGGAGAAGTTGGCGGCGACGTGGTGCTCGAAGCCGTGCTCGCAGATGTAGTGGAGGAGCTGCTGCATATTGGGGATCTCGACGACGCCGGCGCCGCCGAAGGTGTTGAGCGGGTCGTTGGTGAAGGCGCCTTCGCCGACGTAGCCGCGGATGGTGCCGGTGAAGTCGTCGGTGGAGAAGCGGGCGAAGGACATGGGGCCGGCCTTGACGGTGCCGTCGAGGGTGCCGTGGGTGTTCTCCTTGCCGACGGTGCCGGCGATGATGAGCTGGTAGTCCATCTTCACGCCTTCTTTGAAGAAGTGCTTGGGCAGATTGGAGCAGTGGAAGCAGACGGCCTTGTTGGGGTCGTCGCCGTAGTTGTTGTTCCAGTCGAGCAGGGCGGAGGGGGTTTCGCTGGCGAGGGTGAGGGCGTACATGGAGAGGGTGCCGAGGGTGTCGACCTCGCAGGCGGAGGGGATGAGGTTCTCGCTCATCATCGACATGACGGTACAGGGAACGATGCCGAGGAATTCCTCGATGGAGGTCCAACACTGGACGGAGGTGACGGTCAGTTCGGAGGCCGCTTTCCAGGCGTCGATGACGGCGCCGAGCTTGGCCATTTTGAGCAGAGCGGCCTCGGGCGTCGAGCCGACGGGGATGTATTTCTTGATGGCGGCGAGCTTGGCCTGGGCGGCGTCGTCGTGGTCAGGCATGCGGGAGATGCGGCCGATGACTTCGCTGAGGTCGAGGGTTTCGACGGTGATGCCGGAGCGCTCGAGGAGTTTTTCGGAGTAGCGGACGGTGTTGAAGGCGGTGGGGCGCGCGCCGATGGCGCCGAGGCGGAGGTTCCTGAGGCCGCGAACGATGCGGCAGACGGCGGCGAACCAGGCGAGGTCGGCCTTGAACTGCGGCGAGTCGGGGGCTTCGGTGTGGAGGGTGGTGAGCGAGTAGGGGATGCCGTACTGCTTGAGGTTGTTGCAGATGGACATTTTGCCGCAGAAGCTGTCGCGGCGGAAGGCGATGGACATCTTGGCGGGAGCGTCGGGCGTGGCCTGGATGAGGACGGGGACGCGCAGATCGGCGAGGCGGATGGCGTCGGCGAGGCCGCGCTCTTCGCCGAAGTTGGGCAGGGTGACGATGAGGCCGTCGATCTCGGCGGCGTGCTGCTTGAAGAGGGCGGCGCACTTCTTTGCGTCTTCGTAGGTTTCGACGGCGCCGTGGGCGGTGACGTCGGGGTGCAGCACGATGGGCTTGATGCCGGCGGCTTCGAGCGCGGCGATGATTTCGAGGCGGCCGCTGGTGGCGAGGTGCGAGGGAAAGAATCCGCGGTTGCCTACGAGAACTCCCATGGTCATTGGCTTGGACATTCCTGAAAACTCCTTGATGTGTTGCGTGTAGCGTTGGGAAAAGGCTCAACACCGACTGACACCGATGTTACCGATTGGAAGAGGGGCTCCAAACCGGACGAACCGTCGATCCCAACCCATCCCACCAGAATAGGCCTTTGACCGGCGGGGCCGGTGTCGTCGAGGTAAAGCTTCAGCCTTTTCCCGGCCGGAAGCGAATGGTGTAGAAGGCGCCGAAGAGGGTCATCAGGAGGCCCCACCAGAAGGCGGGGTGCAGGTTGGCGAGGACGGTGGCGCCGGGGTGGGAGAACTCGTAGATGCCCTGACCGAAGATGATGAGGCCGCAGCCGAGCATGAGCACGCCGACAAAGAACCAGATGGAGAGGGATTGTTCGGTGCTGGGGTCGACGTGGTGGGGGGTGGTCATGAGGGTCTCCTTGGGGCTGGTGCGAGATTTAGCGCGGGCCGTTGGCCCGCAAAGGCGAATGCCGGGATTCTTCGCTGCGCTGAGGATGACAAGCAACAAAAGCGAAATGCGGGGGTCCCTCCACTACGCTGCGCTTCGGTCGGGATGACGACGGTGTACGGTGGTCCGGTTGAGATGACGACGGTTTACGGTGGTCCGGTTGAGATGACGACGGTGTACGGTGGTCCGGTTGGGATGACGACGGTGTACGGTGGTCCGGTCGGGATGACGACGGTTTGCGGTGGTCCGGTTGGGATGACGACGGTTTACGGTGGTCCGGTTGGGATGACGACTTCAAGTTTGAGCTACCAGAGCCAGAGGTTGAGGACAAAGAGAACGGTGGCGACGACGATGGCCCAGAAGATCGGCTTCTCGAAGACGTTGGTTGAGCCGTCGTGGGGAATGACGGTGGAGCCGTAGACGAGGCCGGTGAGCTCGGCTTCGGTCTTGGGCTTGGTCATATAGCTGACCACTACGGTGACCACCACGCAGGTGCACCAGGACCAGAGCGCGCGGTAGAGGTTGGCGGCCATGGCCTGCACGCGCAGGATGGTGTCGGCCGAGGCGTGGGGCTGGAGGATCATAAAGCGGATGTTGGTTTTGTCGTGCATCACGGCCAGCCACATGAAGATGGACGATGCCGTGCCCATGAGCAGGCCCCAGAATCCGCCGGCCTTGGTGGCGCGCTTCCACAGCATGCCGAGGATGACGGTGCCGAAGAGAGGCGCGATGAAGAAGCTGAACAGCTCCTGCACGTAGTCCATGATGCTGGCCGAGTTTCTGACCAGGTAGGCGGTGCCGACGGAGACGGCCATGCCGACGATGGTCGACCAGCGGCCCATCAGGACGTAGTGCGAGTCGGAGGCCTTCTTGTTGATGTAGGCGCCATAGATGTCGTAGGTCCAGACGGTGGAGAACGCGCTGACGTTGCCGGCCATGCCGGACATGAAGCCGGCGACCAGCGCGGTGATGCCGAGGCCGAGCAGGCCGGGGCCGAGGTAGCGCACCATCATGAGCGGCAGCACCTGGTTGAAGCTGTGCGCGCCGTGGTGGAGCACGATGTCGCTGCCGTCGGGATAGAGCTGGATGAGATGGCCGGACGAATCCTTGAGCAGCACCAGGGCCAGCAGGCCGGGCAGGATGACGAAGAACGGGACGAACATTTTGAAGGCGGAGCCGATGATGGGCGCCAGGCGGGCGGCGCGCAGGCTGTTGGCCGAGAGCACGCGCTGGACGACGAGGAAGTCGGTGGTCCAGTAGCCGAAGCTGATGACCCAGCCGAGTCCGAAGACGATGCCGGTCCAGTGGACGCCCATGGGGTTGGCGCTGAAGCTGCCGGTGGTGGCCCACAGGTGGGTGTACTGCTCGCCCATGCGCGCGGCGATCTGGGCCTTCAGGTTGGTCCAGCCGCCGGCTTCGATGAGGCCGAGGATGGGGATGAGCATGGCGCCGGCCCAGATGAGGACGAACTGCAGGACCTCGTTGATGATGGCGGAGCGAAGTCCGCCGAGCATGACGTAGATGGCGACGGTGATGGCGCCCACCCACATGGAGAAGTCGATGTTCCAGCCGAGCACGACCTGCATGACCACGGCCATGGCGTACATGTTGACGCCGGACATGAGGATGGTCATGAAGGCGAAGCAGACGCCGGAGACGCCACGCGCGCCTTCGCCGAAGCGGAGCTGCAGGTAGCCGGGAACGGAGTGGGTTTTGGAGATGTAGTAGAAGGGCATCATGACGATGCCGAGGAAGAGCATGGCGGGGATGGCGCCGATCCAATACCAGTGGGTGGCGAGGATGCCGTACTGGTAGGCTGCGCCCGCCCAGCCCATGAGTTCGAGCGAACCGAGGTTGGCGGAGACGAAGCTGAGGCCGGCGATCCAGGCGGACATCTCGCGCCCGGCGAGGAAGAATTGTTCGCTGGTGTTGGTCGATCCCTTGACGTAGAAGCCGATGAAGATGACCATCGCGAAGTAGAGCAGCAGGATGGCGATATCGATCGGCGCAAGGTGGGTCAACTGGGTGACGGCGAACAGCCAAACGGCGGGCACGGGGACAAGGTGCATCGGGCTCAGATTTCCATTCTGCCGGATCAAGTGCGGGCGTTCCGGCCGGTCGGTGCGATTGAAAATACGGTTCCTGGGACGTAAAGCAATATACCGGCTTCGGCGTGCACATGCCATGCCGGGCGGGACAGATTTTCCGGGTGACTGCATCCTCCGGCGGGTTTTGTGAATCTACCGTACAGTAACCAAAATCAGGCGAAACGGAGGGAAACAGCATGACGATGAACGGGATGACGCGGTTTTTGCTTGCCGCCGGACTGGGCGCCGGGCTGGGCTGCGGGGTCGGGCTTGCCCAGGACGCAGCGCAGGCGACCAAAGACGCCGCGGCCGACACCGCCCACGCCACCAAGGTCGCGGCGAAGGATACGGCGCATGGGACGGCTGTCGGTGCCAAGGATACGGCGCACGGGACGAAAGTCGCGGCGAAGGACACGGCGCATGGGACGGCTGTCGGCGCGAAGGACACGGCGCATGGGACGACTGTGGGAGCGAAGGACACAGCGCATGGGACGGCTGTCGGCGCGAAGGATACGGCGCACGGGACGAAGGTCGTGGCGAAGGACACGGCGCATGGAACGGCTGTGGGCGCGAAGGACACGGCTCATGGGACGACGGTGGCGGCCAAGGACACAGCGCGGGTGAGCAAGGGGGTGGCGAAGGATACCGCCCACGGCACCAAGGTAGTTGCGAAGGATACCGCTCACGGCACAGCCGTTGCGGCCAAGGACACGGCGCACGGAACGGAAAAGGTTGCGGACAAGATCGCCGGCAAGCCGGACCCGAAGTGACCTAAGCCAGCGATGTGGTCGCGGGCCGGGGTGCGGGAGCGACGCCGGTCGCGACGTCCGGCCAGACGGTGTCGGCCGCCAGCAGGACCAGCGCCACCCAGTAGAGATCGGCGCCGAGCAGATGCACGAGCTGCATCCACGCGGGCGCGAGCAGCAGCACGTCGGCGATGCCCAGCGCGAACTGGAGCAGCAGCAGACCCAGGACGGCGTGGGCCAGACGGGGATGCGGCAGCGGGTGCGGTTGACCGCTTGCTCCCCGGCGCGAACGCCGGACCAACCAAATCACGAATGCGGCGGCCGCCAGCGCGCTGAGCGGATGGACGAGGCGCAGGCGCAGCAGCCAGGGCGAGTTCGCGGCGAAGTCCTGCGCGTAGGCGGCGCGGAGCGAAGCAGCGGGGAAGAGGGTGTCGCCCAGCGCGGCCATCGATCCGCTGACGCCGACGGCGATGGTTGCCGCGAGGCCGGCGACGGCCCAGGCGAATCCTTGTGCGCGGTGCAAGCCGGCCCAGCCGCGTGCGGTGGAGAGGAAACGCGCCGTCAGGGTGAGCGCAGCGACGAGCAGCAGGGTGTTGCTGAGGTGGATGGAGAGCACCACCATGCGCCCGGCGGACTGGTTGCCGGTGACGTAGCCGAGCTTGACCAGCAGCGCTCCCAGCAGCGCTTCGTTGAGCAGCAGGATGGTGGATGCGATGGCGAACCAGCGCGCGGCGTGGCCCTTGACGGTCGCGCGGAAGGTCCAGATCAGCAGAGCCAGCACGAGGAAGGTTGAGCCGCCCGTCATCATGCGGTGGGTGAACTCGATGATGGTATGGAAGCCGGGCGAGACGGGGATGACCTGGCCGTTGCAGAGGGGCCAATGGTTGCCGCAGCCCGCGCCGGAGCCGCTGGCGCGCACCAGCGCTCCCCAGAGGATGACCAGCACATTGTAGAAGACGGCGAACCACGCGAAGCGCGGCAGCAGCGGGGGGTGGGTCGCGATGGGTGCGCCATCTTCAGGCATGATTCGATTCTATGCGGCGGGCGCGATGCTTACATGATGGGCGCGATGAGGAGCGCGGTTTCGCCGCCGTTGGCGGGCGCGGCGGTGACGCGCACTTCGTCACCCTTGGCGAAGTCGAAGCGGAAGTCCTGGGCCACGCCGGTGGTGGTGTCGCCGATGGTCTTGGGATCGAGGTGGAAGGTCTCCTCGGCGCCGGCGCTGTTTTTGATGGTGAGCAGGCGGTCGTGGCGGCTGAGCTTGACGACGGCTCCGCTGGTTTTCTCGAGCGGGCCGGCCCCGAGGTCGCGGACGGCGATGATGGTCCGCACATCGCCGTCTCCGGTAAAGAAGACGATGACGTGGGCGCCCTGGCTGGTGAACTTATCCGCGTCGGTGGCGTCGGACTTGACGCTCTTGTCGAAGTTGATGGAGCCGGCGGTTGACTTGAGCCATTCGAAGTGCCCGGACGTTCCATTGTCGGTATTGATTTCAGTCATCTTGATCTTCGAATTCACCGAGATGACGGTTCCGGATAACGCGTGCACAATATCCTGCGCGACGGCGGCCTGCGCGGCCAACCAAAAACATGCTGCGAACACACCAATTTTGACTGCTTTCATCATGGGTATGACTCCCTTATGGCCCATCGTTCGAACCTCTCGGAGGCCGGCTTTCCGCACGACCCCGCGACCGATCAATATACCGCATTTTTTGCCCCAAAAACAGTGATGGCGGGCACGGGTTCCCGCGATCCATCCGGTCTGTCGCGGGCGGAAAATTGCGATCTTGCCCAGGCGGTGACTTGCTTGCATGAAGTATGACCTCAGTGGCTCAAGCCGCGCTGATCCTGCGACGGTTACGGCATCCTTCGACTGCGCTCAGGACCGGCTCTGAAGCCGTGCCCTTAACGAAAAGGTTGGGTTACCCGGAAGCGAGTTCTTTGGCGCGCTGGGTGGCGCGTTTGACGGCTTTGATGAGGGTTACGCGGAGGCCACCTTCTTCGAGTTCGAGTATGCCGTCGACGGTGCAGCCGGCGGGGGTGGTGACGGCGTCCTTGAGCAGCGCGGGGTGGTAGCCGGTTTCGAGCACCATGCGGGCGGAGCCGTAGGCGGTCTGCGCGGCGAGCAGGGTGGCGATGTCGCGGGGCAGGCCGACGTTGACGCCGGCCTCGGCGAGCGCCTCGATGATGATGTAGAGAAATGCCGGGCCGGAGCCGGAGAGGCCGGTGACCGCGTCCATATGCTTCTCGTCGACGACCACGGTGCGGCCGACGGTCTGGAAGATCTTCTGGGCGATGGCCATCTGCTCCGGCGCGACGAAGCGTCCGGGACAGAGCGCCGTGATGGCGGCCGCGAGCATGGCCGGGGTGTTGGGCATGGCGCGAATGACGGCGAGATCGATTCCGGCTGCATCCTCGATGGTGCGGGTGCTGACCGAAGCTGCGAACGACAGCAGCAGCTTGGACGGCGTGAGCGCCGGGGCGATTTCGGCCACCACGGCCGGGACCTGCACCGGCTTGACCCCCAGGAGGATGACGTCGGCGGACTGGGCGGCGGCGAGGTTGTTGGTACCGACCTCGACGCCGAATTGCAGGGAAAGCGCCTGGGCGCGCTCGGGATGCTGCACCGTTGCGACGATCTGGCCAGGCAGCAGCAAATCGTTCTTGAGAAAGGCCTGCAACAAAATGCCGCCCATCTTGCCTGCGCCCAGGACGGCGACGCGGAGATGGGGAAGACCGGCTGCGAGGACTGGCGGTTGGTGCGTGTCCGTGCTCATCCAAACAGGCTACCAGAGTGGCTTGCTGGCGCCACTGTGATGGAGCGGGGGGCGCGCGGCGGGGTCTACCGGTTGACAGGGGAGCACGCTCGAACCTAATGTGTCCACGCAGTGGTATGACCACTTTTCCGGATGGAAGCCGCGGCCGCCCGAGCGCGGCGATGGGTGGGCCCAGATTCTTCAGGAGATCGCTATGAAGCTTCGCGTTCCGAGCACCGCGCTTGCCGCGCTTTCGCTGATGCTTGCAAGCGTTTTCGTTCCCGCCGCGCGCGCACAGGACAACCTGCGCGACGCCGCGCCGTTCAACGGGTACACCGGGGTGCGGTTCGACACGACCGGCTCCGCATACGACTACCTGGTGGACAGCAGCCTGGCGCAGGACGATCCGGCGAACAAGCGATTCAAGACGGTGCAGGCTGCGTACGCCGCCGCGCCGGCCGGCACGCCGGAGAAGCCCACGGTCATCGGCATCAAGCCGGATGTGTACCGGATGCATGTGGACGAGTCCGCGCCGTACAGCCTGCAGGTGACCAAGAACTACATCACCTTCCTTGGCCTGACCGACGACCGGCGCAAGGTGGTGCTGGCCGACAACCGCGGCAACAAGGAGGGCGCGACCAACAACGGTTACATATTCGATATCAATGCGACCGGCTTCAGCATGATCAACCTGACGGTGGTCGACTACTGCAACCTCGACTACGAGTATCCGGGCGACCCTGCCAAGAATCTGCATAAGCGCTCGGACGTGATTACGCAGGCGGTCGCCATCCAGATGCAGGGCGACAAGCATGTCTACTCGCATGTGGCGTTCCTGAGCCGGCTGGACACGACGTTCATTCGCACGACGCGGTCGTATTTCACCAACGTGTTTATCGAGGGCACGGACGACTTTCTCGGCGGCGGCACGGTGGGCGTCTTCCAGGACTCGGAGATTTATTTCCCGACGGGCAGGGGCGTCATGTCCGCGTCGGGCCTGACGTTTATCAACACCGTCTTCAAGGCGCAGCGCGGCCTGGAGTTTTACAAGGGCTTCGGCAATCCGGATACGCTGATCGATTGCACCATGCCGGTGGATACGCCGCAGTCGCCGGTGACGTGGATGGCGTGGGACGTTCTGCCGGTGCATCAGAATTTGTTTTCGCTGACCTACCACGTGAAGGACGCGAACGGAAAGCCGATGCGCATCCGGGACATGATTGAAGGCGCGCCGACGTATACGCTCTCGCGGGAGCTGAGCGACGAAGAGGTGAAGGCGTTCAATCCGTGGAACCTGCTGCGGGCGGCGCTGCCCAACGGGCCGGTGGATGACTGGGACCCGGCCGGCGTGCGCGCGAAGTATGAGGCCGACGGCAGCGAGGTGTTCCGCATGGCGGTGAGCGGCCCACCCGCGGCGGGAGAGGTTGGCGGCGGGGGCCGTTCGTCAGCCGCGCGGTCGCGCCTATGGTGCGGACGGGTTCGCCGGGCGCGGCGGTGACCGCGAACCTGCTGCCGGCGCGCGCGCAGGATACGGCGGTCACGTGGTCCTCCGACTCGCCGCTGGTGACGCTGAGCTTGACGAGCGGCGATCAGGTGACCATCAGCGGGAATAATCAGACCAACCGCGCCGAGTGGGTGACGGTGAAGGCACGGGCCGGCAACGGTTTTTATGTCAACGTCCATGTTTACGTGGAGCCGAAGTTTATCGATCCGCCCAAGTTCACCAGCAACCCGGTGGTGGGTGCGCCGGTGAATGGGAGAGTCGCCGTTCGCTATGCGCTCGATCTGGGCGGCAGGGAAGACCAGTCGCTGATCACGTGGTATCAGTGTGCCGATGCGCAATGCGCTATCGTGCCGGATCACCACGCCGTCCCGCGCAAGGTGGCGGTGAGCCGGGGCGACGAGCCGCTGCGCAGCTACACGCTGACGGAAGGCGATGTGGGCAAGTTTCTCGGCGTGAGCATCCAGCCGAAGCACAACATCAGCGATCCCGGCCCGGAGGTCTTTGCCGTGGCGGCCAAGCCGATTACGGCGGCGGAGGTACGATCGACCACGATCAATCCGAACTTCCGCAACTTCGTCGCCGCGGAGAGCCCGGCGTACGAGAATGGCGAATGGACCGTGGTTGGGACCTGGACGCCGGTGACCGGCGACAAGCTGGTGAACGGCTACGGCCTGCGGGTGAGCGGACTGATGGGAGCGGCGCCGGCGAGGGGATTTGGAGGTACTGCCGCACCTGCAAGCGGTCCGGCTCAGCCCATCCTGGCCAACCCGTATGCCGCGCTGATCTACAACCACGACGCGCCGACCGGCGACATGGAGGTGAAGGTGGTGATGTCGCCGGAAAAGACCGCGGGGCAGGGCTTCGGCATTGCCGGATCGCCCGACGATATCCCGCGGGTAGAGCGCGCGGACATCTTCATCAAGTACGATCCGCGCACCCGCAACGGCTACTCGCTGCGCTTCTGGCGCACCATCCAGGCGGCGGATCAATGCATGTTCCAGCTTTACAAGATCGAGAACGGGGTCGGGCATCCGCTGAACGATCAGCAAGAGCTGACCGGGGTGTTCAAGCCGAATACCACGATCACGCTCTCGGTGGTTGGAAGCAGGATCACGGTGAGGGGCTCGAACTCGGTTGACGGCGAAACGCTTGCGCTCGAAGGCACGATCACTCCCAATCCGTTTGGCAGCGCGGGGGTGTACTGGTCGGGTTCGGTGCCGGTCGGCAACAGCAATGTATACAGCGAGCTGGAGATTTCTTATCCCGGGAAGGCTAAACCCTAGAGGCGCAGAGCCGGGCGGTTTGGATGGGGCGCTGCCAGCGCGGGGCGGCACCGGCACGCGGGAGACGTGACGTAGGACACTGCGTGTATCCCGTGGGGGGAGCACAGTTGAATCGTCTCGCGCGATCGGGCTTCCCATTGCTGTGCGGAAGGCATAAGATTCGCTCGACATCCTTGGAGGCACGTATGTTGAAATTCCTGGTCGTCCTACCTGCCGCGCTGCTGTTCGCATTCCTGCCGCAGGAGCCGGCCGCACCCGCCGGCAACCCGGCGCCGGCCGACGCCACGAGCCTGACCAACCCGGTGAAGCCAACGCCAGAGTCCCAGGCCCACGCCAAGATGATGTTCGGGATCGATTGCGCCATGTGCCATAACGCCAACGGCGACGGCAAAGGCGATCTGGTCGCCGACATGCATCTCAGCATGAAGGACCTGACCGATCCCGACACGCTGAAGGGCATGTCGGACGGAGAGATCTTCGCTCTGATCAAGAGCGGCAAGGGCAAGATGCCGGGCGAGGGCGATCGCGCCAAGGATGACGACATCTGGAACCTGGTCATCTACGTGCGTTCGCTGTCGAAGAAGTAAATCCGGGCGAGATCGTCAGACTGGGAGGAAACCTATGATCGATATCGATCTTCTGGTGCAGGTTCTCCGCAGACGCGGCCACAGCGTGGAATCCGTGATTCCGGTGCCGGAGAACGCGGGCGACTACGAACTGAGCGTGGACGGGGTGATTCTGCCGCTGGCAGAAGCGCGCAGACTGCTGGAGCTGGAAACGGCCCAATAGCGTTCGCGTCACTGCGCTTGCGGCACGGCGGACTGGAGCTGGGTCTGGATCCAGGTGTCGACCTGCTTGTCCAGCACATCGAGCGGGAGCGCGCCGGAGTCCAACACCACGTCGTGGAAGGCCTTGATGTCGAACTTCGGGCCGAGGGCAGTCTTCGCGCGATCGCGCAGCTCCAGAATCTTTAACTGTCCCATCTTGTAGCCGAGCGCCTGCGCCGGCCAGGCAATGTAGCGGTCGACCTCCGACTGGACGTTGGTTTCGTCAAGCGTGGAGTGATCGTGGAAGTAATCGACCATCTGCTGGCGGGTCCAGTGCTGGGAGTGCACGCCGGTATCGACCACCAGGCGGATGGCGCGCCACATATCGGCCTCCAGCCGCCCGTAGTCGGAGTAGGGGTCCTGGTAGAAGCCGATCTCCTTGCCCAGCCGCTCCGCGTAGAGCGCCCAGCCTTCGGTGTAGGCGGTGTAGTAGCTCTGCTGGCGGAAGGCGGGCAGCCCGGTGAGCTCCTGAGTGATGGAGATCTGCAGATGATGGCCGGGAATGCCCTCGTGGTACGCGACCGCCTCCACGTCGGAGAGCGAGCGGTCCTCGAAGTGGTAGGTGTTCACGTCGACGTGGCCGGGGCGCTTGCCGTCGGGCGTGCCCTGATCGTAGAAGGCCTGGGGCTGATTGGGCGCCATGTAGGCGGGCATGGCCACGACCTCCAGCTTCGCCTTCGGGAGCGTGCCGAACAGTTCGGGCAGGCGCGGCTGCATCTGCGCGATGTACCCCGGTAGGCCGCCAGCAGCGCGTCGGGCGAGGCGGGATGCTCCTTCGGGTTGGCCTTGAGCGCGGCGGCAAAGCTCTTCAGGTCGGCGTAGCCAAGCTTGTGCACGATGGCCAGCATCTCCGCCTCATCGCGCTTCACCTCGTCGAGGCCGATCTGGTGGATCTCCGCGGCGGATTTGTCCAGCGTGGTGCTCTGACGGATGCGGAAGGCGTAGTAGGCGTCGCCGTCCGGGATCGCCCAGATGCCCGGGTCCTTGCGGCAGTTAGGAATGTACGCGACCGACAGGAACTTCGCGAAGCGCTGGTAGGAGGGCAGCACCTGGGTGGAGATCGCGTTCAGCACGTCCTCGGTGATGCGCTTCCGGTCGGCGGCTGACACCGATGCGGGAAAATTCTTCAGGGGCTCGGCGAAGGGGCTGTCGGCGGGCTTTTGCGCGGCAATGGCCTGGGTCTGCGCCAGCGCCTTCTCCATCAGGTAGGCAGGTGGCGTGCGGTGGTCGTCGACGCCGGTCTGCATGTTGGTCATGGTCTGGGAGAAGGCCAGCGGGACTTTGCCCAGCCGGCTGACGTAGTGGTCGTAGTCGTCGACCGAATCGAACTGGGTGTGTTCGGCGAGTTGGGCCAGGTCGAGCTGGATGCCGTCGTACTGGTTGACCGGCATCTCCCACTCTTTGAACTGCGCGCCCTCCTGGTCCTCGATGAGCGAGCGCAGCATCAGCTCCGCCGAGAGCTGTTCCTGGTGCGGCAGGCCGGTGGTGTCGATGGCGGAGAGGCGTGCAATGAAGGCACGGCCACGGGCGAGAGCTTCGTTGACAGCGCTGGGGGAATGGTCGTCCAGCTCGGTATCGTAGCGCTTGTCGCCGAGGAAGGTGGCGTACTCGGGATCGTGGCGCAGCTTGTCCTGCCAGACGTCGTTGAAGAGCGCGTTCAGCTCGCGCGAGCGCGCGGCGATGTCGGCCTGCAGGTTCTGCGCGGGAACGGCCGCGCCGGGAGTGGGGAGCGACGGTGCGCGAAGCTGGGCGCGCAGTGGCGCGGGAATGAGCACGCACATCAGAAAAGCAGCGCAGAACGTTTTCATGGAACCGGAACCCTCGGGTTGAATCTCTCTGCTCCGAGTGTATCGAGATTGCGCGAAAGATTCCCGCGGGAGTCATTGCGGAAGCTGCATGGGCGTGGGTCTGGCGTCGAGCATGCGGTAGAGGGTTGAGCGGCTGATGCCGAGCATCTCCGCGGCGCGCAGCTTATTGCCGCCGCAGCGCCGCAGCACGTCCAGCACATGGCGGTGGATCACATCATGCAGCCGCTCCAGGTTTACTGTTTCCGCCGCTGGAGCGAATCCCGGCTCGACCAGCGACAACAGGTGGCGCGGCTCGATCCACGCGCCTTCGGCGAGCCCTGCGGCGTGGCCGAGGACGCGTTCCAACTGGCGCAGATTCTCGGGCCAGCGGGCCCTTTGCAACTGCGCGACCGTGGCTTCCGCAAGCAGCTTGGCCACGCGCCCGGAGGCTGCGGCGAGCCGAACGAGC
Source organism: uncultured Acidobacteriaceae bacterium (assembly GCA_963787905.1). Classification (GTDB taxonomy): domain Bacteria; phylum Acidobacteriota; class Terriglobia; order Terriglobales; family Acidobacteriaceae; genus Edaphobacter. Next base: position 3,134 of record CAWBFL010000142.1, on the reverse strand, counting down.
AGGCACTCCGCCAGGATGGGAATATCGTCGAGGCGCTCGCGCAGCGGGGGAACAAGAATCTCCACGGCGGACAACTGCGCGTACAGGTCCTGGCGGAACTGCCCGATGGCCGCCAGCCCGCGCAGATCGCGCTCGGAGGCGGCGAGAATCCGCAAGGCCGGCGCCCGCGAGCCGGCTGGACGCGCATGGGGCGGCGCGGCGCGGCGCTGCTCGCAACTGCGGAGGAACCGCAGCAGCCCGGCCTGTTGGCGGACGGACAACTCGCCAACCCCTTTCAGGTAGAGGGTCCCGGCATGGGCCGCGCCGGGCAGAGAAGCAACCGCGCCGATGAAGGCGGCCCGGCGCGCCTCGCCGGGCGCGAACGGTTCGGAGACGGCGACTGCCTGGGTCTCGACGAAGGGACCCTCGGCGGCGGCCGATCCGGCGTGCAGCGCCCGCGCTACGAGATCTTTGCCCGAGCCGGGTTCGCCGCGGATGAGGGCCACGCGAAAGTAAGGCGCAATGCGGCGGATCTGCGAACGCAGCCGGCGCACGGCGACACTCTCGCCCAGCAGCACGGGGGCGCCGGGCATTTCGGCTGTCCCGGAGCTACCCGGTGACGGTCGATAGCCCTCCGCGGAAGTAACGTGAGTGCTCGCCATGGCCTGCTGCATTCATCGGCGCAATGGAGCCCGGGATGAGCATGCGGTGCGATGGAAGGGAAGGGCATTGCAGCGGGATGGGCGACTTCGCAGCGCAAGAAAAATCCCCACCCCGCGGCGATACCGCCGCGACCGTGGGGATCGAGAAGATTGGCTGCCTGGGTTTACGCGGTGGTGGTTGCGCAGTAGGTGTCGAACGCGCGCGTCAGTTCCTGGGCAATGGCCGGCGCAGTGGAGGTCTCGATGGCCGAGCGCTGCATGAGGTATACCAACTGACCATCGCGCAGGATGGCGATGGCGGGCGAGGTGGGCGGATGACCGGCGAAGTAGCTGCGCGCCTTCTCCGTCGCGTCGCGATCCTGTCCTGCGAATACGGTTACGGCGTGGGTCGGCGTGGTGCTGTGCTGCATGGCCAGGCGCACTGCGGGGCGCATCTTGCCGGCCGCGCATCCGCATACCGAATTGACGACGAGCATGGTGGTTCCCGGCTCGGCCAGCGCCGCGTCCACCTCGGCGGCCGTGCGTGCTTCCTTCAGGCCCGCGCGCGTCAACTCTTCGCGCATGGGGATCAGCATGATCTCTGGGTACATAACACTCTCCTGGGGAAGCCCGGTACGGGAAGCTGTCCCACTCTCGATTGTACGGGTCCGGGGCGGCGTGTGCCACTCGCACGGCGCGCGGGTTCGGGGGTCACAATAACAGCAGCCGCAGGATTGCTCCCGCAGCCCTCGCCGTGCACTACTCTAGAGGGCGTGACGATTCTCGAAGATGTTTCGCTGGCGCAATACACGACGCTGGGCGTGGGCGGCCCGGCGCGCTGGTATGTGGAAGCCCGGACGGACCATGATTTGCTGGAGGCGGTGCGTTTTGCGCGCGCGCAGAGCGTGCCGTTCTTCGTGCTGGGCGGCGGCAGCAACCTGCTGGTGAGCGACGGCGGATTTCCGGGTGTGGTCATTCGCATCGCCAACGATATGCTGGCGATCCACGCGCTCACGAATTCCGGCACCGCATTTATCGAAGCCGACGCCGGAGTCGCGTGGGACGCGGTGGTTGGCGCAGCGGTGGAGAAGAATGCCGCCGGAATCGAGTGTCTCGCCGGGATCCCGGGTTCGGTCGGGGGAACGCCGGTGCAGAATGTGGGCGCGTACGGGCAGGAGGTGTCCGGGACCATCTTCGAGGTGCACGCCATCGATCTGGAGGCGGAGCAGCGGGTCCGTTTTTCGCAGGCGGAGTGCGGATTCAGCTACCGCCGCAGCATCTTCAACAGCACGCAGCAGGGCCGCTACGCGATTACCCATGTGCAATACCAGCTGAAGCTCGACCAGGCACCGCAGCTCGCCTACCGCGACGTGAAACAGTACTTCGCGGAGCGGGGCGTTGCCCACCCCTCGCTAGCCGAGACGGCCGCGGCGGTGCGCGAGATTCGCGCGCGCAAAGGCATGCTGCTCTCGGCCGGCGACCCCGACTCGCGCTCGGCCGGCTCGTTCTTCAAGAACCCGGTGGTTCCGGCGGAGAAGGTTCCCGGGCTGGCCGCGATCGCCGGCTGCCATCCAGACGAGGTCCCGCAGTTTCCCGCAGGGGCTGGGCAGCCCGGCGGGGCGGTGAAGCTCTCGGCTGCGTGGCTGATCGAGCGGGCCGGCTTCCACAAGGGATTTCGGATGGGGCAGGCGGGGATCTCCAGCAAACACACGCTGGCGCTGGTGAACCTGGGCGGCGCGCTGGCCGCGGAGATTGTGGCTTTGCGGGATGCGGTGATGCATGGAGTGGAACAGCGCTTCGCGATCCGGCTGGAACAGGAGCCGGTAGCGCTGGGGTTCCGAGGGTGATGAAAGGGGCCAGAGCAGGCGCATACGGTGACGTCGGGGGCTAAAGCCACCTTTGGTTTTGCGGCTCTGATGGCACTGCTGAAGCCGTGCCCTAAACGAAAAAGCGCTTTGCCGCAGGTCGCTTTAGCCGCTGAGAAACGGCTCGCTGGAGAGGTCCGGCGCATCCGCGGGACCAAGTTGGCTGAGCAGCCTGAGCCGCTCCTCGGCGAGCACGACGTCCACGGGGCCCTGCTGCACCACCTTGCCGTCGGCGATCTTGATCACTTCGGCGCCCAACTGAAATGCCTCGGCCACATCGTGGGTGACGGAAAGAACGGGAATGTTGAAGGACTCCATCGACCTGCGCAGGTCGGCTATCAGGTCATCGCGCAGGCGGGCATCCAGGCCGGAGAAGGGCTCGTCGAGCAGCAGGAGCGTCTTGTCACGCGCACACATGGCCGAGGTCACGGCTCTGGCAATCTCAACCTTTCGCCGCTCGCCGCCGGAGAGGTTTGAAGGCGGCAGGTGCGCCACACCGTGCAGCCGGAACTGCTCGATCGACATCTCGGTAAAGGTGTCAAATTTTGTTCCATCGCCGGCCATTCCGTGGGCACCGTAGCCGATATTCCCGCGCACCGACAGATGGGGGAATAATGTGTCCCGCTGGGCGGCCAGCTTCACGTTGGCC
>CAWBFL010000141.1:0-9745 GCA_963787905.1 uncultured Acidobacteriaceae bacterium | reverse complement strand
CAGCGACAGGGGTGGGCGAAGCTTCCGGCTTGACCGGTGCGGTATCCGGGGCTGGAGCCGAATCGTCTATCGGCACTGGATCGTGTTCGCTCATTTCCAACTCCGGCGTTGCATTTCAATTGAGGGAGCGTCCACGTTCTGGATCTCTCGGCCGCTGACCATGGCGCGAAAGTTGTTCCAGCCGGCGAGCACGACCTGTCCGACGTGAACCATGAAGAAGCCGAGAAACCCATCGTGATCCAGAAGTGGAACCAGCGAGCCATCTCATAACCGCCCAGCAGCGTGGTGAGCCAGTGCAACTGGGTGGGCTTGTAGATCGCGAGGCCGGTTACCAGCGTGCCCGCGCCCATGAGCATGACGGAGGTATAGGCGATGCGCTGGGCGCCGTTGTATTTTGTCTGCTCGGGCAGGCCTTTGCGGAGATGAAGGTCGACGAGCGTCACCTGAATGGCATCGCGCAAGCTACGGCGCTCCGGCACCAGAAAGCGCCATTCACCGGAGAGCCAAAGAAAGAGAACGTAGGCAATGCCATTCAGGGCGAAGATCCACATGAAGAAGAAGTGATAGCCCAGGCCCTCGGTGACGTGATAGGGGACGTTCATCCTTTGGTAGAGCCAGTCGGGGAACAAGCGGAGGAAGGTGAGCTTGCCGATGCCAATCCGGTAGATGGCGTGCGGATGCCGATAGGCGTTGTCCGAATCGTTCCAATAGATGAGGATGCCGCTCCAGATCATGGTGAACAGCACGGGAAAGTTGACCCAGTGCATCCAGCGGATGGCGAGCGGATGCTTGCGTTCGAGACGTATGGTTGGAGCGGCGGGGCGGTCGGCGCTGACAACAGGCATATTCTTTCTCCGCAAGAGTTCGCTGGACTTGTCCCCAGAGGGTGGGCGGCGTGGTTCTCGAATTCGCTCTCAATCTCGAGAAAACTGCGCGATGTCTTTAGAAAACAAGCGATCCAAAGTTCGGCCCAATGCCACCCGCAGGTCCTACTCAAGATTGGAACATCCCAAGGGAGATTGTTCGCCAAGGCCACCACGCAACGAAACCAGCGAGTTTGAGGCTCAGTATATTCGCAACCCCGGCTGGCTTTCCAATCGTCGCCCAATGCGGTAGTGGGTCCGTGCGAAAATCTGCGGTGTTGGAATTCTTGTCGCTGCGCTCGCTCACCGAGTCATGCCTCGCCGCTGAAGCAAAGATCGCGACTTTGCCACCCTTGCCCGACGGGTATGGCCGATGCGCTTCGATTGAGTTGCATTGCGTCGCCGAAACCGTGAGAATCCCTCTTGCCTCACAATCCCGGCAAAGCAGACAGGTCAAACATGAAAACGAGAATCGCCCTGGTACCGTGGCTCACACTGACGCTCCCCTTGATTAGCGCGACATTGACGTTGGGAGCACAGGCCGGAGCGGGAGCCAAGGCGACTCCGCACAGGCCCGAAGGCCCGTGCGACATTTACGCCGCGGCCGGTGACCCCTGCGTCGCCGCGCACAGCACTACGCGCGCGCTCTACGCGAGCTACAACGGACCGCTCTACCAGGTGCTGCGTCAGTCGGACCGCACGACCGCGGACATCGGCGTGGTGCAGCCAACCGGCACGGATGCGGGCGGATACGCCGACGCGGCCAAACAGGACGCATTCTGCGCCAACACCTATTGCTGGATCGCCACCATCTACGACCAGTCGGGCAAGCACAACGACCTTACCCAGCCGCCGCGCGGAGGATTCAGCGGGCCGGCGATGGGCGGATTCGACAACCTTCCCGTGGCTGACATGGCGCCGATCACGATCCTGGGGCACAAGGCTTACGGCGTGTTCATCGAGCCCGGCATGGGCCTGCGCGAGGACGACGCCAAGGGCACCGCGGTCGACGACCAGGCGGAAGGGCAATACTGGGTCATCAATGGCCAGCACTACAACTCCGGATGCTGCTTCGACTACGGCAACGCCGAGACGGACAGCCGCGATGACGGCAACGGAACCATGGAAACCACCTACTACGGCGACTCGGGAAGCTGGTATCACGGTCCGCCTCCCGGTCCGTGGATCATGACGGACCAGGAGAACAACCTGGTTGGCTGCGCGAATCCGGATGGATCGAAGTTCTGCGCAAGCCTGCCCAGCGTCACGTGGCGCTTCGTGACTGCGATGGCCAAGGGCGAGCCGCACCACTGGACCTCCCTGGGCGGGGACGCGCAGCGGGGCGCACTGTCGGTGATGTTCAACGGGCCACGCATCAACTCCACCTACGATCCGATGCGCAAGCAGGGTGCCATCCTGCTGGGCAATGGCGGCGATAACAGCAATGGGTCCCAGGGAACCTTTTACGAAGGCGCAATGACAGCCGCAAAGACCTTCCCGACCGACGCCACCGACCAGCTTGTGCAAGCCAACGTAACCGCCGCCCGATACGACGTGCAGCAGGTGAGGCTTGGGCCGGCGTCGGCTACTGCGACGCCTCCGGGACTTCAGACGTTCTCGCCGGGATCGTCGCAGGACACCACGGTAACGTTTACCAACACCACCGGAGCGCCGGCGGCCGAAGTCAAGCTGAGTATCGCTGCGCCTAAGGGATGGACAGCACTGGTCTCGGGCACGAGCGAAAGCGCAAAGACCTTAGCCGGCCCGATCGCGCCTGGAGCGAGCGTGAGCGCGACCTTCAAGGTCACTTCGGGGACGACCGCCTTCAACGGCGACCTGATCGGCGAAGCTGCGTGGACGAGCGCGAGCGGCGAGAAAAAGGTCCAGGTAACCATCACGGAGAAGGTACGGAACGTCAGCCCGATTAAGATCAACGAGTTTCGCATCAGCACCGGGACTCCGGCCAACCCGACGAACACGTTCCTCGAGCTCTACAACGCCGGCGCCAGCAGTGTGGACATCTCCAATTGGACTCTGACCGAGCACCCGACTCAGCAGGCCATCTTTTCTGCGATCAGAGTTCCGGCACGAACCAAGCTCGCGGCGGGTGGTTTCTACGTGCTCGGCCTTTCCAACTCCGGGTTGGCCGTACCGGCGCGCGCGGGCGATGCGACTCTCTACGTCAGAAGCACGACGGGCATGACGGTCGGCGATGCGATCGACATCGACACCGGGTCCAAGGCGGAGACCCGGAAGATCGCAAGCATCGGGACGGCGGCCGGCAACAACACGACGCTGTGGCAACCGCTGCCCGACGGTCCGGTGATTACGATTCCAGCCGGCTCGACCAACGTGCCCGTCACCAGCGTGTCCGGCTTCGTGGCCGGCGAGAAGATTGCCCTCGGCTACGGCGCCACCTACCCAGCCGTCGCACGCAGCACCGAAAAGTACGAGATCGCCACCGTTACCGCCGTCGGCAAGCCCGGGACCCAGGCCTACCTGGCGTCGGACGCGCCCGCCGGGTCGACCAACATCAAGGTGACGAATGTCGCCAACATCACCGCCGGTGACAAGATCAACTTGGACATCGACAGCGTCGGCCATGGGATCGAAACCGTTACCGTCACGCATGTCGGCACAGCCTCGAATCGCGGGGCGCAGGCTCCCGGCACCGGCCTCGACCTCGCCGCTCCCTTGCGCTTCAATCACTCGGCTAACATTCCATTCAGCGATCGAGGGACCGGGATCAGCTTCCAGCCCGCGACGGCCTTTGCCCACTCGAGCAACGAACCCGTCCAGCCTCTGGGCACCGGCGTTACGCTCGACCGGGCTTTGGTTTCCGAACACGCGATCAACGCGGTTGTGCACGACGGGCAAACGACGACCGCTGGATACCAGGGAGCGGTCGCGCCCAACCAATGGTTCGGCGGTCCCGCCCTCTCGCCCAGCGCCGGCAACATGGTGCTGCGGGATGCTGCTGGCCTAGTCGTCGACAGCCTCAACTACGGCTTGCTGGTTGACCCATGGGCTGCCGAGGGCTACCAGGCAGCCGCCGGAGCCGGGCAGACTGGCTGCCGTGTGGCTGCTCCCAGCCCCGGTACGAGCGCGGGCCGCTTTCCGGACGGCGCCGACAGCGACAGCAATTGTGCGGACTTTGTGACCCAGGCTGCTGCCACCCTGGCGGTTGCATCGACCGCCGGCACGACCACCATCAAAGTCACAGACGTCGAGGGCTTTGACGCTGGGCAGACCATCCTGATCGATACGGGGGCGAACCAGGAGGCCGCGGTCATCCGGGCGGTTGGCACGCCGGGAGCGACGACGATCGACACCGCGACCACCGTGGGCGCGACTACGATCCCGGTTGCCAACGCGTTCGGCTTCAAACCCGGGCAGACTATCACCATCGATGGCGGTGCGAACTCCGAGACGGCGGTGGTTGCGGCTGGCGGCAGACGCGGCGCCCCCGCCATCCCCCTCGCCGAGCCGCTGAAGTATGCGCACGGCGCCGGCGCGCAGGTCTCCGGCAGCGGCATCACGCTGGCCACGGCACTGGCTTCCGCGCATGCAGGAGGAACTCCGGTGAGCGACAACATCCCCACACCGGGTGCGCCCAACCGGTATTCCAGGAGACCTCAATGAGGTTCGATGTATTTCAAGCCGGCTACAAGTAAAGGAACGCAACCGGGAAGGCGGCGAGCGGGTGGAGGGACTGAAGCCTTGCGTCCGGAACCGTGCTAAGCTGTGTCCACTTCGCCATCGGAGTCTCAGGCGAAGCGGGAGTTCGAGCGGCAATGGGATCCCCGCAGCGCATGCGCAGCCTGGGAAGAACGAGACGCCTGCTATGGTTGGCGATTCCGGTTGCCGTGGTGCTGGCGGCTGGATTGATGGTGGTTTCGAGCGCGCGGCGGGCGTTCCGCAGCGCCAGCGAGGCGGTTGCGGAGGAAGGCCAACTGCCGTTCACGCTGCGCCCGCTGGATATTACCAATGCGGCCAGAAGCCTGGGAGCTGAAGCGGTTGCCGCGCGCCCCAGCTATACCAGCGGCGCATTCCTGCTGGACAATCTGTATCTGGGCGGGCCGACCGGCCTGACGATGATTCCCGCGGATGGTGGCGCGGGCGCGACGCTGCGCGCTGGGTTCGAGCTACCTGCGGCGACGATCGATGCGATGGCGGCGGGGCGGGTGCGCGGCAGCACGGAGCCGCAACTGCTGGTAGCGACCGGCGGGGCGGGGCTGCTGCTGCTGGAGCCCGGGCCGGGCGCGACGCCAACGATCCAGCAACTTCTGCCGGCTGCGGCGGCTGCGCGCGACCTGACCGCAGTGGTAGTGCTGGGCACGGGAGAGGTGCTGCTGGGCACGCGCCATCGGGGCGTGCTGGTTTACGACGGGACGACGCTGGCGCCGCTGCGATTTACGGTTGCGGGGGTGAATCCGGCGACGCTGGAGATTACGGCGCTGGCTGCAGTCGACTCGGCATCGTTTCTGATCGGCACGCGCGCGGCCGGTGTTTTCTACGTGCATGCGGGGGCGGTGGAGCAAGCCAACGCGGGCGCGGGGCTGCCCGACGACGAGGTGGAGTCGATTGCGGTGTCGGCTGCGCGCGCGTTTGTGGGAACGCCGGTGGGCACGGCGGAATTCGATCTGGCGGCAGCGGCGTTCCGGCCGGTGCGGGTGCTGGCGCAGGGGGTATTCAGCCACGCGCTGGCGGTCGATGAACACGAGCTGACGATCGGGACGTTCGACCAGGGCATCCAGCAGCTGGCGCTGGATGGTCCGGCGTTGCGAAGGGTTTCGATCGCGGCGGGCCCGGCTGCGGAGACGATGCAGCGGGTGGACGCGTTCCTGACCGCTGCGGATGGGCGGTACGCGCTGGCTGACGGGACGCTGCTGCGCCGGGAAAGCGGAGGGTGGACGCCGGCGCTGGCGCCGGGCCCGGCAACGCTGACGGACGGCAACATCTCGGCGCTGACCTTTGCGCCGGACGGCACTCTATATAGGCACCTTCGATCGCGGGATGGACCTGCTGAGCCCGGACGGCAACATCAGCCACCTGGAGGACGATCAACTTTTCTGCATCAACCGGCTGGTGGTTGACCCGCGGCGGCATACGGTGGACGCTGCGACGGCGGACGGGCTGGTGCTGTTCGACGCGCAGGGCAAGCCGCGGCAGGTGCTGACGGAGCGCGATGGGTTGATCTCGAAGCACGTAACGGATGTGAGCTTTACCCGCGGCGGCACGGTGGTGGCGACCGCGGCCGGCATTACGTTTCTGAGCGCAGCGGGTGCGGAGAGTTTGTATGCGTTCCAGGGGCTGGTGAATAACCACGTATACGCGCTGGCCTCGGTGGAGGGGCCGGGCGAGGTGCTGGCAGGAACGCTGGGTGGGATTTCCGTGCTGAAGGCGAATGCGGTGGAACGCAACCTGACGGTGGCTAATTCGAGTCTCCGGCACAACTGGATTACGGCGCTGCTGCCGATGCCGGACAACTCGGTGCTGGTGGGGACGTACGGCGCGGGGCTGGAAACGCTGGACAGCGCGGGGCGGTTTACGCCGGTGGAGTTGCCTGCAGGGACGGCGCGCGATCTGGTGATCAACCCCAATGCGCTGTATGCCACCACCACGCACCTGTATGCGGGGACGCTTGGCGGCGGGATGCTGGTGTATTCGGTTGCGTCGGGGAGATGGTCGGCGGTGACGAGCGGACTGCCTTCGCTGAACGTGACGGCCTTTGCCGCGCGGGGCGGCGAGATTTATGTGGGCACAGAGAACGGCCTGGTGCGCGTGCCCGAGGCCAACCTGCCATGAAGACTCTGGCCATTTTCCTGCTGCTGGCTGGCTGCGCGCTTCGGGCGAGGGCCGACTCCGGCACGCTGACGCCGCGCGACAAGGACGCTCCCGACGCAGCGATCCTGTCGCTGGACGAAATGCGCGTGGACATCACGATCGAGGACGGCGACGCGCACGTTTCCATTGTGCAGATCTTTACCAACCACACGGCGAACATTGAAGAAGGGACGTACCGCTTTGCGCTGCCGGGGGGCGCGACGGTGTCGGATTTTGCGGTGTGGGACGGAGCGGTGCGGATCCCGGCGGTAATCCTGGAGCGCAAACGCGCCGAACAGGTGTACGACGAGGCGCGGCTGCAGGCGGTGGACCCGGGACTGCTGGAGGCGGGCGAGCGGGACGACAAGGACCCGCGGACGACGTCGCTGTTTACGGCGAAGATTGTGCCGATACCGGCCTACGGCACGAAGCGACTGGAGATTGAATACCACCAGCGGCTGGCCACCGCAGACTTCAAGCAGTATTTCGCGCTCTCGCTGAAGCCGGACGCGGGGCAACAGCAGACGGCAGGAAGTTTCAGCCTGCACTTTGTGCTGCGCTCGGCGCATGCGCTGGAGGGATTCAGCGCGGCGGCGAAACGCTTTCCGCTGACGCTGACGACGAACGACGCGCATACGGTGGAAGGGACGATGCACGGCGACCGGGTGCCGCTGGATGAAGACTTTGCGGCCAACTGGCAACTGGCGCAGGCGGAGGCGGACAAGCTGAGCGTGATCACGCACCGGGACCCGCACACACCGCTGCCGACGGCCGGGGGACCAGTAGCGGCGCGCCGCTCGACGGCGCCAGAGCCGGGGTTCTTCGAAGCACAGATGCTGGCAGGCGATCCGGGGAGCACGAGCCAGGCGGCTGCGGTGGCGCCGGCGCGGACGGTGATCCTGCTGTTTGATAACTCGCTCTCGATGCAGTGGGAGAAGCTGGAACGCAGCTACGCGGCGCTGGAAGCGACGCTGCAGACGCTGAGGCCGGGCGGACCGCTTCAACGTGCTGCTGTTCCATCAGAACGTCACGGCCTTCCAGCCGCAGCCGGTGGCGGCGAGCCCGGAGGCGGTGCGGCAGGCGCTGGACTTTGTGCGCGGAGAACCTGCGCGGGGGGACGGATCCGCTGAAGGCGTTGACGGCCGCGCTGGCCCAATCGAACCAGGCGAACACGACGATTGCGCTGTTCTCGGATGGAGGATCGGACCGCGGGGAGACGGTGGTGGGAGGCAAGATTGCGGCGCGGTACGCGGCCGAGTGGAAGCAGTCTGCGCATCCGCCGCAGACGGATGTGTTCGCGGTGGGTGACGATGCGAACCTGCCGCTGCTGCGGAAGCTGGCGCAGAACAACGGCTTCGTGGAGGCGGTGCTTTCGACTGAGCCGGTGGACTTCCACCTGCAGTCGTGGACCAGCAAGCTGACGCACGGCGCGATTGCAGGAGCTGCCCTGACGGCATCGCCGGCGGCGCAGACGGCGATGATTTACGCGCTCGACGATGCGGTGTATCCCGGCTCGATGGCGGAGTGGGTCGGGCAGTATCAACCCTCGCCGCAGCCGCTGACACTGACAGTGCGCGCGAGCCGCGGCCGGACCGCACTGAGCGCGACGGCGCAGACCGCACTGCCGGCGAGCGAGCTGACGCATCCGCAGCTTCCACGCATCTGGGCGCAGGCGCGGGTGAACGCGCTGCTGGCGCAGATCGAGAGCGAAGGCGAGACGGATGCTGCGATCGACGAGATCATCCGGCTTTCGCGCCGCTATAAATTTGTAACGCCGTACACGAGTTTTCTGGCGGTGCCGCGCGCGCTGCTGCGGCCGCGGGTCATTCGTCCGGGCGATCCGGTGCTGCGCATACGCACCGACGCGGAGATCACGTCGGTGATTGCGCTGTTCCCCTTCGGGCTGACCAAACCGCTGCGGCACCTGGCGAGCGAAGACGTGCAGGCGCCGGGCGATGCGGCGAACCGGCTGTGGGAGACGCGCTTTCTGGCGCCGCCGGAGATGAAGGACGGAACGTACAGCGTGCGGCTGATCCTGCGTGACGTGCACGGCAACACCTATCGCGAGGCGAAGACGTTCGTGATTGCCAGCACGCCGCCGGCGGTGAAGGTGCAGCTGCCGCTGGCCAGCGCGCACCGGGGCGGGACGCTGGAGATTCGCGCGGCGGCTTCGGCGTCGACGCGGACGCTGACGGCACACATCGAGGGCATGGCCCCGGCGGCGCTGCGCTGGGACGCGCGCGCCGGGACCGACACCGGCGTGCTGGCCATTCCGAGCGACCTTCCCATCGGCAGGTACACGCTGACGGTGACGGCGGAAGACATTGCCCACAATCTGGGCAGCCAGGAGGTGCCGATCGATGTCCTCCCGTAACGGAGCGCGGAGGCGGTGGAACGAATCGCGGCAACGAGCGGGGCGAAGCCTGCTGTGCGCGGGCGTGGTGCTGGCCGTGCTAGCTGTTCCGGTTGCAGCCTACGCGACGTTCCCGGCGTGGATGCAGCATATTGTGGGCGCGTCTTCGGTGGAGGCGGCGCTGTATCGCGCGATGCAACTGCCGGCGGTTGAGGCGCTTTATCCGCGCCCGCCGCAGGAGGCGGCAGGTCAACTGGCGCAACTGATTGCGACGAACCCGGGCAACGCGGAGCTATACGAACTGCGCGCGCGGGCGGAGGAGCAAGCACTGGATGAAGCGGCGGCCGAGTCCGACTGGAAGCTGTATGTGGCGCACGCGGCCGACCCGATAGCGGCGCGGATGGAGCTGGCGGATTTCTATGAGCGCCGGCTGATGGCTCCGCAGGAGATTGCGGTGCTGGGCGAGGTGGCGGCGGCGCCGGCGATGGCATCGGAGACGTATGTTGCGCCGACCGAGCAGCGCTCGTGGATGGCCTTTGAGCGCATGCTGGGCACGATTTACCAGCAGGGGATGCCGGCGGCGCAGACGGAGGCGACGTTCAACGCCTTTATTGCGCGCTATCCGGACCAGCCCGCGCTGTACGCGGCGTTTCTCGAGTTCCGGCTGGAACAGCAGGACTGGGTGGGGGCGCAAGCGCTGATT
>CAWBFL010000140.1:0-26241 GCA_963787905.1 uncultured Acidobacteriaceae bacterium | reverse complement strand
CCAATCAATCCACCGCGCCCTCGAAAACCTTCCGATTCCGCCGCAGCCACCACACCAGGTACGCCAGCACCACTAGGTTCGTCGCCAGCAGGCAGACCCGCACCCAGTCAGGCCGCCGCACGATCTCATACATCTCCCACGGCAGAAAAGCCATGGTCACTCCCACCGTAAGATATTCCGCCCACACTTTCTCCAGCACCAGCCCAATGCCTTCCGCCAGGCGCAAGCCCGCATAGAAGAAGGTCGCCACGCCAATCTGCCGCAACCGGTGGGCCGTGATGTCGTCCAGTTGGTCCAGCACCCACGCCACCGCCCGGCGATCCGGATCGAAGCGCAACCTCTCCGCCAGCCGCTGAGCGGACTCGCCCAGATCGCGGTGGATGAAGTGGATGGCCCCCACGCCCACCAGAAAGAAGAAGACCGCCTCGGCCACCTTGAACAGGCCGATGGTCAGCAATCCGCTGTCATGGTGCTTCGCGGCGTGGCCGTGGGCGTTCACCGTCCCGGTCCGTTCCATTTCAACTCCACTCCCCATGGCTCTCGGTCGCGTCTCCTGGTGCAATTGCGCACCTCCAAGTTGACTTGGGGCTGTGCGCGCTTGTCAATCCACCCTCCGGGTAGGGGCGGCGTCGACGCGGTCAAACATCCGCGCGCAGCCCTTTGATCCCGTGCACATGGCCTCGCATCGCCGTGGTGCAGCGCCTTTTTCCGCTCATCCGATCAGAATCTGCCAATCCAGTTCCCTTGCCCGGGCGTTGATGGTAGTGAGCGCTCGCACAAGTTCTGGACTCTCACCAAACTGAAAGGGACAACACCATGAAGAAGACAATCCTCGCCTCCGTTGCCGCAGCCGCATTCGCCATCACCTCGTTCACCGCTTCCTCTCAAATGAGCGGCATGAAGGACCCCATGGTCGGCGGCGCTGCCATGTACCCCTCCAAGACCATCGTCGAGAACGCAGTGAATTCGCCGATCCACACCACCCTGGTCGCCGCCGTCAAGGCTGCCGGCCTGGTCGACACCCTCAACTCACCCGGCCCCTTCACCGTCTTCGCGCCCACCAACGACGCCTTCGCCAAGCTTCCCGCCGGCACGGTCGACACCCTGGTGAAGCCGGAGAACAAGGCAACCCTCACCAAAATCCTCACCTACCACGTCGTCCCCGGCCGGCTCAGCGCCAGGGACATCGAGGCCGGGATCAAGGCAGGCGGCGGCAAGTACGAAATGACCACCGTCGAGGGCGGCAAGCTCACCGCCACCATGTCCGGCAAGAAGATCATGCTGACCGACGAAAAAGGCGGCATGGCCACCATCACCACGGCCAACGTGTATCAGTCGAACGGCGTCATCGATGTCATCGACACGGTGCTGATGCCAAGCTAAATTCAGTTTGTCCCATTCCGTAGGGACGGGGCGCCTCTTCGGAGGCGCCTTTCTGTTTCTTCCGGCCTGCCTTACCGCAGCGCCATGCGCCGGCTTTCCATCGCCGCCAGGTAGGGCCGCGCCTTCTCCAGCGCCGCCTCCGCCGTCAGGCCGTACTTCTCACGCAGTTGCTCCACCTTGCCGTGCTCGATGAACGAGTCCGGCCAGCCCACGCGCACCACCGGCACCGGCAGCTCCAGTTCGTTCAGCGTTTCCAGCACCGCCGAGCCGAACCCTCCTGCCAGCACATGGTCTTCCAGCGTCACCATCAATCCACAGTGCCGCCCAAACTCGGCCACGCACGCGTGATCGATCGGCTTGGCAAACCGCGGATTGATCACCGCCGCCGAAAACCCCTCACGCTCCAGCATCGCCGCCAGCCGCTTCGCCTCCGGCAGCATCGCGCCCAACCCGAAGATCGCCACGTCGTGCCCGTCTTTCACCACCTCGGCCACGCCGATCGCCAGCGCTCGCGGCTTCTCTTTCACCTTCACTCCCGGCCCCGCGCCGCGCGGATAGCGGATCGCCGACGGCCCTTCGTGCAGCATCGCCGTGTACATCATGTCGGCCAGCTCGTCCTCGTCCTTCGGCACCATGTGGAGGATGTTGGGAATGCCGCGCAGGTAGCTGATGTCGAACAGTCCATGGTGGGTCGGCCCATCGTCGCCCGACAGCCCGCCGCGGTCCATGCAGAACACCACCGGCAGGTTCTGCAGGCATACGTCATGCACAATCGGGTCGAACGCGCGCTGCAAAAAGGTCGAGTAGATCGCGCAGAATGGCTTGTACCCCTTGGTTGCCATGCCTGCCGCAAAAATCACCGCATGCTCTTCCGCAATCCCCACGTCGAAATATCGCTTCGGATGCCGCGGCCGGAACAGATCCAGCGCCGTGCCGTTCGGCATCGCCGCCGTAATCGCAACCACCTTCTCGTTGCCGTCCGCCAGCTTCGCCAGCGTCTCGGCGAAGATCTCCGAATACGTCTTCTGCCCCGTCGGTTTGGTTTCGCCCGTCTCCGGATCGTAGGGCCCCAGCCCATGGAACTTTTTCTGCTTCTCCAGCGCTGGCTGGAAGCCGCGGCCCTTCTGCGTAATCGCATGCAGGATCACCGGCTTGTTCTGTTGCTTCAGGAACTTGAATGTCTCAATCAGCAGCGGCAGGTTGTGCCCATCCACCGGGCCGTAGTAGCTCAGGCCGAACTCCTCGAACAGCATGCCCGGCCCGATCAACCCTTTCGCCGCCTCTTCCGCCTTGCGCGCCACGTGCCGCACCGTCTTGCCGCCGAACCGCTCCAGCAATCCGGCCGCGCGGTCATGCAGCCCGGCGATCGTCGGGTTGGTCACAATCTTGTGGAAGTACTCGGCAATCGCCCCGACATTCTTGTCGATCGACCAGGCGTTATCGTTCAGCACCACAATCAGCCGCCGCGTCTGTGCCGCGATATTGTTCAGTGCCTCAAACGAAACGCCGTTGGTAAACGCAGCGTCGCCGCACAGCGCCACAATGTGTTCCTTGCCGCCCGACATGTCCCGCGCCACGGCCATGCCCAGCGCCGCGCTCAGCGCCGTGCCGGCATGGCCGGCCCCGTAGCTGTCATGCTCGCTTTCCGTGCGCAGCATAAAGCCATTCAGCCCGCCCGGCTGCCGGATGGTCTCAAACCGGTCGTTGCGGCCGGTCAGCATTTTGTGCACATACGCCTGGTGGCTCACGTCGAAGACAAAGCTGTCGCGCGGCGTATCGAAGACGAAGTGCATCGCCAGCGTCAACTCCACCACGCCCAGGTTCGGGCCAATATGCCCGCCGGTCTTGGAAACGCCGACAATCAGCCGCTCGCGAATCTCTTCAGCAAGTTGAGTCAGTTGCGGTATGGTCAACCGCTTTACATCCGCCGGCGACTTGATCCCGGCCAGCAATTCATCCATGCTCTCGCCTGTCTGGGTTCGTCGCTCCATGCGCGTTGCCGCGCACAGAGTCACAGCCTTCAAGTATACCAATCTGTGCGACGGGCCTTATTCGCTTTCGACGCGTACCGGCCTTCATTCGATGCACCCGCACCTCTCAATTCGCCGCCAGCACCCGCTTTTCTCTGGCCTGCGCGAGCGCGCTGAAGTGCCATGCCGTTCCCCGAAAGTACCAGAGCCTCAAACAGATGCAAGCCCTACCATGGATCAGGTACGATGAACGGCACCTTGCCCAAAAGCGAAGTAACACGCGGTGATGCTCAGCGTCTCGAAGCCCTCGAACGCTATCAGATCCTCGATGCTGCGCCCGATCCGGCAATGGACGATCTCGCGGAACTCGCCGCCAAAATCTGCAGCGCCCCGGTCGCCGGGATCTCTCTCGCCGCCGCCAACCGCATCTGCATCCATGGCCGCTATGGTATTCCAGAAACGGAACTTCCGCTCGGAACCCTGCCCGCTGCCCCGCCCTTCAGCACGCAGAACGTCTACGAAATCCCCGACACCCGCAACCACCCCGCATTCGCTCCCGGCGGGATCTTTCTCTCCGGCCGCACCTTCCGTTTCTATGCCGGAGCGCCGCTCGTCACCCCCACCGGTGTGCGCGTCGGCGCACTGTTCGTGCTGGATGCCGCCTCCCGCAGGCTCACTCCCTTCCAGACCCAGACCCTCACCATCCTCGGCCGCCAGGCCATGACCACCATCGAGCTCGGCCACGCCCAGCGCCAGATGGACAGCATCGCCCGCTCCCGCCAGCGCATCGAGTCGGCCCTCATCGTCGAGCGCAACTTCGTCTCCACCGTGCTCGACACCGTCGACGCCCTGGTCGCCGTCTTCGACACCGCCGGCCGCATCGTCCGCTTCAACCGCGCCTGCGAGACCACCTCCGGCTACGACTTCCCCTCCCTCGTCGGGCGCTACCTCTGGGACAAGCTCATCCCCCACTCCGATGTGCCCGCCGCAATCGAGGACTTCGAGCGCCTCCGCGCCGACGGCTTTCCCGCCGCCTTTGAAAACCAGTGGGTCCACCGCGACGGCAGCCTGCGCCGCATCGCTTGGTCGGCCTCGCCTCTGCTCGACGAACAGGGCAACGTCAATTTCATCATCGCCACCGGCATCGATGTCACCGTCCAGCGCAGCGCTGAGTCAACTCTGCGCGAAAGCGAAGCGCGCTACCGCCAGCTCGTCGAAGGTTCGCTGGGCATGGTCTGCACCCACGACCTCCAGGGCGTCCTGCTCTCCGTCAACACCCACGGCGCGCAAAGCATCGGCCTCACCCGCGAAGAGATGACCGGCCATCGCCTCTCCGAGTTCATGCCCGAGGAGCGCCGCGCCGCCTTCGACAAGTACCTCAGCGAAATCATTCGCCGCGGCGAGGTGCAGGGCATGCTGCACCTCCGCCACGTCGACGGCGAAGATCCGCGTCATCGCCTATCGCAACAAGCTCATCGAAGTCCCCGGCCGCGATCCCTACGTCCTCGGCTTCGGCGTCGACATCAGCGAGCAGGTGCGCGCCGAGGAACGACTCCGCGCGCTCAGCCGCCAATCCGACTCCATCCTGGAGTCCGTCGGCGACGGCATCTTCGGCATCGACCTCGAAGGCCGCGTGACCGTCATCAATCCCGCCGCCTCGCAGATGCTCGGTTACAAGCCAGAAGAGTTCCTCGGCCAGAACATGCACGCGCTCATCCACCATACCCGCGCCGACGGCACCCCCTACCCGCAGGAAGAGTGCCCGATTCGCAACACCATCAACGACCTCGACACCGTCCGCGTCTCCAACGAGGTCTTCTGGCGCAAGGACGGCACCAGCTTCCCGGTCGAATACGTCGCGCGCCCGCAAATCGAAATCCAATCCGAAGCGCCAGTCCCCGAAGCTGACCCCGCCTCGCCCGACGCTGCGCCCGCCGGCAAGGCAGTCGGCGTCGTCGTCGCCTTCACCGACACCACCGAGCGCCGCGCTCTCGACCGCATGAAGGACGAGTTCATCTCCACCGTCTCGCACGAGCTGCGCACCCCGCTCACCTCGCTCCGCGCCGCGCTTGGCCTCATCACCGGAGGCACCCTCAACGACGCGCCCGGAAAAGCTCCAGCAGATGCTCGACATCGCCACCGGCAACACCGACCGCCTGGTCCGCCTGGTCAACGACATCCTCGAGCTCGAGCGCATCGGCTCCGGCAAGGCCGAGCTCCACTACACCATGTGCTCCGCCGACGACCTCTTCCGCCGCGCCGCCGGCCTGCAGCAGACCGGCGCCTCCAAGGCCCAGCTCCGCATCACCTTCAACTCCCAGGGCGTCAACGTCTGGGCCGACCCCGACCGCGTCCTCCAGACCCTCACCAACCTCATCTCCAACGCCATCAAGTTCTCGCCGCCCAACACCGAAATCCACCTCCGCGCGCGCCGCATCGACGCCAACGAGGCCGAGATCCAGGTCCGCGACCAGGGCCGCGGCATCCCCGAAGACAAGCTCGAGATCCATCTTCGAGCGCTTCCACCAGGTCGACGCCTCCGACTCCCGCACCATGGGCGGCACCGGCCTCGGCCTCGCCATCTGCCGCTCCATCGTCAGCCAGCACGGCGGCCGCATCTGGGCCACCAGCACCGTCGGCAAGGGCTCAACCTTCCACTTCACCCTGCCCACCCGCCCCGCCAGCAACCTGCTCTAGCAGCCGGGGCTGGCGCGGCGCTTCGCTTTCCCCGGCCACAGGTAATATTCAGCCATGGAATCCCAGGCAGTCCCCGCCCAGATCATTGCCGCTGCCCCGCCCGCCTGGAGACGCCTCGCCACGCCCTTCGATCGCAGGGTCGCACTGCTTCTGCTGGTCCTCATTCCCACCGACATTCTTCTCGCCCGCCGTGTCCAGCTCACCGGCCTCTCGCAATACACTGACCTCTGGCCCAGCCTGCTCATGCTGCTCGCGTGCCTCGGCTACTGCTGTTGGCGTCCGCTTCCCCGGCTCATCGACACCTGCAAACTCGCCATCTGGGCCATCCTCCTCGTCGACGCGCTCGCCCTGCTCATCCAGATCGCCGGCCGCAGCCCCTATCCCCTCGCCGACCGCCAACTCAACGCCGTCGATGCCGGCCTGCACTTCCACACCGCAACCATCGTCCACGCCTTCGCCCGTTTTCCTCTGGCCGGCGCCATCCTCGCCCACGCGTACGACCTCACCTCTCTCTTCATCCTCGCGGCCATCCTGCTGCCGCCCATCTGCGGACGCCCGCTGCTGACCCGGAGATACATCACCGGTGTCGTCCTCGCCGCCATCGTCACCGCCATCCTCTTCGCCTTCGTGCCCGCCGCCGGCCCATGGATCACTCAACCCCTCCAGCCCACCGCCCGGCAGGCTGAGATCACCGCCTACCTCGCGCGGCTCAAATCGCCGGGCCCCGTCCAACTCGAATCGGACCACGCCGGCATCGTCTCGTTCCCCTCATTCCACACCGTTCTCGCGGTCCTGTCCGCGGCCGCATTGGCGTCACTCCGCTGGCTCCGTATCCCCGCCTGGACCCTCGCCGCACTCATCTGCGTCGCCACCATCACCACCGGCTGGCACTACCTCATCGACGTCCTCGCCGGCCTGGTTCTTTCCGCCGCAGCCCTGTGGCTGGCCGCCCGCCTCGAACCGGACCGCCCTCCGGCGCACGCCACTCCCTGATCCCTCGCCCGCCGCACTTGCTCCTTACCCGCTCTACCCAATCACCGGCAAAGTGGTCAGCCGCAGATGCGTCGCGCCATACGGCACCAGCGTCATCATCGTCACCGCGCCCGGCGCTTGCCTCTCGGCCGCACTCGGAAGATTCGCCGGATTCTTTGGCGCCTGCTTCAGGTCCTCCTCAGACGGATCGGCCACCGGCTTCCACTCCGCCGCCCACTTTTCCAGCCGGCGCAGCGGCACGCCCAGCCGCACCGGCGCCGTCTCCGCCAGGAACGGGTTCTCCGGCATCGGCATTTCCTTCACGACGATCTTTTTCAAATTGGCGTCCAGCCCGGCATCCACTCCGTAACGCCATTCGCTCTGCGGGAAGAACTCCACCGCCGGAAACCCGGCAATGTCATTCCCCTTCAGCACCCGCCGGATTGCCTCCGCATCCTGCGTGCTCTCCACCCGCTTCTCGTCCATCTTCAGCGAGTACACCAGCGGCCCGCGCCGCACCGCTCGCGCGCTGTCCGCAAACCACCTCTCCAGCGCCACCTGCATCGGCAGATGCAATGCAATCACGTCCCCATCGCGAAACTCGCGCCTCACCGGCGCAAACGTCCCCGCCGCCGCCTGCATCGCGCTCGCTTTGCCATTGATCCGAATGCTTGCGCCGTCGCACCACTCCGGAATGCGCAGGTGCAGCGTAAACGTCGCCGGCTTGGCCAGCTTTACCTTGAAGCTGACCGTATCCCGGAACGGGTAATCCGTCGTCTCCGTAATCCCAACCGCCGCTCCGTCGATCGTGGTATTCACCTCGCACGGTCCATACAGCGCCGCCGCCAACCCGTCCTCCGCGCGCATCCACATCCGGATCACATAGTTCGGCATGGCGCGGTTCACATTCCCCGTGCAGCACTCGGTATCGTGCGCCGCCCGGTACGACATCCGCGTCATCGCGTCCCGCGGGCAGCAGGTGCTCGACGCCAGCACCTGGTTCGCGCTCGAAAAATACTGCAGCTGCTTAAAGTCCTTCGTCACCGCTCCCGGCAGCGCATTGAAGATCGTCCGCTCGATGCGGTCTCCCCACACCCCCTCGCCGCTCGCCATCAGCATGTAGCCAAAGCTCCACGACCAGTCAGTAATGTCGCAGGTCTCGTGCAGCGAATCGAACGCCGCCGTCCCCAGGTACTCCGAGCTGACGATCCCCCCGTCCGGCATCAGGCTGTCGGCCACCACCTTCGCATAGGCCAGCTTCGCCAGCTCCAGGGCCTCGGCATTTCCCGTGTACGAATACATCAGCGGCAGCAGCTTCAGTTGCTCCGCCGCCGTCACTCCATGCTCGCGCAGCGGCGCGGCGCCGCGGATCTTGTCCTGCTGCGAAAACGACTTCGCATTGCTGAAGAAGTAGTAGTCGTAGCTGGCCTCGGCAAAGTCGTGCAGCCGTTCGTCCCCGGTCAGCCCATAAATGTACAGTGCTTCCTCCGCCAGAAACCCATCCCGTCCGCCGCCCGGCTCGGTCGCCAGCAGATAATTCTTCAGCACCTCCACGGCAGCCGGATCGCCCGTGCCCGCGTACTCGGCCATCAACGCGCGTCCCGCCACCACATTCGGCCATTTCCACTTCGACTCGCCAAGGCTCTCCGTCCCGCTGTGCCCCAGAACGTACTCCATCAGGCCGGACGGAATCTTCTGCGCCGCCGGCGTGTCCAGCAAAAGTCCCAGCCGCGTCGAGCCGTCGAAGAAGTAGCTCGACTGTTCATACGGCCACCAGTTTTCCCCGTGCTTCACCGCCGGCGGCGGAATCTTTCCCGCCAGCATGCACGTGTCATACGGATACCCCAGGTTTTCCGGATGGCCGGTCAGTCCCTCCAGCTGCCGCCCCAGCCAGCCTTCAATCCAGCCGCGCGCCTTCACCGCTCCCACCGGCAACTCCCAGAAGCTGCCAAAGTACTTCGCCTTGAGCTCGCCCGGCGCCGCGAACCCGTTCGCTTCGCCAACCACCGCCCCGATCAGTTGCGCCAATCCGCTCCGGCGCGCCAGCATCCCCGCGCCCACACCGGAGGTTCCGGCCAGAAATCCACGTCGCGTCAGTGCCATCGATTGTCCCTTCTCATCCGTTCTGCGTCGCGGCAATTGTACCGTCGCCGGTCGCGCCCGGTGCGTTGGCCCTCTCGGCACCCGCCCCAACTCCGCGTTGACCGCCATCTCGCGGTCGCGCTATGATCGCGTCCGCACAGTACGAAGGGAGCCGCCATGGAATCCCGATCGAACCGTCACAGCATCCGCCAGTTTGTCGATGGGCTTGTGCCTGGCAGCCGCGTCGTCTGGATCGCCAACGGCGGCATGGGCACCGTGCAGCCCGATAAAACCATCCTGTGGGACGACGGCCACCACATGACCCACAAGCAGATGAACGACACTCACGCCCTGCTCATCCACAGTGAGGCCGAAAAACGCCAGTTGCAGCAGACCCTCGCGCGCCGAGTCGATTGCCTCAAAGGAGGTTGCACCCTGGTCCGCTGGGATGCCGACGGCTGCAGGGAAAACCACCCCCAGCATCTCTGCCCATTGGCACTTGTCTCCGACACTGAAGTCCCCGCAGACCTCCACCGCAGAAAGCGCCAGCCCCGCTCTACCCGCGTCCACTCCGCCTCCTGATCTCCTCCGCGCCCACCCAACCCCTTCCGCTGCCGCCGCGAATGATTCGCGCCTTGCGCCTCCGGGCGCTTCATCCAGAGCCTCGACGGCCCCCTGCCCCAAAGGGCGGTTATCGATCACACCTGCGGGTGATTCACCCTCCCAGCCGGCTTGGCCTACCCTCTTAGGATCGCCAGGGACTCGCACGCCCGGGGTGCCTCCGAGTAAGTTGCACCAGGAGGAACAGAACCATGAAGCACTTCATGAGCAAGCTGATCCAGGAAGATTCCGGTCAGGACCTGATTGAGTACGCGTTGATCGCAGCACTCGTGGGCCTCGGCTCCGTCGCTTCGGAGAGTGGCCTCGCGACTTCCATCGCGAACACGTTTAACGGCATCGGCAACACGCTCACCAACGCCGTCGCGTAGTCCTTCCGGCGCACCCCAGCAACCCTACTCGTCGCCTTCCCGCAACTTGGCCAGCACCGCAAAGTCTTCGAGCGTGGTCGTATCGCCCTTCACGTCGCCGGTGGTTGCCAGTTCGCGCAGCAGCCGGCGCATGATCTTGCCCGAGCGCGTCTTCGGCAGCATCTGCGTAAACCGCAGATCGTCGGGCCGCGCCAGCGCGCCAATCTCCTTGGCCACCCACTTCCGCAACTCCTGGCGCAGCTCCTCGCTCGGCTTGTGGCCCTGCTCCAGCGACACGAACGCCGCAATCGCCTGGCCCTTCAAGTCGTCCGGCCGTCCTACCACCGCTGCCTCCGCCACCGCCGGGTGCGCCACCAGCGCCGACTCGATCTCCATCGTCCCCAGCCGGTGTCCGCTCACGTTGATTACGTCGTCCACCCGGCCCATCAGCCAGTAGTAGCCGTCCGCGTCCCAGCGCGCGCCGTCGCCGGTAAAGTAGCTGCCCGGGATCTGCGACAGATACGTCTCCTGGTAGCGCGCGGCATCGCCCCAGATGGTCCGCGCCATCGACGGCCACGGCTTGCGCACCACCAGCAGTCCGCCCTGCCCCAGCGGCACCGGCTCGCCTTCCTTCGTAACCACCTCGGGCACGATCCCGAAGAACGGCCGCGTCGCCGAACCCGGCTTGGTCGCCACCGCTCCCGGTATCGGCGAAATCATGATCGTTCCCGTCTCCGTCTGCCACCACGTATCCACGATCGGGCAGCGCTCCTTGCCAATCTCGCGGTGGTACCACATCCACGCTTCCGGATTGATCGGCTCACCCACCGTCCCCAGCAGCCGCAGCGACTCCAGCGAGTGCTTGTGCACCCACTCGTCGCCCCACTTGATGAACGCGCGAATCGCCGTCGGCGCCGTATAAAACACGCTCACCTTGTGCTCGTCGATGATCTTCCAGAAGCGCCCGTTGTCCGGAAAGTTCGGCGCGCCTTCATACATCACCACCGTCGCCCCGTTCTGCAGCGGCCCATACACCACGTACGAGTGGCCCGTCACCCAGCCAATATCCGCCGTGCACCAGTACACATCGTCCTCGTGCAGATCGAACACATACTTCGCCGTCAGATAACTCTGCACCGAGTAGCCGCCGGTCGAGTGCACCAGCCCCTTCGGCTTGCCCGTCGTCCCCGACGTGTACAGGATGAACAGCAGGTCTTCGGCGTCCATCCACTCCGCCGCGCATACCGGTTCCACCGCATTCATCAGTTCGTGCCACCACAGGTCGCGTCCCGGCCGCATCTTCACCGACGGCTCCCACGCCTCCGCCCTGCGGTACACCACCACGTTGCGGACCGTGGGGCAGCGGTCCATCGCCTCATCCACAATCTCCTTCAGCCGCACCTCGGTGCCGCGCCGGTAGCTTACGTCCTGCGTCAGCACCGCAACGCACGCCGAATCGTTCACCCGGTCCACAATCGCCTGCGCCGCAAAGCCCCCGAAGATCACCGAATGCACCGCGCCGATCCGCGCGCACGCCAGCATCGCAATCGCCAGCTCCGGACACATCCCCATATAGATCGCCACCCGGTCGCCGCGCCGGATGCCCAGCCCCTTCAGCACATTGGCGAACCGCTGCACCTGCGCATGCAGGTCGCCAAACGTCAGCTTCCGCACCTCGCCCGGCTCACCCTCCCACAGCAGCGCCACCTTGTCCCGCCGGGCGCCGTTGGCGTGCCGGTCCACGCAGTTGTGGCTCAGGTTCAGCTTCCCGCCCGTGAACCACCGCGCCTGGCCCATCTTGCCGTCCAGCACTCTCTCCCACGGCCGGAACCACTCCAGCTCACCCGCCGCCTCGGCCCAGAAAGCCTCCGGCTCCTCCACGCTGCGCCGGTACATTGCCTCGTACTGCTCCAGGCTCTTGATGTGCGCCTTGGCGGCAAACTCCACGGGGGGCTGAAACACCCGGTTCTCCCGCAGCAGCGACTCCATATTCGTACCGTCCGACGTATGCACGCACATCCCCCGTAGTCGTTATGTTGCCGACTCAATCCGTTTCAGCTTGACTCCGCAGAAAAAAGGTACGCTATGCCCGCAGTGATCCGCAAACCTCGCTCCCGCGCGCCCAGCCGGCTGCTAGACTTGGCCCCATGACAGTCCTCTGGTCGTCAGCGATTGGCGCCTTTATCGGCTTCTTCTTCGGCGTAGGCTGCGCCCTCGCGGTCATGTACTCCATCTACCTGGGCGGCTACCGCGCCGCCGTCAAAGACTCGCTGATCGACCCTCCGCCCCAGCGCCTCACCCGCGCCCTCGCCAAACTCTCCCGCTCACCCGCGGCCCTGCCTCCCCGCTGACTCGCTGACCTGCTAGGCGTACCGCTTCTGGTGCCACTCCCAGGCGCTCGCCACAATCGCATCCAGTTCAGGAAACCTCGGCTTCCATCCCAGCTCCTGCTGGATCTTCTCCGAGCTCGCCACCAGCACCGCCGGGTCGCCCGCCCGCCGCGGACACTCCTCCACCGCGATCGCCCGTCCCGTCACCCGCCGCACCGACTCGATCACCTCGCGCACCGTGAAACCCTGCCCGTTGCCGATGTTGTAGATCACCCGGCTCGTCTTCTCCAGCGCCGCCAGCGCCAGCAGATGCGCGTCCGCCAGATCGCTCACATGGATGTAGTCGCGGATGCAGGTGCCGTCCTTGGTCGGATAATCCGTCCCGAAGATCTTGATCTTCTCCCGCCGCCCCAGCGCCACGTCCAGCACCAGGGGTATCAAGTGAGATTCCGGCTCATGCGACTCGCCATAGCCCGCGATCGCTCCCGCCACATTGAAGTAGCGCAGGCTCGCGTAGCGAAGCCCATGGATGCGGTTGAACCAGCGCAGCATGTCCTCCACCAGCAGCTTGCTCTCGCCGTACGCGTTCGTCGGCTCCAGCTTCGCATCCTCCAGGATGGGCGTGCTCACCGGCTCGCCATAGCACGCCGCCGTCGAGCTGAACACCAGCCGGTTGTGCCCGGTCGCCAGCATCGCCTCCAGCAGCGACAGCGTCCCCACCGTGTTGTTGCGGAAATAAACCTCCGGCCGCTGCATGCTTTCGCCCGCTTCAATCAGCGCGGCAAAGTGCATCACGCCGTCAAATCGCCCCAGCACCAGGGTCTCTTCCAGCAGCGTCCGGTCAGCCAGATCGCCCTCGACAAATACCGCGCCGGCTGCCACCGCCGACGGCTTGCTGTGGCAAAGATTGTCAAAAATGGTTACCGCGTGGCCGCCGGCCAGCAGCAGGCGCACCACCGTGCCGCCAATATAGCCGGCGCCTCCAGTTACAAGAATCTTCATCGTTACTCCACGCGCGAACGCTTCGCACTACAACCAAAGTATAGGGATTCGTCTCAAAAGAGTGATTTTCCCCGAACCCGGGTTATTGGAAGATGTCAGTGAAGCAAGCGCCAGAAGGGAAAAGGGTTGATGTGGCGCCGTGGTCAGGCGCGCAGGCCTGCGACTCGAGGCCCCGTTTCAACGCAATAATGGTATGCTCGGGGCAACCCGTCGTCGGCAGGCAACGGATGACAATGGTAACCGCACCAAATGGAATTGCAGGCAGCGTTCAGAGAGTCGGTATAGTTTCAGGTTTTTCGGGCATTTGTGCGTAATTCTCGGGTCCTGACGCTCTAGAATAGTGGTCGAACAGGGGTCGGTTGTAAACGCAGTTTGTTACTTCGGCGTCTCAGATTGCGTCATACTAAACTCACTTTGCCGCTCGCTGGCAGAACGGCCGAAACAAGGAAATATCCCGACCATGGCAGCGCCTCTTCGCAGCGCAAATCCCGGACCGCAAAAAAGCATGCAGTTTGCCCATTTTGGCGTTCTCGATGCCGGAACCCAAAGCAAGAGCTCGATGCTCGCGTCGGTGTGCATCAATCTGCTCGCGGGCCTGGTCATCGTCGTCCTCAGCCTCGCCGCGGCCAAGCAGGCAGTCCAGAGAAGCCACATGCTCACCGAGCTGGTGGTGCCGGTGGTGGAGAAGAAGCCCGAGCCCGTCAAGCCCAAGATCCTCCCGCCCAAGCCCAAGCTGCCCGAGATCGCCAAAATCGAGACCCCCAAGATCGTCATCCCCGTGGTCAAGCCGCCCGAGTTGCCCAAGCAGCCCATCGTCAAGATGGACGAGCCCAAGCCGATTGTGGCGCCCGCCGCGCCCAAGCGCATCGTCCCCATGGCCGCCCCGGTCGCCGTCAGCCTGGCCCACCCGCAAGCCGCCTCCGTGGTCAATAACGATCCTCATCCCAGCGCCGTCCGCCTGGGAAACTCCACCAGCCCGCTGAATAACCTCCACGGGCCCGCCGTCGCCTCCGTCAATCTCGCGGCCGGCATGCCCGGAATGAACTCCGCAAACACCGGCAACGGCCCGCCCGCCACCAAGGTCGTCCTCGGCAATGGAAGCCCCGGCGGTACCACCATCAAGGGCAACGGCGTGGTCGCCGTCACCGGCATCCCCCATGGCGTGCCCGGCGGCACCGGCACCGGCAAGGTTCAGGGGGGCCAGCAGGTCAATCTCGGCCAGGCCGAACCCCCGCCGATGCCCAAGGCGAGCGCTCCGGTCTCGGTCGCGCAGCGCACCTCACCCAAAGTCATCTACAAGCCTAAGCCGGACTACACCGAAGAAGCCAAGCAGTTGCATGTCGAAGGTGTGGTCACGGTTCACATTCGCGTCCTGCCTTCCGGCTCGGTCGAGATTGTGGGCGTAATCAATGGGCTCGGTCACGGTCTTGACGAGTCCGCCAAGCGCGCCGTGCAGGCAACCCGATTCGAGCCTGCAACCGATGCGTCCGGACACCCGATTACCTGGGATGGAATCGTCAACGTCGCCTTCCAGCTTGCGGGATAGGAGAATCGCTCCGCCGCACCGGAAAGCACCCTTGTCGTATTTGAAGCAATTCGCATTTCGGCCAATGGTTTTACGAACTCGCTGAACGAACTTATGAAGGTGATCTGAAGGTCACCCTAGGGAGCCGCAAATCATGATTTCTCGCACACGATCCTTCGCTGGTGCAACGCTATTGACCCTTCTCCTCGCGGCAACCTGCCCTGCGCCGGCGCGAGCGGCCATCTTCGGCAAGAAGAAAGTCGACCAGGACACCATGCCAGGGCGCAAGCTGACCCCGGCGCAGAATGCCCTCATCGACAAGGCCATCGGCCGCGAGAAGGAAGTCATCAAGGCCGTCAAGGAGCGCACTCCCCTGGTCGAGACCTACATCCAGAACATGAAGCCCGACGCGCTCCTGCTCCAGGTGCCGGAGTCCGACGAGCACCACCTCGCCCGCGTCGACTTCGCCAAGGTCATCAACGACGACTCCTACAAGGATTACAAAGGCAACTTCGAAGCCAAGAAGAGCAAGCTGTCGGTCTTCACCAGCTCCTTCGCCGCCCTCGGCGGCATCTCCTCGAGCCTCCGCCTCACCTTCCACGAGTCCGGCTTCGTCCAGATGATCCTGATGGACTCGAACAGCTTCGACCGCGAGCACTACACCTTCACCTTCATCCGCAACGACTTCCTCGGCAACATCCCCACCGCCGTCTTCGACGTCCAGCCCATCAGCGGCAAGCGCGAGTATGGCCGCTTCTTCGGCCGCATCTGGGTGGAAACCCACGATGGCAACGTGGTCCGCTTCAACGGCGACTTCGCCGGCAGCATCCAGACGATGAAGGAGTTCTACCACTTCGATAGCTGGCGCACCAACGTCCAGCCCGGCCTGTGGCTGCCCACCTCCTTCTACGTGGAAGAGAGCGACCCCAAGAGCCCGGAAAGCACGCTCCGCTTCAAGGCCATCAACTACGTCTGGGGCTACGCCCTCAAGGTTCCCGACACCAACGCCGAAAACACCTCGCTCAGCGTGGTCAACGCCCAGGACGTCTCCAACGACGCTCCCGACGTCAGCCCGCTCGGCGCGCAGCGCGAATGGCAGCAGCAGGCCGAGGACAACGTCATCGAGCGCCTGTTCCAGGCCGGCCTGCTCGACGCCCCCAGCGACTTCGACAAGACCCTCGAAGCCCTCGCCAACAACATCCTGGTCTATAACAACATTCAGGTCAGCCGCCCCATCCGCGTCCGCACCTTGCTCACCGAGCCGCTCGAATCGCTCGCAGTCGGCAACACCATCATCCTTTCCAAGAGCCTCATCGACACCACCAGCGTCATGACCGCCGATGGCAAGCAGCAGCAGGGCGACCTCGACGCTCTGCTCGCCTTCCAATTGGCCCACATCATCCTCGACCATCGCCTGGACACCAAGTACGCGTTCAGCGACCGCCTGCTCTTCCCCTCCACCTCGGTGTTTGAACGTATCCCCATGCACCACACCGACGCCGACAACGAGGCCGCCGCCAAGAAGGCAATGGATCTGCTCAACGCCAAAGAACTCGCCGGCGACCAGCAGTACTTCGGCCTCTACCTTGAGCAGTTGCAGCAGCGCCTGAAGGGCCTGCCCGCGCTCAATACGCCCATGATCGGCGACGCCCTCATCAAGAGCGACAAGGACCCCACCTTCTGGATGCAGGCCATGGTCCCCAAGGGCATCAAGCTCGACATGAAGGACCTGAAGCAGATGGCAGCCATGCCCCTGGCCAGCTTCCTGCGCTTCGATCCCTGGACCGACCAGGTCGTCCAGATCCATCCCAGCTTCGAGCCCATCATCAACGAGCGCGACAAGATGCCGTTCGAAGTTGAGCCCGTCTACCTGAAGCTGGCCTACTACGCCGCTCCGGCCCCGCCGGCCGCCACTCCCGCCGCGGCCAGTGCTCCGGCGGAGACCGCGCCGGCCACTGCGGCTGCCGATCCCGGAGCCCAGCCGGCTGCGCCCACCACGGTCGCTCCACAGTAGGGGAGCCGCACCAGGGTCCGGTAACCCACCCGAATGCTCTACTATGGGTTTGCACGCATCGAATAAGTGCAATCCATGGCAGCAGCACGGGTGGTTTGTTTGAGGAGACGGAATGCTCAAGACCTTGATTTCCATCGCGACGTTTGCCGGACTGCTCTCCGTCGCTTCCTTGCTCCATGCCCAGGCCATGCCCACGGCTACCGCCAAGGGCGAGCTCCAGGCCGGCGGCGGATACTCCTTCGCCGAACCGGATTACGGGCAGAGGGTCATCCAGGGCGGCTCGGGATTTGTTGACTACGATTTCCGCCCGCACTGGGGAGTCGAGGCCGACCTTCACTACATCGCCCTCATCACGCCCCAGGATCTTGCCGAAAACAGTTACCTGGTCGGCCCCAGATACATCTATCCCCGCGGCCGCTTCAGCCTCTATGCCAAGGCCCTCTTCGGGGTCGGCTCCATCGTCATCCAAGAGGCACAGGATAACCCCGAGGGCGGCGCCGGAACCTACTTCACCTACGCCGGGGGCGCCGGGCTCGACATCCGCGCCACCAAACACATCGTGGTGCGCGCCTTCGATTTCGAATACCAGCACTGGTCCTATAAGACCGGCCTCACCCCAACCGTCTTCACCATCGGCGCCGCCTACCGCTTCCGCTAGACACCGCCCATCTCCGCATCTGGGCCGCATGGAAATCAGAGCGCTATAATCGCTCTCGTTGCCTTTAGTCCGTCCCCAACGGAGATTCCTCGTGATTGAGCGGCCCCAGCGTGTTTCATAATTCCGCCATGGCTGAGGCTGCCTCATCGGTCAACCGGCAACCAGCCCGGGCCCCTCAAATACGCATGCCATGCCCGCGGTTGGCGAAACCCGCCCTCGCGCTCGCGTTCCTGCTCGGGGCAGCGTCTCTGCTCCACAGCCAGGCCCTGCCCACCGCATCGCGCGTCGGCGACGCCCAGATCGGCGCCGGCTACAGCTTCGCCGACCCCGACTACGTGCACCAGACCTTCCAGGGTTTCACCGTGTACGGCGACTTCGACTTCCGCACCCACTTCGGCGCGGAGGCGGAATTCCACCAGGTCAACAGCACCAACGGCGACCAGAGTTTCGAGCGGACCTACCTGGTCGGCGGCCGCTACTTCCGCACCTACGGCGCGCTGCTTCCCTACGTCAAGGCCATGATCGGCCGCGGCCAATTCGAATATCCCACCGGCCAGACCGAGCTCGCCTACACCCTCTACGCCGTCGCCGTCGGAGCGGACTTCAACCTCGGCCCCAGCCTGCGCATCCGCGGGGAGTACGAGTTCCAGAGCTGGACCAACTTCCCCAACGGCGGCTTCACCCCGCAAATCGTCACCATCGGCGTCGCCTACCACTTCGCCGGCAAGCCCCGCCGCCGTTAACCCCCTCCACCCGACTGCCTGACATGCAAAACCCCCATCCCTCGATGAGAGATGGGGGCCTAAGTCTTTACCCTGGCACCTGGCACCTGGCACCTGGCACCTGGCACCTGGCACCTAAAAATGGTACGCAACGCCGATCGTCGGCACCGAAATGATCTCGTAGCGATTCGTCGAAAAATCCTCTGACCCCTGCGTCTCGCCAAACGACGGGGTCTTGGTCAGCAGGCCCCGGTACTCCGCGCGAATGTCGAAGCTGGGGCTCAATTCATACGCCAATCCCCCGCCGAACAGCCCAGCCACTCCCTTCGAGCTCTTGGTCCCCAGCAGGTTCGTCTCATTGTCCAGGACCGGCGTGAAGATCAGCGTCCCCACCCCCGCCTCCAGAAACGGATTGAAGCGCTTGAACGTAAGACCGAAAACATACGCGCCGGTAACTTCCTGCTGGCGCGAGTGGATGCGGGCATACGGCTCATAGCTGGTGATGTACTTCTGGTTGTCCTGCGCGAAGCCGTAGTTCACCTCGATCGCGCTCCGTGGAGTCAGCATATACCGGTAGCTCAGCACTAACCCGAGCGCCCCCGTCATGCTCTGCTTCACATCGTTGGCGCCGTGAATGGTGGGACCGAAGATTCCGGTGCCGCTGAAGCTCACATCTTGCCGGCTCTCCTGCGCGTACCCTGCAGCGGCCGACAGCATCAGCACGCCCAACAACATCGTCTTCTTCATGCTTCGTTTCTACCCCTTCTCGTTCCTTCTCCAACTCAAGCCCCGGGACTCAAAAAGACAAGATCAATGGCGCGGGCACTCCCATCATTGTACCCGTAGCCCGGCTCCCATGGGTGTCCGGACGCAACAAG
The DNA here is from genome assembly GCA_963787905.1 of uncultured Acidobacteriaceae bacterium. GTDB lineage: Bacteria > Acidobacteriota > Terriglobia > Terriglobales > Acidobacteriaceae > Edaphobacter. The sequence continues at coordinate 7,040 of CAWBFL010000140.1, read as the reverse complement.
GCCGGGGATTTGAATCGCGCTCCCCGGCCTTTTTTCATTTTGTCGGCAATTCTTATTGTGGGGGGGGAGGAGGAGCCTGTCCACCGCCACCGCCGCCGCCACGGCCCTGTGGCATCGAGGCGAGATACGCGTCGAACTTCGGCTTCTGATCGTCCGTCAGCAACGCCTTGATCTGCGTGTTCTCGTCCGCGCGCATCGCCTGCATCTTGGTGCGCATATCCGGGTCCTGCGCCGCCCGCAGATCCTGCATCTTCTTCATGTCGGCCGTATAGATCGCCGTGATCTTCGTCTTCTGGTCGTCCGTCAGCGTCACGGCCTTGTCGATCGCGGCCACGCGCGCCTCCGGGGTCATCATGCCACGGCCACCGCCGCCACCGCCCTGCGCCATCATCGGCACCGTGCTCAGCGCGGCAGTACACAATGCCACCACGCCTGCGCGTGCGGCATACTTCCGAATCATTGTCATATTCATTGAATAGTCTCCAGTGTCGATGCCGGCATACATTCTCCGGCGGACAAGTCTACCGCTACAGACGAACCACCCGCCATAAGAGTTTGACCAAACGAAAACAATTTTCACCGCCGGAATCGCAGCGCCCGCAAGCTCTTCCGCCGTCCTGCCAGGCCCACCCCCGCGCCTGCAGCCGGGTTCTACGACGTCGCAGCCTTCCCCCTCAGCCGCCCCGTTCCGCCTGATAGCAATAGGGATCGCCATGCGACGCCGCATACGCCTCCACAATTTTCAGAAACGCCACCGCCACGTGCGACAGGCTCGCCTGCCTTCGATACACCAGCCGCAGCTTCCGCTCCAGTTGCAACTCCTTCACCCGTACCCGCACCAGCGAGCCGCTCGCCAGCTCCGTCCGCACCGTCAGCCCCGGCACCAGCGCCACGCCGTTGCCCATCTCCACAAACCGCTTGATCGCCTCCAGCGACGGCAGCTCCACCCCCATCCGCAGCGGCGTCTTGTGCCGCTTGAACGTCTCAATCACCTTCTGCCGCTGCGGCGACGAGATATTGTGCGCAATAAAGTTCTGCGTCCCCAGCTGCCGGATCGACACCTCCTCCGCCTTGGCCAGCGGGCTGTTCGGATTCACCACAAAATCCAGCTCGTCCCGGTACACCACCACCGACCGGATCTGCGCGTCGTCCGGCCGGAAGCTCAGCACCCCGATCTCCACCGAGTGCAGCAGCACATCGTCGGCAATCCGGCTCGCCAGCGCCCGCTGCACCGTCACCTTGATCCGCGGATTCTTCCGCCGGAACTCGTCCAGCAGCGGCAGCAAATAGAGGCACGTGTATTCGTTCGCCGCCAGGTTCAGCCGCCCGCGATGCAGCTCCCGTAGCTCCGTCAGCGCACCCGCCGCCTCGCTGCGCAGGTTCAGCAGCTTCTGCGCATACTCGCGCAGCACCTCGCCCGCATCTGTCAGCGTCCCATCGCGCGACGACCGCTCCAGCAGCACCTCGCCCAGCTCCGCCTCCAGCTTCGCAATCGCCTGGCTCACCGCCGGCTGCGTCCGGTGCAGCCGCGTCGCCGCCCGCGAGAAGCTCCGCTCCTCCGCCACCGCCAGAAACGTCTCCAACTGAAACAGGTCCATCGCAATCCTCCGACATCCGGCAGCCCGGAACACTTGCTCCCGACGAAACCTAATCTGCGACCGCCGGGAGCACCACGCGAAGCTCGGCATAAGTCACGAAGGGACCGCCGCCCGCGCAGGGCGCCCGTCCGGCAGGACGCTTCGCCGGCTTGAATACCTGAATTAGAAATTATGATACTCGTACCTGATACTATAAGCCTGCATTATCCTCTAAGGTAAGGAGCCGAGGCCGCATCTATGTCCGTCACCGATCCCCCCGTCATCCCGAACCAGCCCGCGCAGGACCCCCGCGTCTTTTTCTTCGACACCACCCTGCGCGACGGCGAGCAGTCGCCCGGCTGCACCATGCACCGCGGCGAAAAGCTCCGCCTCGCCCACCAGATCGCCGCCCTCGGCGTCGACATCCTCGAGGCCGGCTTCGCCATCGCCTCCGAGGGCGACTCCGAATCCATCCGCCTCATCGCCCGCGAGGTCGGCAGCTCCCCGAGCTCCCCCATCATCGCCTCGCTCGCCCGCTGCAAGCGCGAAGACATCGAGGCCGCCGCCCGCTCCGTCGAGCCCGCCGCCCGCGCCCGCATCCACACCTTCCTCTCCACCTCCGACCTGCACCTCGCCGCCAAGCTGCAAATCACGCGCGAACAGGCCATCGACCAGATCGCCGCCATGGTCGCCCTCGCCAAAACCTACGCCGACGACGTCGAGTTCTCCCCCGAGGACGCCACCCGCACCGACCGCGACTTCCTCATCCGCGTCTGCGAGGTCGCCATCCAGGCCGGCGCCACCACCCTCAACCTCCCCGACACCGTCGGCTACTGCATCCCGCAGGACTACGCCCAGATGTTCCTCGACGTCCGCGCCCGCGTCCCCGGCATCGAGAACATCATCCTCTCCGCGCACTGCCACGACGACCTTGGCCTCGCCGTCGCGAATACGATCGCTTCGGTAGAAGCCGGAGTACGCCAGGTCGAATGCGCCATCAACGGCATCGGCGAGCGCGCCGGCAACGCCTCGCTCGAAGAGCTCGCCGCCATCTTCACCACCCGTCGCGACAAGCTCCCCTACCGCCACAACATCGTGATGAACCAGCTCTACCCCACCAGCCAGATGCTGGCCGAGTGCATCACCTTCGGCGCCGCGCCCAACAAGGCCATCGTCGGCGCCAACGCCTTCGCCCACGCCGCCGGCATCCACCAGCACGGCGTCATGGTGAACCCGCTGACCTACGAGATCATGACGCCCGCATCCGTCGGCGTCCCCACAACTCGCTCGTCCTCGGCAAACACTCCGGCCGCCGCGCCCTCGAACAGCGCTACGTCGAACTCGGCCACCCGCTCACCCGCGAGCAGCTCAACACCGTCTACACCCGCTTCACCGAACTCGCCGACCGCAAAAAAACCATCTACGACCAGGATCTCCTCGGCCTGCTCAAACCCGAACCCAAAGTCTCGGCGCACTCGCATGAACTTATCCGCTATGTACGAGCTTCAGGTGTCGAAATTGAAGGAACCGAAGATGCACTGCGCCAGTTCTGCCGGGATATCAATCGATGCGATGGACATGCCAGATCGACCTGCCGAATCTTACGGGAACAGCCGAGAGAGGACTCAGCTACGCAAAGACGATCAAGCGCTACTAGAGGATGGACTTGAGACATCGCCGCTCGAACGCGCAATAGTGATCTCTGGCTCTAAGGAGAAGCTCCAGATTCTCGCCAATAACATTCTGTCTCTGCGCGATAGCCGGCAAGAATCGCCGAACAATTACAGCAACCACATTCAGTTGAGTATGTTCGAGACGACTTTCCCGTTCTCGCTGCCACTGCGCTGCCGCTGATAGTGACCAAGCACAATTGAAGCCTAGATACTGACACCTGATTACACCCTGAGGGGAATTGAAATGCGTCTGAAGATAGCCATCCTCGCCGGCGACGGCATCGGCCCCGAAGTCACCCACGAAGCCGTCAACATCCTGAAAGCCGTCGCCGAGTTCGGCGGCCACGACTTCACCTTCGTGCCGCTGCTCGTCGGCGGAGTCGCCATCGACGCCACCGGCTCCCCGCTCCCCACCGCGACCCTCGAAGCCGCGCTCGAGTGCGACGCCGTCCTCATGGGCGCGGTCGGCGACAACAAGTTCAACGCCCTCCCGCCGGACAAGCGCCCCGAAGCCGGCCTGCTGCAAATCCGCCAGGCCCTCGGCGGCTACGCCAACCTGCGCCCCTCCATCGCCTACCCCGCGCTCGCCGAAAATTCGCCTCTCCGCGCCGAAGTCATCAAGGACGCCAACATCCTCTTCGTCCGCGAGCTGCTCGGCGGCCTCTACTTCGGCTCGCCCCGCTGGTGGAACAAGGAAACCGGCGAATCCATCAACACCATGCGCTACACCAAAGCCGAGGTCATCCGCGTCGCCCGCGTCGCCTTCGAGCTGGCCGCCAAGCGTCGCAAGAAAGTCACCTCCGTCGACAAGGCCAACGTCCTCGAAGTCTCCCAGCTCTGGCGCGCCACCGTCACCGAGGTCGCCAAAGACTACCCCGATGTCACCCTCGAACATCAGCTGGTCGACTCCATGGCAATGCACATCATGAATATCCCCCGGAACTTCGACGTGGTCCTCACCGAAAACCTCTTCGGCGACATCCTCTCCGATGAGGCCGGCGTCATCACCGGCTCGCTCGGCATGCTGCCCTCGGCCACCATCGGCGGCGCGGTCAACCTCTACGAGCCCGTGCACGGGTCTGCTCCCGATATAGCAGGCACCGGAAAAGCCAATCCCCTCGGCGCCATCCTCACCGCCGCCATGGTCCTGCGCCACTCCGCAAATCTGGAACAGGACGCCGCCGCCATCGAGGCCGCCGTCGCCACCGTCCTCGCCGCCGGCCATCGCACCGCCGACATCGTCCGCCGCGGCACCGCAGCCGCGGACGCTCCCTCGCAACACCTCGTCTCCACCGCCGAGATGGGCAAACTCGTTCACCAGGCGCTCGCCCAGTCCATCGACCAGCGCCAGTCCATGCATGCTGTCTAACTGCAAGGCAAACCCTTAACCCGGATCAACACCGATGACACAGATAAAGGACAAATCGGAACAAGGAACGAGGGGCGCGTTCTACCCCCTCCGTGCAAATCCGTGCTTCTATCCGTGTGCATCCGTGTTAAGCCTTTGCATTTTCCTGGCCGGCGCGATTGCGCCCGCGCTCGCCGCTCCCAGGCCGCCGCGCGAAGACGTCGAATGGATCTGGCAGTACACCCCCGACGCCACCAACAAGGACGGCCGCGAAAACGACCTCACCACCGACCTGCGCTTCAAGCCGCTGCCTCGACCAGTTCCTCACCGCTCCGCAAACCTTCTGGGGCATCCCCATCAACGGCAAGTACAACTCCCTCGCCGACACCGCGCTCGACCACCTCACCGTCCCCGGCAAGGTCCTCGCCGACGAGAACCGCTACGTCTCCATCACCGGCTCCGTCGTCCACTTCGCGCCCGCCCGCGGCCTGCTCTGGATCGACCTCAACGGCTCGCACCACCTGGTCGTCTTCGCCGCCATCGACTGGATCAAGGGCGGCCATCCCACCTCCGATCCCGCCGCCGAATACACCCTCTACCTCTTCTCCGACGATCCGCTCAGCGCCGCACTCGGACCGCGGGCAAAGGCCCGCGCATCCCCGCCCGCGCTCATCAAATCCATCGCCCGCTGGTCCGCCGAGCCGCTTCCCGGCTCCGCCATCGTCCAGAACATCACCCACGCCGTCCTCATCGACCCCGACGGCACGCCCCACGACATCCCCCCCTCAGCCCTCGGCGTCCAACCACCGCCCGCACCCAAATCCGACACCACCACCGAAGCCCCCACCCTCAAGCCCCGCAACTAGCGCCTGAGAACTGAGAACTGAGAACTGAGAACTGAGAACTGAGAACTCAAAAATTATGACCACATCCACCCCCCCCCCGCACCCTCTTCGAAAAAGTCTGGCAGTCTCACCTCGTCGCCCAACCGCAAGGCGAACCCGCCATCCTCTACATCGACCTCCACCTCGTCCACGAGGTCACCTCGCCCCAGGCCTTCGACGGCCTGCGCGTCGCCGGCCGCAAGGTCCGCCGTCCCGACCGCACCATCGCCACCGTCGACCACAACGTCCCCACCACCTCCGTGCAGGACCGCCTCGTCATCACCGACCAGATCTCCAACGCCCAGGTCAACGCCCTGCGCAAGAACTGCGCCGAGTTCGGCATCGAGTTCTTCGACGTGCAGGACCGCAACCAGGGCATCGTCCACATGATCGGCCCCGAGCTCGGCGCCACCAAGCCCGGCAGCACCATCGTCTGCGGCGACTCGCACACCGCCACCCACGGAGCCTTCGGTGCACTCGCTTTCGGCATCGGCACCAGCGAGGTCGAGCACGTCCTCGCCACGCAAACCCTCCCGCAATCGCCGGCCAAGACCTTCCGCATCACCGTCGACGGCGACCTCCCCTTCGGCGTCACCGCCAAGGACATCATCCTCGACATCATCGGCCGCATCGGCACCGACGGCGCCACCGGCTACGTCATCGAGTACGCCGGCTCAGCCATCCGCGCCCTCTCCATGGAAGGCCGCATGACCGTCTGCAACATGAGCATCGAAGCCGGTGCCCGCGCCGGCCTCATCGCCCCCGACGAGACCACCTTCGCCTACCTCAAAGGCCGCCGCTTCTCCCCCGGCACCAAACCGGGAACTGAAAAGGATGCGTCATCTCGACCGGAGGCCGCAGGCCGCAGTGGAGAGACCCCCGCATTTGCTCCTGAAGTCGACGAAGCCATCTGGAACGAAGCCGTCGCCCACTGGCGCACCCTGCCCTCCGATCCCGGCGCCAAGTTCGATCGCGAACTCCACATCGACGCCTCCACCCTCGCGCCGGCCGTTACCTGGGGCACCTCGCCCGGCATGACCACCACCATCGACGCCTCCGTCCCCACCCTCGCCGACGCCAAAACCGACGCCGACCGCAAGTCCTTCGAGCGCGCCTACGAGTACATGGGCCTCACCCCCGGCACGCCCATCGACGACATCAAAATCGACACCGTCTTCCTCGGCTCCTGCACCAACGGCCGCATCGAAGACCTCCGCGCCGCCGCCGCCATCGTCAAGGGCCACCACGTCGCCACCAGGATCCGCGCCATGGTCGTCCCCGGCTCCCAGGCCGTCAAGCGTCAGGCCGAATCCGAAGGCCTCGACGCCATCTTCAAGACCGCCGGCTTCGAGTGGCGCGAGCCCGGCTGCAGCATGTGCCTCGCCATGAACCCCGACATCCTCCAGCCCGGCGAGCGCTGCGCCTCCACCAGCAACCGCAACTTCGAAGGCCGTCAGGGCCGCGGAGGCCGCACCCACCTCGTCAGCCCGCAAATGGCCGCCGCCGCCGCCATCACCGGCCACTTCACCGACATCCGCACCTGGAAAGGATGATCGCG
>CAWBFL010000139.1:0-18103 GCA_963787905.1 uncultured Acidobacteriaceae bacterium | reverse complement strand
CCAATCGGGTATTCCACCATCGCGCTCGCAATGCCGGTGTCGAGCTTGAAGCAGTCCGACAAATTCGCCGCAACATTAAACTCCCCGCCGCTCACGTGCACGGCAAAATTCGACGCCTTGCGAAACGGAATAATGCCCGGGTCCAGCCGGTGCACCAGCGCACCCAGCGAAAGCAAATCCAACGACTTCTTCTGCGGTATCTCAAATCCAAGATTCACGACCTTCTCCTCAATTCCACGTTCGTCATTCTGACTCGAACAGTCAGAATCTCCGTATTTGTCTTTTCCCTTAATTGTTCCCGTCGGCGTAAATCGGTGCTAAGCCTTTGCCTTACTGCCCCAGGAACACCGGCTTGATATGCCGCTCCCACAAATTCGCGGTCACGTTCTGCGCCACCACATCCTCATTCGCCTCCAGCGCCTCCAGATACCGCGGCCCCAGCTTCGCCGCAATCTTGAACCCAACATGCAGCAGTTGCCGGAAGCTGGGATTGTACGCCGGATTCGTCTGGTCGTGCCGCAGCGCCGCCGCATACTGCTTACCCGTCCAGCCATTCACCTCGGCCGCCGTCGGCAGCTTGCTGTCGTCGATGTCGATCACCGTCGCATACGGAGCCGTCAGTTCGTCCTTATGCGCCAGCGCCTCCGCGTAAATCTCCTTCGCGATCGCCAGCCCGTTGCCGCCCGACTCCGCCAGCCCAATCAACTCTTCCAGCCAGTTCGTTCCCGCAGTCTTCAGGTGCACGCCCGCGTTGAACTTCTTCGCCCCGTCGTGAATCGCTTTGTAGATCGAGAACTTGTCCGAGCCCGAGTGCACGCTCAGCTTCAGGTTCTCCGGCAGCCCATACTTCTTGATCGCAAATGCAATCGTTGCCAGGTCCTCTTCAAACTCCTTGGCAAACTGCTTCACATCGCCCACGTAGTCCACGCCCTTGTTGAAGCGGCCGGTAAACTTCGGCGCAATCGTCTGGATCGGAATCTTCTCGTCCGCAATCGCCGCCAGAATAATCAGCAGCTCCACCGGCGTCTGCGGATAATCCGTCTCGTCCATCGAGATCTCCGGTACAAACCGCCCCGCGCCCTTGTTCTCCAGCAGCAGCCGGTAGATCTCGCCTGCATTCTGCACCGCCGCCAGGAATTTGTTGGCCACGCCCTCAACAAACGCCTTGTCCGTCTTGAACGGCTCGGCAATCCCGGGAATCGCAACCGAACCCACCAGTTCCGGATGCGCCGCGATAAACGCCGCTACATCCTCCGCCTTAGCCGGCTGCCCGATCATGTCCGCCACATCCAGCGTAAAGAAATTGCTGGGATCGAGAAAGCGCTGCACCGTCTTCAGGTTGATGTGGTCGGCGTCCACAAAATACGGCTTGGTCCAACCCAGTTCCTTCACCGCCGCGTCCGCCGCCGCCCGCGTCTGCGCCGGCTCCGATCCGATAATCGTGTGCTCCCGGTTCGACTTGTTCCACACCGGAACCACCTCAACACCGGCGTCCGCCGCCTTGATGCAGGCCGCCAGTTGCGCCTTCGCCTGGTGCGCAAATCGGTCGCCCACGCCAATCGAATACTTCGGAAGTGTCAGATTCTCAACTCCTGCTAAGCTCATCACCCTACCCCGTCTCTTTTTGCACCACTGGTCGAACCAATTTGCAACCGTCCCAGCATAATGCCTCGCCGTAAGCCGGGGCAAATCTGTGACCCCCATCACTGGTCATTGGGTGCCCGAAGCCCGTCCTGAGCTTGTCGAAGGGATCAACGAGCGGGCGCCAGCCCCTCGTTTATCGTGGGGTGAGTCTCCTGTTCCGCTGCCACCCTACGATAACAACCTCTCCGCGCCCTCCGCCTCCAGCCACGCCGAAGATCGCTTCATATAAGCCGCCACATTCGTCGACAAAAACGACCTCCACTCAGGCGCAGCCAAGACCGCTTTCCCACAGCCCGCCTGTTGACACACCTGATAAAATGGAACTTAGGAGTAAAAAGGCGTCGTGCGTCAACGCAGGACCCAAACCTCCACCCGCGAATCCAGATTCCGCGCTCCGTGTTTGACATCCGAAACCAGCCGCGAGTCTCCGGGCCAAGTCCAGACCTCTCCCGGACTTAACCCACACTAAGTCCTTTGGAAGATGTACTTTCGGACTTAAGTACGGGGGGAGGGGGGGCTCCCGCAGGGCACCGGCCTTGCTACGCCTTGAACCGCCCCTGATACGCCCAAAGCCCCAGCCCCGGGTTGGAGATATAGAAAATTTCCTCCCCGTCCACGACGTTCCACCCGTCCTTCAGCTTTGCTGGATCGTACTTCGCGCCGTACTCCTTCAGATCGCCATACTCATAGTGCGCCCCCTCGATCTCCGCCCGCGTCAGACCGCCCGGACAGTAGCGAATCCGGAACCGCCCCTCGCTCGATCCGTGGATCAAATGCGCCGCCGCCGACAGGTTCCCGGCCAGCGCCGGATCGTCCTTCACCGCCTCCAGCGTCGCCTGGGTCCCGCAGTACCCATACTTGCGAATCAGTTTGTCGATCGTCGGGTCTTCGCCGAACTCATGCACCCCAGGAGCCAGCACGATCAGCTCCGCATGATCCGCCAGCGCCATCCGCGTCCGGTAAACGCTCTTGTTGCCCAGCCACGTGCTCTTGAACTCATGCGGATCGAGAAACACCACCGCCTTCTTGATCTCGCGTTCCATCATCACGAAGTTCACCTTCAGGCTCAACTCCGCCGCCCGCTCGAAGCATTCCGCATCGTCGCCGATGAACAACCCGTTGATCGCCAGCTTGCCCGCCGCATTCTTGCTCACCACCGTCAGCACATAAACAATCGGCAAGCTCTGCGCAAAGTGCTCGCTCGCATAGTTCAGCACCCGCCGCACTGGAGTGTCCGCGCGCCCCATCATGCGCTCCATCCCGTACACCGCGCCCAGAAAGTGCGAGCGATGAATGCCCATCACCCCGCCCGTGCCCACAAAGACGTTCTTGTTGAAGCCCGCCATCCCCACCACTTCGTGCGGCACCATCTGCCCGATCGACAGAATCAGGTCATGTCCGCCGTCCCGCAGCAGTTTATTCACCTGCGCCGGCCACGCGTAGTCGACCTTGCCCTCGCTCACCTCGCGCACGAACTCGCCCGGCACCTCGCCCAGCGTCACAATGTCGTTGCGCCAGTCATGCACCCGGAACAAATCGCGCGGCGTCGGTCCGAACATCGTCTGAATCTCGTGGTCGGTCATCGCCTTGTGCGTGCCCAGCGCGGGCAGCACGTCGGTCAGCGCATCGCCGTAGTAGTTCCACGCATACTCGGTCAGTTGCCCCGACATCGAGTGCATGCGGGTGAAGTCCGGCGGCACGGCCAGCACCTTTTTGCGCTGATCCCAGCTTCTCCAGCGCGCTAAAAAGCGCCGCCTTGGTGTCGGCGGTGCTGAACTCCGTAGTCGGCGATCCTGCTGCGTAATAAAGACTCATACCAATGATTTTACTGCGTTACCAGTGATGCTTGCCGTCCGCCGCTCGAGTGGCCGCCCTGCTGCCCAAGCTCTTCTCGCTTGGGCGCCTTCGGCTCTTTGAACTTCGGCTCCTTGAAGCTTCGGCTCGCTTGAACTTCGGCTCCTTATAGCTTTCCGCCAAACCCATGGATTCCACTCGACTTCTCCTCCTTCTCATACGACTTGAACGACTCGAATCCGGCGCATGGAACGAGTTAGCCACCGCGCTTCGCCCATAATCCGCCCGCGGATAGCTCTCCATCGGTGCGCGATACGCTTGCGCCGGATGCGGCCGCCCGCACTCCGCCGCCATATGCCCCGCCGCCGTTGTAATAGCTCGGCCCATAGGCCAACCGGCTCTGCGGACTGCTGTACGCCTGCGGCCGGCTGATCGGCGCCGGCGTGCGGTTGTACGCCTCCATCGTCGGGCCGGTTATACGCCTGTGCTTCCGGCCGGTTGTACCGCTCCACCGGAGCATACGCACGCTCTACCGGTGCGGAGTACGAGTTCCGCTCCGCTGGCCGGGCATATCCCTGCACCGGCGCCACACCCGCTCGCGCGTAGCCGCCGCGCCCACCTCCAACCGCGCCACTGCCCGCAAACGCCAGCATCCCTCCGCGCGGCAGTCCCCAGTTCGCCACCGTGTTGCTATGCGACAGGTAGCCCGAATGGTTGAAGAATATCTCGTGCCCCAGCCAGCTCACCGCCCAGCTCAACCAGCCGAACGGCGTGTGGTCGAACGCCGCCATCGCGATGCCCGCCCCAAACCGCAGCGCCGGTCCCAGCCCCGAGCTGAAGAACGACCCAATCGCCCCAATCAGCGAAAACCCCGGATACGGCGGCACCGGATCGCCATACACCGTCCACGGGTTGTACACCGGCACATACACCAACTGCGGATTCGCCGGCGCCAGCTCAATCGCCCCCTGGTCGTAGCTCACTTCTTCCTGCGGACTAGCCCTGCAGATTCCCGGCCGCCTGCGCCCTCTGCCGCAGCACCTGCACCGCCTCCAGCACATCCTGCGGCTGGTTGTAGTAGGCGTTCCCCAGCGCCGCCGTCCACTGGATATTCCGGTCCATCTCCTGGCAGCACCTGCGGGAACGCCGTCAGCGCCTTGACGCTGGGGTCCCAGCTTTGCATATCGGCGCCGCCCGCGATCGCATACGGCGACGCATTCCCCTGCATCTGCATCCATCGGTCAGCGTCCTGCACCTGCGCCGGATAGGTCGATGCAGCCAGCACCTGCGCCACCAGCGTGTCCGGATACAGCGCGATCGGAGCTACCATCTGCTCCAGTTGATCCGCATTCAGCGGCTGCGCGGTCCCTTGCGGTTGCTCATACCCAGGCTGTCCATACGGCGCCTGCTGCGCATACGCCTGCGGCTGCGCATAGGAAGGCTGCGCATAGCCCGGCTGCCCATACGGCTGAGCTTGCGCATAGCCCGGCTGTGCATAGGACTGCGGCTGCCCGTAAGCGGGCGGCGCGTATTGCGTTGCATAAGGTCCATAGGAGGGATTGTTCAGCGCATACCCCGGCCCGGGATAGTACATCTGTGCGGGCAGAGCTTGCGGCCCCAGCAGCACGAAAGCCCCCACCGCAGCGATCGCGGCCAGCTTCCCAACCGTCGGCCGCCCGCAACCCTCAAACTTCGCAGGTTGCAACGCCGACCCAAACCGCCGCCGCAACCAACCGGCAGCACAGGAAACGAGCTTCCCAACTTGGAGTCCCATCTTCCCTCCACGGCTTGAACATAGCTTCCCATAGAATCTCTGCCATGTCGAAAGCCGCCGCACACACTATTGCTTCCCGGGCCCGAGAAGCACTGGCTGGTATAGACCCGGAAACCCATAGTTAGTTATGGGCGGTTTTGCGCAAATTCCTCCCAGTCGGCTCGATCTGCCGGTAAATCCTCGCCATGCAATCAGTTCGTCGGGCAATCGGGCGGCACCGTATACTGGTGCGTCCGCACGAAAGGAAACAAGCAGGAATGAACCACCACCGCAACCTGTCTCTGGCCCGAATTGCCCTCGTTCTGTGCCTCACTTGCTTCGCGCATGCCCAATCGGCGGCCAAGCCTGCTCCCGGATCATCTGCGCCGCAACCGCCCTGGATGAACTCGTCCCTCGATCCCGACACCCGCGCCGACCTGATGATCCACGAGATGACCCTCGACGAGAAGATCCAGCTCGTCCACGGTGATGGCTGGGGCGTACTGCGCGCCGGCGCCTTCGTCAATACGCGCCACAACGGCGGAGCCGGCTTCGTCCCCGGCATCCCGCGCCTCGGCCTTCCCGACATCAACCTCGCCGACTCCGCCTACGGCGTCCGCATGGCCGCCCTCCAGAGCCGTTATGCCACGGCGCTCCCGTCCGTCCTCGGCATGTCCGCATCCTGGGACCCCGACGCCGCCTTCCTCTTTGGCTCCGTCATCGGCCGCGAGCTCCGCGCCATGGGCTTCAATATGTCCATCGGTGGCGGCATGGATCTCATCCGCGAGCCGCGCAACGGCCGTAACTTCGAGTACTCCAGCGAAGACCCCATCCTCGCCGGGACTATGGTCGGCCATCTCGCCATGGGCGTTCAATCCAACCACATCATGGGCGACATCAAGCACTATGCCCTCAACGACCAGGAGACCGGGCGCAACATCCTCGACGCCAAGCTCGACGCCCGCGCCATGCGCGAAACCGACCTGCTCGCCTTCCGGATCGCCATCACCCTGGCCAAACCCGCCGGCGTCATGTGCGCCTACAACCACATCAACGGCGATTACGCCTGCGAGAATGACTACACCCTGAACCAGGTCCTCAAGCGCGACTGGGGTTTCAAAGGCTTCGTGCTCTCCGACTGGGGTGGCACCCACTCCACCGTCAAGGCCGCGCTCGCCGGCCTCGACATGGACCAGCCCGGCGACGACAACTTCTTCAGTGATCCCCTCAAGCAGGCCGTCCTCAGCGGCCAGGTCCCGCAAGCCCGCCTCGACGACATGGTTCACCGCATCGTGCGCAGCATGTTTGCCAACGACGTCATCGACCACCCACCCGTCCGCTCCGTTGTCGATCCCTTCCGCGGCCGCGACGACGCCCAGAAGATCGAGGAAGAATCCGCCGTCCTGCTGCAGAACACCGGCAACGTCCTTCCACTCTCCGCCGCCACCGTCCGCAGCATCGCCATCATCGGTGGCCACGCCGACGTCGGCGTCCTCTCCGGCGGCGGCTCCGCCCAGGTCGATTCACCCGGCGGTAACGCCGTCAACCCCGTCCCCGGTGGATCGCCCTGGGGCAAGGCCATCTACTTCCCATCTTCCCCGCTCCGCTATATCCGAGAGCAAGCCCCCGGCGCCGCCATTACCTACGATCCCGGGACCGACCTCGCTGCCGCCGCCAAAGCCGCCGCAGCCGCGCAGGTCGCCATTGTCTTCGTCACCCAGTGGATGACCGAAGGTCAGGACTCAGCCACCCTCAGTCTCCCCGATAACCAGGACGCGCTGGTCGCCGCCGTCGCCGCCGCCAACCCCAACACCGTCGTCGTGCTCGAGACCGGCGGTCCGGTCACCATGCCCTGGGCGCCCAGCGTCAAAGCCATCCTCGAATCCTGGTATCCCGGCATTGGTGGCGGCCAGGCCATCGCCAACCTCCTCTTCGGGCGCGTCAACCCCTCCGCCAAGCTGCCCGTCACCTTCGCCGCCTCCGACGCCGATCTACCCCACCCCCAGGTCACCGGCCTCACTCCCCGCACCGGCAACAACGCCGACACCGTTACCCGCAACCAGCCGCGCCAACGCCCGCAGCCCTTCGCTGTCGATTACAACGTCGAGGGCATGGCCGTCGGCTATCGCTGGTTCCAGCAGAAGTCGAAACAGCCACTCTTCCCCTTCGGCTTCGGCCTCTCCTACACCCAGTTCGCTTATTCCAATCTGAAGGTCGATCCCGGCGCCAGGTCCGTCACCTTCGACCTGCGCAACATCGGCTCCCAGTCCGGCGATGAAATCGCCGAGGTTTACGTCACCCTCCCCGCCTCCACTGGCGAGCCCTTCCGCAAACTCGCCGCCTTCAAGCGTGTCCCCCTCGCTCCGGGGATGTCCCAATCCGTTCAGATTCCCCTCGATCCGCTCTATCTCTCCACCTACTCCACCGCAACCGACTCCTGGAGTCGCCCCACCGGTGATTTCCTGATTGAGGTTGGCGGTTCTTCTGCAGCTCTTCCCCTCCGCCAGTCCCTGCGGCTTGCCGCCCAATAGAAGGCCGCTCGCGGCATCCAACCTTCGTTTACCCGGCGCCGGTAGCGTACGATCCCAGCGGACGGTATAGTTATTGCGTTAACTGAGGCCTTTGAATGGAATTTCACATCTCCCGCGCCGTTCGCGAAGCAGCCCAGGTCGACGACCTCCTGTTCAGCTACTCGGGAAACGTCGTCTTCGCGAATGTCGCGGCGAGCCGGAAGCTGGCCGACGCGCTCAACAAGGCGCGCGGCGAGAACGCCGATCCCGCCGGAACCTACAACGCCGGCGCCCTGTTCGCCATGGGCCTCATCGACGAACTCAGCCACGCGCTGGTCGCCAAGTACCGCAGGGAGATCGATCCCGCCGTCCTCTCCGAAGCCATCCGCTGGTTCACCGCGCAGACTGAGCCGGCGAAGCTGGAGCGGCTGCTGCTTGAATTCACCGCTCAGTTCCCCAACGTCGCCGTCTTCCGCGGCCAAATCACCGCCGAAAAGTGGCTGCGCGGCGCCACCGACGGCGTCTCCAACCGCGAGGTTGCGCTCGAAGAGCTGCTCCTGCTCTGGATCGCCAACATCAATCCCGCCTTCAGGCCGTTCCATGCGCTCTTCGAAGACAAGTCCCTCAAGCAGCAAACCGTTTACTCCAACGTCACCGAAGCCTTCCCCAGTTTCTTCTCGACCCGCCCGCCCATCGCGCCCGAGATCGGCAGCCTCTTCGACGCCCTGCGCGCACCATCGCTCGCCTCGCCCGATTCGCTGATCGGCCAGCTCGACTACATTCGCGAAAAGTGGGCGCCCTATCTCGGCGACGAACTCAAGCGCATCCTGCTCGCCATCGATGTCCTCCGCGAAGAAGACCTCGCCATCTGGATGCGCTTCCATCCCCCCGGCCCCGACCAGTACCGCCACGGCGCGCCCACCTGGGGCAGCCAGGGGTTCGAGGGCGACGAGTTCATCGGCTGGGATGAATTCCGCCGCAAGAAATACGCCGCCGGCTACCAGGCCCCGCTCGACGAGTACGAAGCCTTCTCCGCCGACCAGGCCTGGATGCCCAACGTCGTCCTCATCGCCAAGAGCACTTACGTCTGGCTCGAACAGCTCTCCAAGAAATACCTGCGCCACATCTATCGTCTCGACCAGATCCCCGACGAAGAACTGCGCCTGCTGGCCGACCGCGGCATCACTGGCCTCTGGCTCATCGGTCTGTGGGAGCGGAGTGTCGCTTCGCGCACCATCAAGCGCCTGCGCGGCCATCACGACGCCGTCGCCTCCGCCTACTCGCTCAAGAGCTACGACATCGCCGAGGATCTCGGCGGCTGGCTGGCCTACGACAACCTCAAGCATCGCGCCGCCAACGCCGGCCTGCGCCTCGCCAGCGACATGGTGCCCAACCACATGGGCATCGACTCGCCCTGGGTCATCGAGCATCCCGACTGGTTCATCCATCGCTGGGAGAGCCCCTTCCCCGCCTACAGCTTCAATGGCCCCGATCTCTCCACCGACTCGCGCGTCGAGATCAAGATCGACGACCATTACTATGACCAGACCGACGCCGCCGTCGCCTTCCGCCTGCGTCACTACGCCACCAACGAGACCCGCTACGTTTACCACGGCAACGACGGCACCACCTTCGCCTGGAACGATACCGCGCAGCTCGACTACTCCAAAGCCTACGTCCGCGAGCATGTCATTCAGGCCATCCTGCATGTCGCGCGCCTCTTCCCCATCATTCGCTTCGATGCCGCCATGGTGCTGGCCAAGCGCCACGTCCAGCGCCTCTGGTTCCCCTTGCCCGGCGCCGGCGGTTCCATCCCCTCGCGTGCGGAAAACTCCATGTCGCAGGAAGAGTTCGACGCGCTGATGCCGCACGAATTCTGGCGCGAGGTCGTCGACCGCGTCGCCGCCGAGGTCCCCGGCACCCTCCTCCTTGCCGAGGCCTTCTGGCTGCTCGAGGGCTACTTCGTCCGCACCCTCGGCATGCATCGCGTCTACAACTCCGCCTTCATGAATATGCTGCGCGACGAAGAAAACGCCAAGTACCGCAGCTACATCAAGAAGACCATCGAGTTCGACCCCGACATCATGAAGCGCTACGTCAACTTCATGTCCAACCCCGACGAGCGCACCGCTATCGATCAGTTCGGCACCGGCGACAAATACTTCGGCGTCTGCACCCTGCTTGCCACCCTGCCCGGCCTGCCCATGTTCGGCCACGGCCAGATCGAAGGCTTCACCGAGCGCTACGGCATGGAGTTCAAGCAGGCGCGCATGGAGGAGTGGCCCAACGAGGACCTGGTCGCCCGCCACCAGCGCGAAATCGCGCCGCTGCTCAAGAAGCGTTACATATTCGCCGGCAGCTCCGACTTCACCCTCTACGATTTCTGGAACGGCTATGGCCGCGTCGACGAAAACGTCTTCGCCTACTCCAACCGCTTTGGCGGCGAGCGCTCGCTCATCGTCTACAACAACAAGTACGACGGCACCAGCGGCACCATTCACATCTCCGCGGCCTTCATGGACAAAGGCAGCGGCCAACTGCGGCAGCGCAACCTCGCCGACGGCCTCGGCCTGCCCTCCGCCGACTCCGTCATCCTTCGCTACCGCGACACCCACGGCCTCGAATACCTCCGTCGCGCCTCGGACCTCCACTATCACGGCATGCACTTCGACCTGCGCGGCTTCCAGTGCGTCGTCCTGCTTGACTGGCGCGAACTCCGCTCCTCCGCCGAGTATCCGTGGGAGTGGCTCTGCGATACCCTCCGCGGCGCCGGCGTGCCCAACCTCGACCAGGAACTCATCCGCCTCCGCCTGCGGCCGCTGCACGATACCCTCCGCCACGCCATCAGCAGCGACAATATCCGCGCCCTCGCAACCATTGCATGCGAACGCGAACCCGCATGCAATGGCTCCGCAAATTCAACCTCCAGTTCGAAAAGCGCCGTTGCGACCCCCGTCCCACTCGATCCCCGCCTGCAACCCTTGATCGAGAAGAGCCAGAACTTTTTCGACAAACTGCTCGAAAGCCTCCCCTACGACAGCCGCGCCTTCCTGCAGCCCCCCGTCGCCGTTCCTGCGCCGCAGTCCTCTGCCGGCGCCACCCCGGCTCTCAGCACTCCCAATTACGCCGACACCGTCCGCGCCACCGCCTTCGCCGCCACCCTCATCCCTTCGCTCGCACAATCGTTCACCACGGACTGGACCGCCGAAGCCCGCCGGCTGCTGCCGGGCCGCAAGCCGGGCACGCCAACGGACCATGCCTGGGCACCGCTGCTCGCATGGGTCCTTCTGCGCAGCCTGCCCTGGCAGGGCGACCCGCTCGCGCTCTTCGACCAGCTCGAACTGCGCTGGGCCCTCGCCGAAATCTTCGCTTCGATGGGCATGGAGGGCGAAGCCAAGTGGCGGGCCGCCGCACAGGTGCGCTTGCTGCTCGCCAATCCGCCTGCGTCCTCCGCCGCGGTCCGCTCTGCGGCGTTTTGGAGCAACCCCGACGTCCGCTGGCTCGCTGGCGTCAACACCCATTCCGGCGTCACCTACATCAACCGCGAACAGTTCGAAGAGTTGCTCGCCTGGCTGCAACTGCCCGCCCTTATTCGAATCGCACAGGACCCGGCAGGCCGGGCCAAGGCCATCGCCGAACTCGAGGCCGCATTCGCCGCCACCTGCGAAGCCGCTCACGACGCCGGCTACCAGTTGGACACCTACATTGCCTCCGCCAAACCCCTGCTCGCAAAGACCGCCGCCCCCAAACCCGTCGAGGCCGCGTCGTCCTGAGAACCCTCATACGCTGTGCAGAGACCCGGGCATAAGCTTGCCGCTACCCCCAAATCTGAACCGCGTCTGATCGTTTCCATCGGTGAAGATCGGTGTTAAGCCTTTTCTTCTCACACGACCTACAATCACCTCAGCAATGCCTGCCCGCCTCATCCTCAACGCCGACGACTTCGGCCTCACCCCCGGCATCAATCGCGCCATCGGCGAACTCCACGCCGCCGGCGTTCTCACCTCCGCCACCCTCATGGCCAACGGCCCCGCATTCGACGATGCCGTCGCCGTCGCTCGTGCCCACCCCACCCTCGGCGTCGGCTGTCATATCGTCCTCACCGATGGTGTCCCGCTCGCACCCCTCGAACACATTCCCGGGCTGCTCGGCCCCGACGGCAAAACCCTGCGCCCATCCCTCACCGACTTCATCCAGGCATTGCTGCGAGGGAAGATAAAGCCGGCTGAAATCGAACTGGAATCACTCTTCCAGATTCGAAAGCTGCAAGCTGCGGGCATCAAGATTACCCACCTCGACACGCACAAGCACACCCACCTGTTTCCTGTCGTCACTCGGCAGCTCCTTGCCCTTGCGGAAAGCAATCACATCCACGCCATTCGCAATCCCTTCGAGCCGTCCTGGAGCCTCGCTCTCGATCATGGCAGCCGTGCCCGCCGCCTCGCCATTCGCCTCATCGGCCGCCTGCGGCCGCGCTTCGCTGCCAGCCTTCAGCTCCATCATGGCCATGTCCTCACCACCGACGGCACTGTCGCCATCTCCGCCACCGGCCACTTGGATGCCGTCACGCTCGCACAGGTGCTCCACGCGCTTCCCCCCACCGGCACCTACGAACTCTGCTGTCACCCCGGATACAACGACCGCGATCTCGACCGTGTCACCACCCGCCTGCGCGCCCAACGCGACACCGAGCGCGCCGCGCTCCTCACCGAGATCCCTCGCACCCTCACCCAGCCCGACGCGCCTACGCTAGCCCACTACGGCAGCCTGGTCCCACACGCCTGCAGATTGTTATGAAGTTTGCATCTGAGTAGGTGCCTTTCATCGAGTATTTGTTAGAACCTTGAGGCGTGAGCGGAGTCAGGGGTATGTGGAGATATACTCTTTCACAATCCCATCATGAAGCGCCATGTCCTCATCTTCGGTCTCGTCGGCGGCCTCCTGATCGCCGCCCTCCAATACACCGAATACCGCTTCGTCATCATCGAGCACTCCGTCGAGCTCTACGGAACGCTCGTCGCCATCCTCTTCGCGACCTTCGGCATCTGGCTCGGCCTCCGCATTACGCGCCGTCGCGAAACCATCCGCGAAACGGTCGTGGTGAAGGAAGTGGTTGTCCCGGCGAAAGCCCCCGCCCCCGCCAAAGCTCCCTTCGCTCCCAATACGGCCCGCCAGCAGAGCCTCGGCGTCACGGCACGCGAGCTCGAAATCCTCGCCCTCGTCGCCCACGGCTTCAGCAATCGCGAGATCGCCACGCAGCTTTTCGTTTCCGAAAACACCGTCAAGACACACTGCGCCCGCGCCTTCGGCAAGCTCGGAGCCGTCCGTCGCACTCAGGCCGTCCAGCGCGGCAAAGAGCTAGGCCTTCTGCCGTGACCTCGTCACCCGAAAGCACGATTTCCGCTCAATTCCTGCAAAATCATCCGAAAGGATGACGACAACCGGTCCGGTCATATCGCATCGTGACTCCATCTTCATTAGAACCAGGAGCCTCACATGAAGAAGACAGTCCTCACCTTCGGCCTCATCTCCGGCGTCATGATCTCCGTTCTTATGGACGGCTCCCTTCTGCTCGCCAACAAAATCGGCCCCGGTCACAGCATGGCTCTCGGCTACACCATCATGGTGGCGTCGTTCCTGCTGGTCTACTTCGGCATTCGCAGCTACCGCGATAACACGCTCGCAGGCGAAATCTCCTTCGGCCGCGCCTTCGCCTGCGGCATCCTGATCACCCTGATCACTACCGTCTGCTACGTCGCCACATGGGAGGTCCTCTACTTCAACTTCATGCCCCACTTCATGGACAGCTACTTCGCCGCGCAGGTTCACAAAGTCCAGGCCTCCGGACTTGACCCCGCCACCATCGCCGCGCAGGTCGCCGCCATACAGCACTCTCAGCAGCTCTACCAGAACCCCTTCGTCAACATGGCCTACACCTTCATGGAGCCCCTGCCGGTCGGCCTTATCATTACGGGTATTTCCGCCGCCGTGCTCCGCCGCAAAGCCCCCGTCCAACCCGCCGCTGCGCCGGCAGGCATGACCACATAAATCAAAAGGCCGAGGCGTAAGCCCCGAACTTCCGTCTTCTGAACTGTCAGCGTGCTTCCCATGCTCTGGAGTTCACGCGAAGCACACCTCTTCGCTTGCAGCCTTCGGCTCCTCGCAACCAGTCAGAAGCTGTTCCACCACATCCGCGGCGCTGTAATCGGTCCGACCCGGCTTCAGAAAGCGCCCGACTGTGCACAGATCGTCTCCCGCCGTGATCAGGCCCTGCTCTACGCGCTTGCCGTTCCTCACCTGCTGGTACCCGATGTTAGCGAGCAGCCCGTTGCAAACGCACTTTCTGCCCACCGTATCTTCCAACTTGCCGCCCTTCGACAGGTACACGCTCACAGGCTCAGCCGCGCAGCGATAGCCAATCTCGCCCTCCGCCGTCCGGTACGGTTCCCTCAGGAATCCCAGATCGCAGATCCGCGGCCGCTCGGCGTACACCTCGGGATCGGATGCAGTTCCCTTCAACTGCGCCACCTTGAACGGAAACCCCGTCGGCGACGCCAGCGGGTCGGTAAACACGCTCGCCTTGCCGGCCACCACCTTCGCCAGCAGTGCTTCCCTGTAGTCCTCGCGCAAACCGGACTCCCAGGCAAACTCGAACGCCGTCCCCACCTGCACGCCCGCCGCTCCCTGCGCCAGAGCTTCTCTCACCTTCTCCGGATGCCCGTATCCACCAGCCAGCCAGAACGGCACACCCAGCTCCCGCAGCTTCGCAATATCGATCGCATCCCGCTCGCCATACACCGGCTCTCCCAGCTCGGAGAGTTGCAGCTTGCCGCGTGGCGGAGCATTGTGCCCTCCCGCAATTCGCGTCTCGATCACCAGCCCGTCGACGCGTCCGTTCGCCTTCTTCAGCATGGTCACGGCCAGCGTATTCGACGAGACAATCGGCAGAAACTTCGGCCGGCTCAGCGGCTCCAGTTCCACACCCATGTACTCACGCGGATCGAAGCGCATCGTCGTATCGTCGCCTTCCTGCGCGCCCACCACGTGAATCGCATACTCCGCCGCCCGGTGTTCCACGAATCCATCCAGCACGCCCGGAATCTTCAGCGGAATCCCCGCGCCCATGATGACGTACCCCACCCCCGCCAGCATCGCTCCGTAGATGCACGGCAGATGCGCTGCCTGAATCTTCTCCAGATAATTAATCCCCACGGGATTCCGATGTCCCTGTTTCGCCAGAAACACCTCAACAAAGTTGCTCACAATGCATAGCTCGACCAGCTCGCGCGCATTGTCCTTCGACAGCATGGGCACCGGCTTGTACGCAGTTCGTTCGCCCTTGCCTCCAGGGATGAAATAGCTCCTCCAAACCCGCTCCGCCATCGCACGGTCGGGAAACTCATCCAGTCCCCGCCGCATGTGTCCGCCTTCGTCGCCGTCCTGCAGACGCCGCGCCAGAATCTGGTCCAGCGCCGTACCCGATACCAGGCCCAACTGGCCGGTGCGCGATACCGCCTGCGCCAGCCGCCAGTTCGATACACCCGCACCCATGCCACCCTGAATTACAACTGGTTCACTCATAGTTTGAATTATTCGCCCGGCAACAAAGGTCGATCGTATTAGTTTTGTAACCTCGCCAACATAGCCGGCAAAGTGGACCGGCGAGGCCAAGCTGAAAGTATGGTCACACACTGCTCACAAGCAAGATGTGACGCCCATCACTGCAAGCATCTTTGCCCAGCCAATACTCTGATCTTGCGGAGAGACCTCCCCGAATTTCCCCACCCGGCCGCGTCACAGCAATGCCACGCAAGCCGGCAAAACGCAACTTGATTCGACTTGTGTTGGCCCCATGAGCAAAACAGTCATCGTCGGCGGCGGCATCGCAGGGTTGGCAACTGCGTTCTATCTCCAGGAATGCGGTCATACCGACTTTACCCTCCTCGAATGCTCTCCTCACTGGGGCGGGAAAATCACCTCCGCCTGTGAAGATGGCTTCCTCGTCGAAGGTGGCCCCGATTCCTTCATCACCCAGAAGGCGGCGGCGATGGACCTATGCACCCGGCTCGGATTGGCCGATCAGTTTGTCGGCTCGAGCACTGGAAAGAACGCCACGACCTACGTCTGGAGCCGCGGCCGTCTTCATCCCATCCCCGAGGGCATGATGCTGATGGCGCCGACCATGGTGCTTCCCTTCCTGCGCTCACGGCTCATCTCCTGGCCAGGCAAGTTGCGCATGGGCATGGAAGTCCTCGTTCCCACGCAGCACAGCAATGCCGACGAAAGCCTTGCCAGTTTCGTGCGCCGCCGCCTCGGCCGCGAAGCCCTCAACAAGATCGCGGGCCCGCTGATGGGCGGAATCCACGCCGCCGATCCGGAAAAACTCAGCCTCCGCAGCACCTTCCCCATGTTCCAGGAGATGGAAAGAAAACACGGCAGCCTGCTTCGCGGCATGATGAAGCGCCCGAAGCACCGCACTGCGCCCGGCGCCAAGCCGTCCCCCATGTTCATGTCTCTGCGCGGCGGCCTGCAGCAGCTCTCGGATGCGCTGATTGCCCGATTTCCCCGGCAGGCCCTGCGCCCCGGCTGCTGCGTGTTAGCCGTCAGTCCTGAAGCCGGCCGCTACAAGGTGTGCCTGGGCGATGGAGGCTGCATCGTCGCCGACGACATCGTCTTCGCCACTCCCTCTTACGTCACCGCGGATCTGGTCCAGCAGATCGATCCCCTGCTGGCGTCCCGCATGCGCGAGATTCGCTACGTTTCCACCGCGACCGTCTCGCTCGGATTCAAACGCAGCGAAATAGCCCATCCCCTCCGGGGCGCCGGCTTCATCGTTCCCCGCAGCGAAGGCCGCAAGATCACCGCCTGCTCCTGGTCCTCAGAGAAATTTGCGCACCGCGCGCCCGACGACTCTGTGCTGCTGCGCGTCTTCATCGGCGGCGATCTCGCCGAACATCTCGCCGAGCAGGATGAGACCGCGCTCATCGCAATGGCACGCGAAGAGCTCGAAACCATCCTCGGCATCACCGCCACCCCCGTGCTGGCCAAGGCCTATCGCTGGCACAAAGCCAATCCGCAATACGATCTTGGCCACGCCCTGCGCGTCGCCGAGATTGAGCGCATGCTCATCCACCTTCCCGGCCTGCATCTCGCCGGAGCCGCTTATCGCGGGTCCGGTATCCCCGACTGCATTCAAAGTGGAATGCGAGGCCGCGCAGTCGATTACGGAACGTGTCCACGCCAGCCAGCCTTATCACGACCAACATCTGCAAGCCTGCACAGGATCCTAGGAGAACGCCGCATGCTTCCCGTTGATATCCGCGCCATCGCACCCACCGCACCGGCCCACCCGCACGCACATCGCGCCGCCCATCACGACTACTCCCGCAATCCCATGCTGGTTTACTGGGAGATGACCCAGGCCTGCGCCCTCGCCTGTCGCCACTGCCGCGCCGAAGCCGTCTCCACCGCGCACCCGGAAGAACTCACCCACGCCGAGAGTCTCAACCTGCTCCGCCAGGTTGCGTCGTTCGATACCAAGCCGCACCTCATCCTCACCGGCGGCGACCCCATGCAGCGTGCCGACCTCTACGACCTCATCGACGAAGCCCGCCGCCTCGGCCTCACCGTCTCCGTCACTCCCGCTGCCACGGCCCAGCTCACCATCGAAACCTTCACCAAGCTCAAAGCCCATGGCATCGACTCCGTCGGCCTCTCGCTCGACGGCTCCTCGGCCGCCCGCCACGAAGCCATTCGCGGCGTGGAAGGCTGCTTCGACTGGACCATGGCTGCCATCCGCAATGCGGCTCAGCTTGGCTTCCCCATCCAGGTCAATACCCTCGTGTCGCAGGAGACGGCGGATGACCTGCCCGCCATCTACGAACTCCTCAAGACCCACAACATCATGCGCTGGAGCCTCTTCTACCTCATCGCCGTGGGCCGCGGCAAAGAGCTCCAACCGGTTACACCCGAGCACGGCGAAGAGCTGATGTATTGGACTTACGAACTGACTAAAACGGCCCCCTTCGCCATCAAGACCACGGAAGCGCCCTCCTATCGCCGCGTCGCTCTGAACGCGATGCGCGAGGCCGGCTGGACCGGAGCTGAAATCGAGCGGACCCCCGTCTATCGCGGCTTCGGCATCCGCGACGGCCACGGCATTATGTTTGTCTCCAACCAGGGCGATATCTATCCCGCCGGATTCCTTCCGCTCGCCACCGGCAACGTCCGCGTCAACTCGCTCGTCGACGTCTATCGCGACTCTCCTATCTTTCGCGCCCTGCACACTCCCAGCATGTTCCGGGGCAAGTGCGGCGTCTGCGAGTACCGCACCCTCTGCGGCGGTTCGCGCGCCCGCGCCTTTGCCTATACCGGCGACCCACTGGGCAGCGACCCCTTCTGC
>CAWBFL010000138.1:0-8841 GCA_963787905.1 uncultured Acidobacteriaceae bacterium | reverse complement strand
GCGAGCACGGTTCCTGAGTTTTAGCGAAAGGAACGTTAGCTGGCTGACGGACTATGCGATGTTCACCGTGCTGCGGCGGCGGTTCGGCGACGCGAGCTGGAACCAGTGGCCGCAGGAGTATGCGCATCGCGAACCGGATGCGATGGCCGCGCGCGAAGAACATGCGCGCGAACTGGCCGTGGAGCAGGTGGTGCAATACTTCTTCGATGAGCAATGGGCTGCGCTGCGGGCGTATTGGAAGGAGCGGACATAGCGATTCTGGGCGATGTGGCCATCTTTGTGAACTACGACAGCGCCGATGTGTGGATGCATCCGGAGTTCTTTGAGCTGGATGAAGCGAGCCGGTGCCGCGTGTCGGGCGTGCCGCCGGATTATTTCTCGGCGACGGGGCAGCGGTGGGGCAACCCGCTGTACCGGTGGGAGTGCTGAAGGAGCGCGGGTTCGACTGGTGGGTGGCGCGGGTGCGGCGGACGCTGGCACTGTTCGACATGATCCGGCTCGACCACTTCCGCGGGTTCGAGGCGTACTGGGCGATTGCAGCAGACGAAGAGACGGCGGTGAATGGAGAGTGGGTGAAGGCGCCGGGGCATGAGCTGTTCCACCGGCTGAGGGAGGTTTTCGGAGTTCTGCCGTTTATCGCCGAGGACCTGGGGTGATTACGCCGGAGGTGGACGAACTGAGGGAGCAATTCGGGATGCCGGGGATGCGGGTATTGCAGTTCGGCTTCGCGGACCGGGCGAGCGCGTATTTATCTGCCGCACCAATATGTGCCGAATACGGTGACGTATACGGGAACGCACGACAACGATACGACGCTGGGCTGGTGGCGGAAGGCGTGACCGGAAGAGCGGGCCAACGTGCAGACCTATCTGGGTCAATTGGAGCACGATGGCGACGTTGTGTGGGCGATGATGCGGGCGGCGGCGAGTTCGGTGGCGAACCTGTGCATCTTTCCGATGCAGGACGTGCTGCTTTCTGGGAAGCGAGGCGCGGATGAATACGCCGGCCAGCGCGACGGAAACTGGGGATGGCGCTACCCGGCAAGCGCGCTCGATCCGGAGATGGCAGCCAAGCTGGCGGCGCTGATGGAGATGACGGACCGGGATGGGTATGAGAAGACAAGGCGGATGCCGCGGGTTGAGCAGCGACGGTGCGACTTGGTTACGGGATAGAGTACTCGGGACGCGGTAGACTGGTAGGAACGAATTCGAATTTACAGGAGCAACGATGCCTCTTTCCGGCGAAGCAATACGAACGATGAATTATGTGGACGATATCTCGGTGACGCTGCGGCGGATTCTAACGGTGCTGCCGTCGCTGACGGAAGAAGAGCGCAAGCGTGTGGCGGACCACATCAAGGCGGCGGATCCCAGCTACGAGAGCGTGATCCAGGCGGTGCAGGGGAAGAAGTAGCAGCGGTGGGGGGTACCCCACATCTCAGAATCGAGATGTGGGAACCCGAGCTGGTGGGGTTATTTGTAGCCCATGCCGGCGAGGACGCCGCGCATGTAGGCGAAGCTTTCGACGACGCCGGGCATGGGGTTGTCGGCGTGGATCTCGTATTCGAGGTCGACGTTGCCGGGGTACCTGATGTCGATGAGCGCCTGGAAGATGGCGCGGACGGGCATAATTCCCTCCCCCACGGCTACTTGTGACTCGCGGCTGGTGGCGTCGGCGAGGTCCTTAATGTGAAGGTCGTAGAGGCGCGGTCCGGCGGCGTGGATGGCGGCAACGACGTCGGCACCAGCGCGGATGGCGTGGCCGAGGTCGATGCAGAGGCCGATGCGCGGATCAAGGTTCTTGACCGCGGCGAGGACGTCGAAGGGTGACGGGAAGTTCTTGTCCTCGGGGCCGTGGTTGTGGATGGCCAGCTTGATGTTGTATTCCTTGACGAATTTTTCGAGACGCGGCAGGTTTGCGTGGGTGGGCGCGCAGACGGCGATGGGAATGCCGGCGGCCTTCAGATATTCAAATTTGGGACGAATGTCGTCGTCGGTGTCCAGGGCAAAGGTTATGTTGCCGGCCGCGGTAAGGGTGAATCCTGCGGCACGATAGGCTGCGGCCTCGGCGGCGACCAGATCGAGCGGAATGGGGATGGGGGCGGCGTCTTTGGCGGCTTGACCCGGCTGGGGCGTGGCTTTGGGCGGCGCGACGACCAGGTCCTGGGAGGTGATGGGCAGGTGCGCGGATTTGAGGTTGAGCAGCGGGGTCTTAAGCTGCTTCATGAAATCGACGAGGAGTTGCTGCGAGGCGAAGTTGCGGAAGGTGTAGCTGGCAATACCGAGACGGATAGGGAGATCGGCGTCGGGGGTGGGCGGCTTGAGGGCGGAAGGTGCGTAGGAGGTTGAGGCCGTGCTCTGGGCGCTGGACTCGGAGGGCAGGAGCGAGGCGACGGCGGCAAGGGCACCGGTGCCGAGGAGGGTGCGGCGAGTGAGGGGATTCGTCGAGTTTGTCATCGGGCGCAATGGTAGCGCGTAGGACGGGGGCGCGTCTAGGCGGCTCGCGACTTGGGGAATAGAATTGCGAGTGATACACAAGTGCGCACTGGGATCGCTATTGATTGGAATCATCTCCTGCGGGTGGTGCTTCGGCCAGACGAAGGTAAAGGATTCGGCTTTTCCGGATCAGATCTTTCTTGGACGCTATTCCTTTATTGATATTGGACCTCCGTTCGACTCATACGAGGTTGTATCGCTGCATACCACTGCAGATGGAGTTGAGGTTGAGCGCGTCACGGTGACGCCTCCGGGGGATGCTTGCTTCGATAGCGGATCGGTGACTTCTTCGTCGGTCGAGATCAAGGAGCCGATGGCCCAGCTACTCGGGAATGTGAATCCCTGCTCGATCCCGCGAAAGGAGCTCACGCGGGAACAAAAGCGCTGTAAGCACTGCTTGGTTTTCAGTGGATCGGACGTGCTTATGCAGGCTGCTTGCTCCGGTGAGACCAAGCGCATCCGAATGGACATTCTGGATCGAGATATGTTCGATCCCAACTCGGGAACTCCTAAGAACACGTCGTGGACCATGGGACTGATGCTCCGAGTGGATAATGCACTCGGCAGCGACAACATCATGGATAAACCTATCTTTCAAACGAGTGCTCCAATCACGATAGCCTCGTCAACAACTGACTCGAAACTTGTCGCAGCGGTAGAGAGGGGGGACTTCGATTCCTTGTTCCCTCCCAAATCTGACAAGGTGTCGACGATCGCACAGAAAACGAAGACGAGACCGACTCCACCCTCCGTCAGCATTGTGGGGAACCGCGCTCTTACTCCCACCAATTTGACATTGCCAAACTATCCTCCCATCGCTCGCGTCGCCCACGTAGAAGGAATAGTGACGGCGGCGTTTACTATTTCCGAGGAAGGAGCCGTCTCTGAATTGAAGATTGTTGACGGGCCGCCGATGCTCCGCTATGGGGTCGAAAATGCGGTGAAGGTCTGGAGTTTCGACAAAGCGCAGTCCGGAAGAGTAGTTGAAGTGTCATTTCAATTCAAACTGAACTGTTCAGTGCCCGCGCATCCTTAGCAGGGCTTCTATTCGGATTTTTTGCGGAGGTCGACGATCTGGGGGTGGAGGAGTTTGGCGGTGAGGGAGCGGGTCAGCGCGTCGACGGCGGCCTGCTGCTCGGGGGTGAGCGCGGCGAGGCGTTTGGCGGCGCGAGCGAGTTCGGCCTGGCGGAGGGATTCTGCCTGCTGCTGGAGGGCGACGATGGCGGGAACGGCCTCGCGAGTCTGCAGGTGCTCGCGGTACTTCTCGACTTCGGTGGCGACAATGTTCTCGGCTGCTGCGGATTCGCGGCCGCGGTCGGCGAGGTGCGCGGCGGCGACCTGCTGGAGATCGTCGATGTCGTAGACGAAGCAGCCTTCCACCTGGTTCATCTTCGGGTCGACGTCGCGGGGGACGGCGATATCGATGAAGAACATGGGGCGATTGCGGCGGTGGGCGAGGAATTGCTGGCCGTGGAATTTGGTGAAGATGTGGCCTTCGGCGCCGGTGGAGGTGATGACGATGTCGGCGCGGCCGGCCTGAGCGTGGAGTTGATCGAAGGGGATGACCTCGGTGCTGCAGGCGATGGCGGCGGGGTCGTTGGCGATCTGCTGGGAGATCTGCTCGGCGATGTGGCCGGCGATGAGGGAAGCTTTTTCCTGGGTACGGTTGGCGACCAGGATGGAGGTTGCTCCCTGCTGGATGAGGTGACGAGCGGCGAGCTCGGACATTTTGCCGGCACCGACGAGCAGGACGGTCTTGCCGTGGAGAGAGCCGAAGATCTTGCGGGCGAGATCGACGGCGACCGAGGCGATGGAGACGGACGAGCTGCCAATCTGGGTTTCGGTGCGGACGCGCTTGGCAACGGAGAAGGCGCGTTGGAAGAGCGGCTCGAGCGCGGTGGAGACGGCGCCGACCTCGCGGGCGACGGTGTAGGACTCCTTGACCTGGCCGAGAATTTGCGGCTCGCCGACGACCATGGAGTCGAGCGAACTGGCTACGCGGAAGAGATGGCGGATGGCCTCGCGCTCGCGGAACTCGTAGAGGTGCGGCTCCACGGTTTCGGCGGGGATAGCGAAGTACTCGTGCAGGAAACGGAGGAGGCTGAGGTCGGCCGACGCGTGACCGGGCTCCTGCCAGGTGATGAACTCGACGCGATTGCAGGTGGAGAGGATGAGGGCTTCGCGGATGCCGGGCTGGTGGGCGAGCGAGCGAATGGCGTCCGGCAAGCGGGTGGCGGGGATGGCCAGGCGCTCGCGGAGTTCGAGCGGCGCCGAGGTGTGATTGACGCCGACCAGAACCAGCGAACCGCCGGGTGCGTGCCCGGGCGCGGCCTCAGAGGCCGATTTGACGATCGTGAGTCGCTGGGCTTGGCTCATGGCGTCGAGAACCTGTGCACGGCGGAGAACTGGTTGGCGGCCCAGACGAAGAGAACGACCAGGATGATGAAGCTGGAGAGATAGACGGCGCGACGGCCACGCAATCCGGCGGCGCGGCGGATGAAGATCATGGCGACGTAGGCGATCCAGAGGCCGAAGGTGAGCAGGATCTTGGGGTCGCTGAAGTAGCGGAGCCCGTAGTCTTCCTGGGCGATGACGGAGCCGATGAGCAGGCCGGCGGTCATGCAGGGCAAACCGAAGAGGAGGGTCTTGCGGGCGATGAGGTCGATGGTCTCGAGCGGGGTGTCGAGTGGCGGAAGCCAACGATGCTGGCCGGCCTTGGACTTGAGACGGCGTTCCTGAATGAGATAGAGCAGCGAAGCGAGCAACGAGACAAATAACGCGGCGTAGGCGGCGAGCAGCAGGACGATGTGGAGGAAGATCCAGCCGGTGCGGACGGGGGCGGAGAAGGTTTCTTCGCCGGGGCGGAACGCGGCCAGCATGGCCAACATGAAGGCGATGGGAAGGACGAAGATCCCCATGGAGACGCTGCGGTAACGGGCGTAGACGATGAGGAAGGTGAAGGCGAGGATCAGCGCAAAGAAGGACTGGACTTCGTGGGTTTCGATGGGGAGCCGATGGTGAGCGGCGTTGAGGGTTTCGGCGAGCGAAACGAAATGGAAAAGCGATGCGGTAATGGTGGCGGGGACGGCGAGCATGCTCCAGCGCGGGCGGTTGTACAGGGCCGCGGGCAGCACCGCGAGAGCGGCGATGCCGTAGAGGAGAACCGCGAGACGGAGCCAAAGCAGAGTCATAGAGCCACTGAGTAGTATATCGGGCGCCCATCGTGCATGTGTCTGTATCCGCGTGATAGGCATCTATTTATGAGTGTCGGACAAGGGGGAAGGATTCGGATGTGATGATTGTCACAGCGCGTATGGTCGAGCGGGCGGGGGTTGGGGTTGGGTGAGCGCGGGGTGAAGGGGTGCGCATTTAAGGAGGTGCGGGTTGCCGGCAGGGAAACGAGATGGGCCGGGTGCGGTATTCTGGCGGTTCTGTGAGTGATGCGATGAAGGTGGACGGTTCGAGGGCCGCGGCGGAGCAAACGCCGGTGATGCGGCAATATTTCGCGGCCAAGCAGGCGCATCCGGATTGCCTGATGTTCTGCCGGATCGGCGACTTCTATGAGCTGTTTTATGAGGATGCGATCGTCGCTTCGCGCGAGTTGCAGCTTACGCTGACGGCGCGCGACCGCGAGAAGAAACAGCCGATGTGCGGGGTACCTTACCACGCGGCGGAACAGTACATCCAGCGGCTGCTGCGCAAGGGCTACCGGGTGGCCCTGTGCGACCAGATGGAAGACCCGAAGCTGACGAAGAAGATCGTGCGGCGCGAGGTAACGCGCGTCCTTACTCCGGGGACGGCGGTGGATGCGGGACTGGGCGCGGAGCA
This sequence comes from uncultured Acidobacteriaceae bacterium, assembly GCA_963787905.1. Lineage (GTDB taxonomy): Bacteria > Acidobacteriota > Terriglobia > Terriglobales > Acidobacteriaceae > Edaphobacter. The sequence goes on along the minus strand of CAWBFL010000138.1, from coordinate 2,518 downwards.
AAGCAACTGGCTGGCAAGTGTGTGCGTGAACGGCGAGGGCGCGACGACGGCAGTGGGGCTGGCGCTTCTGGATTTGTCGACTGGAGAGTTTCGCGCGACGGAGTTTACGGGAGCGACGGCGTGGGCGCAGTTGACGGATGAGTTGGGGCGGGTGCGGCCGGTGGAGATGCTGGCGGCCGAGAGCGAGCTGGCGGGGGTTGGTACAGCAGGTCCGGCGACTTTTCTGCGCTTCGGTCAGGAGGATAGGTCTGGGGGGATGGGAGAACCCGGGGGCACGATAGAGGGGGTGCGGACGAAGACGGGACTGGAGGAATGGGTGTTTGCTGCGGACTACGCCGTACCACTGCTGCGGAGGCACTTTGGAGTCCAGTCGCTGGACGGGATGGGGCTGGCCGGGCATGACGCAGCGGCAACGGCGGCGGGGGCGCTGGTCCACTACCTGCAAAAGACGATGCAGGGCGGGCTGGAGCACATCGACACCATCCGGTTTTATGAGCGGGCGGGGTGCCTGGTGCTGGATGCGGTAAGCGTGCGGAATCTGGAACTGGTGGAACCGTTGTTCTCCGGCGAGTCGGCGCAGACGACGCTATTTCATACGCTGGACGCCTGCTCGACGCCAATGGGCAAGCGGCTGCTGCGGGCGACGCTGCTGCGACCGGCGAACGAGCTGGGCGAGATTGAGGCGCGGCTGGACGCGGTGGCGGAGGCGGCTGGGGACCTGCCCAGACGCGAGGGGTTGCGGCGGGCGATGGGCGGGGTGTTGGACATGGAGCGGCTACTGAGCCGGGTGGCGCTGGATTCGGCGGGACCGCGGGAGGTGATGGCGCTGGCGGCGACGCTTGGGTGCCTGCCGGGGGTCCGGGAGTCGGTGGGATGCTTCAAGGCCAGGCGCTGGAGGGATTTGGGTGGAGTCGGGGAGATTGTGGCCGAGATTTCCAGAGGATATTTCCACAGACCATTCCACAGGGAATCCGGCGACAGGAGACCCTATTTCCAGCACGTTATCCAGAAAAACGGACGATATTTCCACAGGTGGAGTCTCAGGCTTTGACGCGATGGAGGACTTGCATTCGCTGATCGTGGCGACGCTGGTGGAGGAGCCCCCGGTGAGCCTGGGGGACGGAGGCGTGATTCGCTCGGGGGTAGATGCGGAGCTGGACGAACTGCGCGAACTGGGACGCTCGGGACGGCAGGCGCTGGCGGGGATTGAGGAACGGGAACGGCAGAGAACGGGAATTGGCAGCCTGAAAGTACGGTTCAACTCCGTGTTTGGGTATTACCTGGAAGTAACTAAATCAAATAGCAAAGCGGTTCCGGCGGATTATGAGCGGAAACAGACGCTGGTGAATGCGGAGCGATTCACGACGCCGGAGCTGAAGGAGTACGAGACCAAGATTCTGACGGCGCAAGAGCGGTCGGGGGAGATTGAGCGGAGGATCTTCGGTGAGCTGCGGAGGCGGCTGCTGGACTCGGCGGGGCGGATGCGGGAGACGGCGCGCCGGGTGGCGGAGATCGACCTGCTGGCATGTTTTGCCCATTTGACGGCGCTGCGGGGGTGGGTGCGGCCGCAGGTGGAGAAATCGGGCGTGCTGGAGTTCGTGGCGGGACGACATCCGGTGGTGGAGCGGCGGATGGAGGAGTCGGGCGGTGGGAGGTTTGTGCCCAACTCGATCTCGCTGGAGGCATGGTTGGGTGAGCCGGACGCGTCGGCGGGCGCGTCGATTGCGCTGATCACGGGACCCAATATGGGGGGCAAGAGCACGTACCTGCGGCAGGCGGCGCTGCTGGTAGTGATGGCGCAGTGCGGCTGTTTTGTGCCGGCGGAGCGGATGCGGCTGGGGCTGGTGGACCGGATTTATACGCGGATTGGGGCGAGCGACAACGTGGCGCGGGGGCGGTCGACGTTCATGGTGGAGATGACGGAGACGGCGGCGATTCTGAATACCGCAACGGCGCGCAGCCTGGTGCTGCTGGACGAGATGGGACGCGGGACAGCAACCTACGATGGGCTTTCGCTGGCGTGGGCCGCGGTGGAACATCTGCATGAGAAGGTTGGAGCGCGGACGCTGTTTGCCACACACTACCATGAGCTGACGCTGCTGGAAGAGCGGCTGGCGCGGCTGAAGAATCTGCGAGTGACGGCGAAGGAGACGGCGGGAGGGATCGTGTTTCTGCATACGGTGGAGGCAGGCGCGGCGAGTAAGAGCTACGGGATCGAGGTGGCTCGGCTGGCAGGGTTGCCGGCAAGCGTGGTGGCGCGAGCGCGCGAGGTACTGAAGCTGCACGAGCGGGCGGAGACACAGCAGGTGGCGCGGGCCCTGGAGGCTGCAGATGCGATGCCGATGCAGATGACGATGTTTACTCCGCTGTCGCAGAGGATCGTGGACCGGCTGGCGGAGGTGGATGTGGATGGGTTGACGCCGCGGGAGGCGCTGAACCTGCTGGCGGAGCTGCAGCGGGAGTTGGGGGCTTCTTCGTGATGGCGGGAGCTAAGGGCAGCGCGATGGTGGTGGCGGGG
>CAWBFL010000137.1:0-37923 GCA_963787905.1 uncultured Acidobacteriaceae bacterium | reverse complement strand
AAGTTATGATAAAACTGTCGGTTTTTGGCGCGATTTTCACAACCGAGGTGGATGAATCTGATAGTATCTTGTAGAATTTGGTCGGAATCCGGCTGACAGAATTGTGGACGAATCTCGAGATCGGATCTTCATTAATAGACGAAATAGGTCGGGGAGTAACGTTGCGGTTTTTATAAACTATTGAGGAACAAACGTTAGTCCAACAATAATAATATTCTTTTACTAGTATATTTAATACAAAAAATCGACTATTTAGTTGCCTAGTATTCTTCATTCACGAACAGACCAATTATTTATCACATGTTGAAACAAATATACTAATTAAATACAGTTACTCGATTATTTTATTTGTTGTTTACTCATATGATTGATATTATGCATTATTTAATACAAAATATCTTCAAAATTATTTAGAGAAATGTTTCAGTTCGATACCATTGCCATCTGGAAATTTATTTGCCAAGATACGTGTCCAATCAATGACCCACCATAATAAAGCAATTAAACTGAATAATATGCTTAGAATATAGCCAATCATAATCATTAAACTCGAAAGTCTACGTATACCGAATGTCAGAATAGGCCATCCGCTGCAACATCCACAGGAAATAAGTAGTTTACAAATGCCAACAATAATATCAATATTTCCTCTGGAAAGATAAAACCAGTCAACTCCGAAAATACCAAAATATATAGAGATAAGTACAGCTGCTGTTTTTGAACGTTGTTTGTACGAACAAGTGTCATTTGCTTGGATTGTATGTTCATGTTTCGGCCAATCATGGTGGTATGCACAGATAGTTTTATCTAGAATTTGTTCAGCTATATTACAACTTGTTTTATTAAAACATGTTTAAGTACTACTACCTGAATGATTGTTATCATTAATGAGAGTAATTTCGTCTTTCTGTTCGTTTTCAACAGGTAGAACGCCTGTATCAACGATATCGATGAATATTAGCACCAAACTAATGTGTGCATATAATAGTATGAAATTTGCCATTAAACACAGAGATTGATCGAAGTATTTTCTTTTGTTGATCTAAATATAAAATAAACTAGGGAAAGAATTCTAACTTTAAAAGTAGACGCATTATTTTAAGTAAGAGAGAACACATTGAGCTAACATCATTTTTCTCCAAAAATTCTTTGATTTGAGATAAAGATTTGCAGTCTTGTCTAAGTCTGATTCATACTAAACCAATATAATCACATTATATTTCTCTCAACTATAGGACTACGATGAACTACAGTAGATGAGGTGACAATTTTTTTGTGTCCTCACTCTGAACCCCAATGTAATTTTATTTTTTATTTACCAAAGGAAATCATTTCTTCATCTTGATCGGAATAACATTATTGCCAAACAAATATAACTGTATTCAAACATTGAGAGTTTTACGTATTGCAGCAAGGATATAATTTAGTCACACCATCTTAGATGAATTCATACTGGTAGAATCACGTTAATACTTATACCTTCATCTGAAAATACACACCTTTATTAAGTAAATATATGATGTAAAGAAATTCAATCGATTGGTCCGTTGATATGACTGATATTGATATTTCTTTACAGTAGTCGAGGATGGTGGGCCAAACGGCTTTCCACTCGTCGACGATGACGGCGGGATGTCCGGCGCGGATGCCTGCGATGACGGTGGGGAGATCGTAGCCGGAGAAGAGGAAGAGGTAGGTCGCCAGGTGGAGGGTGGCGTAAAAGAACGCGTAGAGGCCGAGCAGGCGGCGGAAGCGGACGAGGCTGGCGAGCTTGGGATGCAGGCGGCGGAGGGGAGTGATCGCCAGGCACGCCATCAACAGAAACAGCGCCCAGTAGCCGGTTTGATGGGTGATGTAGTTGACCGGATCGGCCATGAGCCCGAGCGCGCCGGAATGGAACTGCTGGAGGAGCAGGAGCACCGGCAGAAGGCAGGCGAGGTGAACCAGCACCTTGACGTACGGAATGAGGCGGGTCGGCATGGTCTGCCTAGTTTAACGTGGAAGGGCTTAGAGCGGATGTTTCTCAAGCTCCAGCGCGAGGTCGTGGCCGATGCCGGAGAAGTCGGCGAGAATCTCGCGCGCGCGGACCAGTGCGTCCTGGATGTGCGGCAGGACATTCTCCGGGCCCATGTGTCTGGGCAGGTCGGAGCGCGAGATGAGTTCGGCGGGCTGCTCGCGCGCGCCGCACAGCAGCAGCGTTTTGCCTGCCTTTTGCAGGCGCGTGGAGAATTGCTCGATGGCGTAAAGGCCGGTCGCGTCGAGGGCAGTCATGTTGCGCAGGCGGAGGATAACGACGCTGCCCAGCGCGTCGAGGTCGGGGGTTTCGTCGCGCAGCTTCTCCGCGCAGCCGAAGAGGAAGGGCCCGTGGATGCGCAGGATGGTGACGCCGGCGGGGATTTCCTTGTCCTGGAGGATGTGCGGCTGGCCGTCCTCGACATACTCGGGGGTGACCTGGGCGACGGTGGTGGTCTCGGCCACGCGATAGATGTAGAGCAGCGCGGCAAGGCCCATGCCGACGCCGACGGCGACGGTGAGGTCGGCGACGACGGTGAGGACGAAGGTGGTGACCCAGACGGCGATGGCGGTCTTGGAGAGGCGCAGGATGGTGGTGACTTCGCGCCACTCGCTCATGTTGTAGGAAACGACGAACAGCACGGCGGCGAGGGCGGCGAGCGGCACAAAGCGTGCGAGCGGCGCAGCCACCAGCAGGATTACGAGCAGGGTGAGCGCATGCACCATGCCGGCGACCGGGGTGAGCGCGCCGGAACGGATGTTGGTGGCGGTGCGCGCGATGGCTCCGGTGGCGGGAATGCCGCCAAACAGCGGCGAGGCCATGTTGGCGACACCCTGCGCGACCAGCTCGACGTTGGAGTTGTGATGATCGCCGCTCATGCCGTCGGCCACTACGGCGGAGAGCAGGCTTTCGACCGCGGCGAGCAGCGCGACGGTCATGGCGGAGGGAAGCAGCGGGAGGATGTGTTCGGAGTGGAAGCGCGGAAAAGCGAAGTGCGGAAGCCCCTGGGGAATGCCGCCGAAGCGGGTGCCGATGGTTTCGATGGGCAGATGGAAGACGACGGTGGCGGCGGTTGCCAGCAGCAGGGCCACGATGGAGCCGGGGACGCGGCGGGTGATCTTCGGCCAGAGGAGGATGACGGCGAGCGAACCGACGGAGACGGCGATCGCCTGCCAGCGGATGGTCCCGGCACAGTGGGCGAGCAACGCCATGCGGGGGAGGAATTCGCTGGGGACGGCGGGAGTTTTGAGGCCGAAGAAGTCTTTGATCTGGGTGGAGGCAATGAGGATCGCGATGCCGTTGGTGAAGCCGATGGTGACGGCGCGGGGAATGAACTTGACCGCCGAGCCCAGCCCGGTGAGGCCCATGACGACCAGGCCCATGCCGGCCATAAGGCTGACCAGGGCAAGGCCGTCGAGCCCGAAGCGGGCGACGATGCCGGCGACGATGACGACGAATGCGCCGGTGGGACCGCCGATCTGCGTGCGCGAGCCGCCGAGTGCGGAGATGAGAAAGCCGGCGACCACGGCGGTGTACAAGCCGGCCTGCGGAGGAACTCCCGAGGCGATCGCGAAGGCCATGGCGAGGGGGAGTGCGACCAGGCCGACGGTGAGGCCGGCGATAAGGTCGTGCGAGAGCTGGCTGGGGGTGTAGCCGCGCAGGCATTCGATGGAGCGAGGAAGCCACTGGCGCGCGGCGCTCAAAGCGGCGCCACGGTTGGTTCGGTGTCGTCGAGCATCCCCATGGCCTCTTTCACGCGGTCCTCGAAGTAGACGCGCATGAGGCGCAGGACTTCGTTGATCTTGGGGTCGCGGACGGAGTAGAAGACCTGGTTGCCGGCTTTGCGGTTGGTGACAAGCTGCTTGGCGCGGAGGATGGCGAGGTGCTGGGAGAGGTTGGACTGCTCGATGCCGAGCTTTTCGATCAGAGCGCCGGAGGAGAGCTCGCCGGAGCCAAGGAGTTCGAGGATGGCGATGCGGGTGGGGTGGGCGAGGGCCTGGAAGATGTCGGCTTTGAACTGGCGGAGCGAGTCAGGCATATCAGTATATTAGCATGTTCGCATATAGATGCGATAAAGTACTGATATCTCGTAAGGAGCGAGGGATGAGGCGTCACAACGACAACTACCGAGATTCTGGACTTCGTCCAGAATGACGGCGTAGGGGGATAGAACAACGTGAGCGAGGGATGAGGCGTCACAACGACAACTACCGAGATTCTGGACTTCGTCCAGAATGACGGCGCAGGGGGATAGAACAACGTGAGCGAGGGATGAGGCGTCACAACGACAACTACCGAGATTCTGGACTTCGTCCAGAATGACGGCGCAGGGGGATAGAACAACGTGAGCGAGGGGTGACGGGGGCGCGCGACGACGGCGGACTGTCTGACTCTGCGAGTCAGAAGGACGCGCCGGGAGGATCGCGGAATCCGTGTTTGGGCGTGGGTTAGTAGTTCTTGCGGAGGTCCATGCCGGCGTAGAGGCTGGCGACCTGGTCGGTGTAGCCGTTGAACATCTGGGTGGGGATGGTCTTGGGGAAGGGGCTGGAATCGATACGGCGCTCGTGCGCCTGGGACCAGCGGGGATGGTCGACCTGCGGATTTACGTTGGAGTAGAAGCCGTATTCGTTGGGCGCGCTCTCGTTCCAGGAGGTGTGGGGCTGCTTGTCGGTGAAGACGAACTTGACGATGGATTTTCCGTTCTTGAAGCCGTACTTCCACGGGCTGACGACGCGGATGGGCGCGCCGTTCTGGTTGGGCAGCGCTTCGCCGTAGCAGCCGAAGGTGAGCAGGCAGAGCGGGTTCATGGCCTCGTCGAGGCGCAGGCCTTCGGAGTAGGGCCAGTCGAGCGCGCTGGACTTGTCCGGCATATCGCTGGACTTGTCGTCGGAGATGAACTGGATGTACTTGGCGCTGGGCAGCGGCTCGGCCCAGGCGATGAACTCGCTGAGCGAGTAGCCGTCCCAGGGGATGACCATCGACCAGGCTTCGACACAGCGATGGCGATAGACGCGGCTCTCGATGGGCCGGTAGCGCATGATGCTGTCGATATCGGCGGTCTTCTTTTGCTTGACCAGGCCGGAGACTTCGACCGTCCACGGGCGGGTGTGGAGGGTGTGCGCATTGCGGGCCGGATCGCCTTTGTCGGTGCCGAACTCGTAGAAGTTGTTGAAGGTGGTTGCCTTGGCAAAGGGCGTCTGGGCGTCGGGCACGGTGTATTGGGAGGGGACGGTGGTGAGCTTCTGGTCGGCGTGAACGGCTGGGGGATGGAAGAGGCCGGGGACCTGGCGGAGGGCGAGCGCTCCGATGCCGGTGGCGGCGGCGGCGCGGAGGAAGTTGCGGCGGTTGAGGAAGGTCTCCTTCGGGGTGATCTCCGACGAGGCAATGGACTGGCCCAGCTTCCTGTTGTTCCTGATCAGCATGTCTCTCCTTCGCCGCGCACCGGTTGCCGGTGTGGGTGCGGCAACCAACGGGCCCAGTGGTTAGACTATTGCATTACGCAGAATGGTTCATTTTGGATGCAGACGGGCGGCCGGCTGGTGGCAGCCACTTTGCCGGCGGGAGCGGTCAAAGAGAGTCTGCCCGGCGCAGCAACCTCTGGCGGGCGAGGTAGATGCCCGTCCCCAGGGCAGTGACCACGGCGGCGCCGAGGAGTTCGCGCTGGAAGTGGGCGCGGGCGAGGAGGATGTAGGTGAATCCGGCGATGGCGAGCAGGGGGGGGAGCGGGTAGAACCAGATGCGGAAGGGGCGCGGAAGATTGGGCTGGGAGCGGCGCAGGTAGATGACTCCAATGTGCTGCATGAGGAACTGGAGCAGAATACGGAGGACGACGAGGGCGGCGATGACGTCGGCGAGCGAGAAGAAGCAGAAGCAGATGGCGGCGGCGCCGAGGGTGAGCAGCGAGATGTGGGGGAATCCTGTGGGATGCAGGCGGCCGAAGATGCGGAAGTAGTTGCCGTCTCGCGCGGCGGCGTAGGGGATGCGCGAGTAGCCGAGCAGCAGCGAGAATACGCTGGCGAAGGCGGTAACCATGACCAGGATGGCGGCGAGTTTGCCGAGGGTGGGGCCGTAAAGGGGGCCGTAGGCGGTCTGCATGAAGGTGGAGATGACGGCGCGCTGGGCGGTGAGGTCGTGGGCGGTGACGATTCCCTGCCACGGCAGCACGGCGAGGACGGAGATGTTCATTGCGAGGTAGAGCGCGGCGACGAGAGCGATGGAGATGAGGATGGCGCGAGGCACGGTGCGGGCGGCGTCCTTCACCTCGCCGCCGAGGAAGGTGATGTTGTAGTAGCCCCAGTAATCGTAGGTGGCGATGAGCATGGCTGAGCCGAGGCCGAGGAAGAAGGCCGGGGTGGGCGTGAAAAGCTCCGGGAGGAAAGGCGAATGCCTGGGCGATGTGGCCGTGCAGGAGGCCGGTGACGAGGATCCATGCGATGAGGGCCATTACCGCGCACCACATGGTGGTGGTGACGGCGCGCAGGTTGGCGATTCCGCGATAGAGGAGGGTGACGGCGAGCAGGACGGCGGCGATGGCGAGGAGGGTGGTGGGGCTGGCGGCGACACCGGCGGTGTAGGGGCCGAGATGGATGAGGTGCGAGGCGGTATGGCTGGAGAGCGATGGCCATACATAGGCCGCGTACTGACTGAGGCCGATGCATCCGGAGGCGACGGAGAGCGGCGCGGAAAAGGTGAGTTGGAAGATGAAGAGAAAGGCGAGGAAGCGGCCGAGCGGGCGGGGGCCGGGCTGGTTCGGATTAGCCCCTGGACCGGAGTAGATGCGGCGAAGGAAGGCGTAGGAGCCGCCGGCTTCGGGCATGGCCGCGCCGAGTTCGGCCCAGACCAGGCCGTCGCACAGGGCAAGGCCGGCGCCAAGGATCCAGCCGAGCATGGCCTGCGGACCGCCCATGGCGGCGAGGATGAGCGGCAGGGTGATGAACGGGCCCACGCCGATCATGTCCAGCATGTTGAGCGCGACGGCGCCGCGGAGGTTCAGGCTGCGGCGAAGCTGCGGGAGTTCGTTGGATGGATTCGGCGATTCGATGAATCGAGTCTACAGCCGGGGTGCGGGTTACGGCGTCTCCCAGTCGTCGGTGGCGACGGCGGTCTTGCCGGAGGCGTAGGTGACCTCGATGGACTGGTATTCGAGGGTGATCTTCTGGAGGTTTCTGGTCTGCTCGATCTCGTCGACCTGGACGTTCTTGAGGATGAGCACCTGCGCCTTATTGGACTGGGAGGCGGCAGCGCCGGAGGCTGCGGCGTTCTTGTTGGAGTTGCCCTTGACCTTGGAGTTCGAGGTTGTACTGGTGGCGACGGCGGTCTCAAACGCGATAGTGACCTGATGCAGGATCTCGTTGGTCGCGGCAGCCTGTTCGAGTTGCGCGGAGGTGGCGTCGTAATACTTGGTGACGATGAGGGTATCGGCTCCGGAGGTGGAACGCTTTGCGGCGGCTGAGCCTGTCGCGGCATCGGAGGCGGGGCGAGTGACGCTGAGCAGCTCGATCACGGAAGAGGGGCTGGCGCCTTTGGGCAGCTTGCTGCCCTTCACCTTCCCGTCCGCCGGTTCGCCGATGGTCATGGTCGCGCCGGTTGCCGCCATGGCGCGGATGGGCAGCAACAGGGCAAGGGCGCCAGCCAGCAAAACCGGGCGATTTACCAGACGGAAAGGAATCATCATGCCTCCATAGAGCTTGCAACGTGGAGCAAATGAGGAATGCGCGGAGCGAGGATTCGATGATAGCGCAGCGCGGGCGGGCGACCGGGAGCGCCGTTTATTTCGGCACACTCCAGTCGTCTGTTGCCGACTTGCCGCCGCCCACCCAGGTGACTTCGATGGTGGGATAGTCGAAGGTAATTGTCTCGGTGTTGCCTGACTTGCGAATGCCGGTGATGGTCGCGTTGGTGAGTTCGATGCGCTGCGCGTCCTTCCCGGAGCCCGCGCCGGTGCCCTGGAAGGTGATGACCACCTGCTTCAGGACCTCGTTGGTGGCCAGAGCCTGAGCGAACAGGGGCGACGCCTTATCGACTTCCCTGGTGATGGTAATGGGACTGTGCTGGCGTCTACCGCTCGCCAAGCCGGAGGCTGCGTCGGCCTGGCGCACCACGCTGGTGAGGTGAATAGACCCGGCGGGAGCGCCGGCGCTGACTGCTTCGCCCTTGAATTGGCCCTGTTTGGCGCCGACTACGGTGATATATGCGTCAATGGCGGCCACTGCCTGGACCGCCGGGAGCAACATGCCGACTATGCCGCACACTAAAACCAACCGTCTCGCTCGACCCATTCGCATCGGAATCCTCCTGGAGATTTCAGTTCGCTGGAAGCTTTGAAGCGGGGCCCGGTAGTTCGCGACTGTTTCTATCACGCCCTGCAAGGCGTGGGCAATGACCCATTCGGGGCAGGTGTACAGGTTTCGATACCCCGGGGCGCGGCGATCGGGCGGAGGGGCTGCGCATGACAGGGACGGCCTGCTTGAGCGACACTGACAGGGGTAAAAACAGGAGCGAACTGATGATTTCCGGAGCCCGCGAAAAAGAACTGATGGAAGCAGCCAACCTGCTGCTGGACGCACGCCGCACCCACACGCCGATCGCCGAGCTGCCGGCTGCGCTGCAGCCGACGTCGCTGGAAGAGGTGGCGCGCGTACACGAGGAGATCATTGAAGCCTACGGTGAGATTGGCGGGTGGAAGATTGGCGCGGGCTCGCTGGAGGCAGTTCCCTTCTTCGCGCCGATGCCGCGGGCGTGGATGGCGGCCAGCGGAGCGATCCTGAGCGGGCCGAACTTCCGCTATCGCGTGCTGGAGTGCGAGATTTCGTTCCTGGTGGGCGAGGACCTGCCGCCGCGCGCGACTCCGTACACAAGGGATGAGGTGATTGCGGCGATGGCGAGCTGCCATCCGGCGATTGAGGAGCTGGAGAGCGGGCTGATCGACCCCAAGGCGCCGAACAACTACCTTTCGGCGCTGGCCGATCTGCAGATGCATGGCGGCTTCATCCATGGCGCTGCATGCGCGGACTGGAAGAGCATCGACTTCAGCAAAGAGACGGTGACGCTCTCGATCGATGGCGTGGTGCAGGTGGAACGGACGGGGTCGAATACGTCGGGGGATCTGCTGCGGCTGCTGCCGTATCTGGCGAATGAGGGCGCAGCGCGGACGGGCGGGCTGAAGGCCGGGCAGTGGATTACGACGGGAAGCTGGACCGGCAATACGCCGGCGCTGCCCGGTGCGCACGCCGAAGCCAACTTTGCCCACGCAGGCAAGGTCAGCCTGCGCTTCGCCTGAAGCGCAGCTTCACGCTCTCACCCACAGGTCGTCGCCATGCCACGCAAGCCCTCACGCCGCACCTTCCTCAAACTCTCCGCCGCTGCCGCATCTGTGGGCGGTGTCCGTCTGGCCCACGCCGCACCCACTCCCGGCGCACCCAGCGTCTCCATCGGTATTGGATACGACGGGGTGGGCAACAGCGTGCCTGTGCAGTGGGCCATCGGCAAACTCGCGGACGCGCTTCGCGTCAAGGGCTTCGTCGTAAACTCGCAGGAAAAGCCCACTGGTCCCTTCTTCGAGATCTGGGTCAACTACGCCGGCAGCGGGACCCGCGACCTCGGCATCCCGGAGCACGCTCAGCCGGAAACCCTGGCACTTGTTCCCTTCAACGCAGCAAAAACTCCGGTATCGTCGCCGCCGGCCCCGATATCCGCGGCGCCATGTATGCCGTCCTCGAGCTCGCCGACCGTGTGCGTGCCTCTGACGATCCTTTGCTCGCATTGCGTCTCCCCGCACCCATCATCGAGACCACCCCAAACAAGGTCCGCAGCGTTCTCCGCGCTTTCTGCTCGGAGGTCGAAGACAAGCCCTGGTTCTACGACCGCGCCTTCTGGACCGCATACCTCGACACGCTCGCGGCTGCTCGCTTCAACCGCTTCAACTTCTCGCTCGGCATGGGCTGGGACTTTCCGCGCGGAGTGACGGGCGACTACTTCCACTTCCCTTACCCGTACCTGGTGGAGGTGCCGGGATATGAGCAGGTGCACGTGGAGCCGGCGCTGGAGGCGGGCGAACGGCAGCGGAATCTGGAGACGCTGAAGTTTATCGCGGCAGAGACGGCGCGGCGGGGGATGGATTTCCAGTTGGGCATCTGGACGCATGCATACCAGTGGACGGACAGTCCGCACAGCGACCACCAAATTGTGGGGCTGACGCCGGAGACGCATGCGTCGTACTGCCGGGACGCGCTGGCGGCGGTGCTGCGGGAGTGTCCGCAAATTACCGGACTGACGCTGCGGATCCATGGGGAGAGCGGGATTCCGGAGGGGAGCTATCCGTTCTGGCAGACGCTGTTTGAGGCGATTCCCGCGGCGCGGACGGCGGATGGGAAACCGCGGACGATCGAGATCGACATGCACGCGAAAGGGCTGGATCAGAAGATGATCGAGATTGCGCGGGCGACGGGGATGCCGGTGAAGGCGGGCGCGAAGTACTGGGCCGAGCACCTGGGGCTGGGATATCAGCAGGCGGATATTCGGGCGAACGAGTATCCGCGAGCAGGAGTGACGGGGACGTTTGCGGTGTCGAGCGGGCTGCGGAACTTTACGCGGTACGGGTATGGGGATTTCTACCAGCAAGGGATTGGGCTGGAGTTGCTGTACCGGGTGTGGCCGGGGACGCAACGGCATCTGCTGTGGGGCGATGCGGCGCTGGCGGCGGGATACGGGCGGGCGGCGAATTTCTGCGGGGCGGCGGGGATGGAGCTGTGCGAGCCGCTGACGTTCAAAGGGCGCGAAGGGTCCGGGCATCCGGGCGGACGCGATGCGTATGCGGATGCGACGCTGGGGCCGGCGCAGCTGGATACGGCGAAGTTTGCGGTGACGTATTTGCTGTGGGGACGGTATCTGTATAACCCGGAGACGGCGGCGGAGGTGCATCACCGCTATCTGAAGCAGGCGTTTGGGCCGGCGGGTCCGGGGCTGGAGGTGGCGCTGGCAGCGTCGAGCAGGATTCTGCCGCTGGTGACGACGGCGTGGTGCCCGTCGGCCTCGAACCATGAGTTCTGGCCGGAGATGCTGACGCCGGTGTCGTTGCTGCCGTATACGGCAAGGCCGCTGTATACGGATTCGCCTGCGCCGCACAATGTGAGCGCGATCAGCCCGCTCGATCCGCAGTTGTTTACGACGATTGACGAGCATGCGAAGGATTTGGTGGAAGGAAAGAAGAATGCGAAGTACAACACGAGCGAGGTGATCCAGTGGCTGGAGGCGATGGTAAGCACTTCGACCAAGGGACTGGAGGCGGCGAGGAAGGCGATTCTGCCGCGGAATGCTCGCAAGGCGGAGTTCCGGCGAGCGGAAGAAGACATTCTGATTCTGAATGGGCTGGGGACGTATTATGCGAATCTGTTTCGCGCGGGGCTTTATTCCTCGATCCACCAGCAGACCGGCGACCCAGCCGCTTCCGCGCAACTGCTGGTTTGCTACCGCAGAGCACGCGATGCTTGGGCGGCGATGGCTACGCGCGCGAAGAATGTGTATACGAGTGATGTGAGTTACGGGTCGACTCCATTCAGACGCGGTCATTGGGAGGACCGCCTGCCCGCGATCGATCAGGATCTGGAGGTGCTGGAGAAGAAATTCGCGGACAAGCCAGTGGCTCCCAATCCAACGCAGGCGGCGATGGTGCGTGTGGCCAAGCCGGTGCCGCGGCCGAGGCTGGACGTCCGGCATGCGGCGCCAGAGTCGTTTCATCCGGGTGGGGACCTGGCGCTGACGGTAGCGGCGCCGGCGAACGTGACCGAGGTAGTGCTGTGGTATCGGCATGTGAACCACGGGGAGCGATGGCTGTCGGTGGGGATGAAGCGGACGGGCGAGGGATATGCGGCGGCGATCCCGGCGGCGTACACGGACTCGCCGTATCCGCTGCAGTATTACTTTGAGTTGCGGACGGCGGAGGCGGCGACGCTGTTTCCGGGGTTCCATGCGACGCTGAGCAACCAGCCGTATTATGCGGTGCATGTGCGGGCGTGAGGGCGTCTCGTTTGGGTTGCAGACGAAGGAGCGCGGGAGAAGAAACAAATGCGGGGGTCTCTCCGCTCCGCGCGTTGCGTTTCGGTCGAGATGACGAACACAGAGGAGGCACGCTGCGCGGGCCTCGCGCGTTGGAGGCTGGAGGAATTAGCATGGAGGTCTATGTCTACCCCACTGCCTGACGGCGTTCAAATCAGCGCCCCTGTCTCTCCGAGTTACGCGAAGATCCTTACCCCCGACGCGATTGCATTTATTGTGGGCTTGCAGCGGAGTTTCAATGCGCGGCGCAAGGAGCTGCTGGCGGCGCGCGCGGTGCGCCAGGCGGCGCTGGATGCGGGCGCGAAGCCGGAGTTTCTCGCCGAGACGCGCGCGATCCGCGAGGCGGAGTGGACGGTGGCGCCGCTGCCGACGGACCTGCTGGACCGGCGGGTGGAGATTACCGGGCCGGTGGATCGCAAGATGATCATCAACGCGCTGAACTCGGGCGCGAAGGTGTTTATGGCGGACTTTGAGGACTCGACCACGCCGACGTGGGACAACCTGCTGGACGGGCAACTGAACCTGTGGACGCGGTGCGGCGGACGATTACGTTTGAAGATCCGGCGACGCAAGAAGAGTACAAACTGATTGAGAAGCCGGCGGTGCTGTTTGTGCGGGCGCGGGGATGGCACCTGGACGAGCGGCATATGACGGTGGACGGCGAGCCGATGTCGGGATCGCTGTTCGACTTCGGGCTGTATTCTTCCATAACGCGAAGGAGCTGCTGGCGCGCGGGTCGGGGCCGTACTTCTATCTGCCGAAGATGGAGTCGCACCTGGAGGCGCGGCTGTGGAACGACGTGTTTGTGCAGGCCCAGGCGGAGCTGGGGATTCCGAGGAGTCGATTAAGGGCGACGGTGCTGATCGAGACCATCCTGGCCGCTTCGAGATGGACGAGATCCTGTACGAGCTGCGCGACCACTCGGCGGGGCTGAACTGCGGGCGCTGGGATTATATTTTCAGCTTCATCAAGAAATTCGCGGGCGACACGAGCGTGCTGCTGCCGGACCGCGGCGCAGGTGACGATGACTACGCACTTCATGCGCAGCTACTCGAAGCTGTGATCAAGACGTGCCATCGGCGGCAGGTGAGCGCGATGGGCGGCATGTCCGCGTATATCCCGATCAAGTCCGACCCGGCCGCGAACGAGACGGCGCTGGCGCAGGTCCGCGCCGATAAGGAGCGCGAGGCGACGGATGGGCACGATGGGACGTGGGTTGCGCATCCGGGGCTGGTGCCGGTGGCGCTGGAGGTGTTCGACCGGCTGATGCCGCAACCCGAACCAGATTGCGAAGCAGCTTCCCGATTACCACTTGCACCGCCGCGGACCTGCTGCAGGTGCCGACGGGCGACGATCACCGAGGCCGGGCTGAGGCAGAACGTCGCTGTCGGGCTGGGGTACGTGGAGGCGTGGCTGCGCGGGATTGGGTGCGTG
The DNA here is from genome assembly GCA_963787905.1 of uncultured Acidobacteriaceae bacterium. GTDB lineage: Bacteria > Acidobacteriota > Terriglobia > Terriglobales > Acidobacteriaceae > Edaphobacter. The sequence continues at coordinate 24,422 of CAWBFL010000137.1, read as the reverse complement.
CCGCTGTTCAACCTGATGGAGGACGCGGCTACGGCGGAGATCAGCCGCGCGCAGCTGTGGCAGTGGGTTCACCATGGGGCCAAGCTGCAGGACGGGCGCGCGGTGACGGTAGATCTGGTGGAGAAGACGATTGCGGATGAGCTGGCGGCGACACGGCCGAAGGTGGATGCGGCGCGGTTCCAGGCGTATGAGCGGGCGGCGGGGTTGATGCGGAAGCTGATCGAGTCGGAGAAGTTTCCGGAGTTTTTGACGGTGCCGGCGTACGCGGAGGTGCTGAAGGCGGAGACGTTTTAGGTGGATTGGCCGTAGGTGGCGGCGGGGCCGTGTTTGCGGAAGTAGTGGCGGTCGAGCAAGGCCTGGGTGACGACGTCGACTTCGGCCTTGAGGGTGAGGGTGCGGTAGGCCATGCGGGCGACGGCTTCGAGGACGACGGCGTTGTGGGCGGCGTCGTGCGGGTCGCGGCCCCAGGCGAAGGGCGCGTGGCCGGCAACGAGGCAGGCGGGGACGGCGAGGGGATCGATGGCTGGGTGGGCTGATCCGTTTGGGCCTTCGGGAGTAGCGGCAAAGCGGGCGACGATGGCGAGGCCGGTCTCGTGGACGTAGCGGCCGGCGATGGCCTGGTCGGTGAGCGGCGCGGTGCAGGGGACGGGGCCGTAGAAGTAATCCGCGTGGGTGGTGCCGAGGGCGGGGATGGCGAGGCCAGCCTGGGCGAAGCTGGTGGCGTACTCGGAGTGGGTGTGGACGACGGCGCCGATGGTGGGAAATTCGCGATAGAGGAGGGTGTGGGTGTCGAGGTCGGAGGAGGGCTTGAGGTTGCCGTCGACGATGTTGCCGTCGAGGTCGGTGACGACCATGTGCTCGGGGCGAAGGTCGTCGTAGTCGACGCCGGAGGGTTTGATGACGACCAGGCCCTGCTTGCGGTCGACGCCGGAGGCGTTGCCGAAGGTGTAGAGGACGAGGCCTCGCTTGACCAGTTCGAGGTTGGCATCGAGGACGGCGGTGCGAAGTTCTTTCAGGAGCATGAGAGAAGGATAGTACGAGTTGCGAGTTGCTAGTTGTTCGTTGTTCGTTGAGGAGCATCAACGGCGAACGAGGAACCAGAGGAGCAGAAGGATGAGCGAGGCGATGAGGCTGCCGGGCCAGACCCACCAGCCGCCGGCCGACGAATAGCCAGCGACGAGGCAGCCTGGAAGGGCGATGCAGAACAGGAGCAGCGCGATCAGGATCGATGCGGATTTTGCGGTGCCTGCCATCGGCGTGCGCTATTGCAGCAGGCTCTCTTCGCTGGAGCGCAGGCGCAGGATGCGGTCGATGGCGTAGGGTGCGCGATGGCTGGGGGTGTGGAAGTGGCGCACCTGCAGCTCGCCCAGCAGTCCGATACCGAGCATCTGGATGCCGGCGAGGATGAGCACGCCGGCAATGACGAAGATGGGGCCATGCGCGATCATGACGTGCTGGCCGGTGAAGATTTTGAGCGCCAGCAGCCACGTAGCCAGCGCGCCGCCGGCGACCATGCCGAGCGCGCCGATCGATCCGAAGAAGTGGAGCGGGCGGGTCATGTAGCGCAGCAGGAAGCGGATGGTGAGCAGATCGAACAAGACGCGGAAGGTGCGCGAGAGGCCGTAGTGGCTCTGGCCATACTGGCGGCGCGGATTGGCGATGGGAATCTCGCAGATGCTGGCGCCATACCAGCTGGCCAATGCGGGGATGAAGCGATGCATCTCGCCATAGAGCGGGATGTTGTGGATGACTTCGCGGCGGTAGGCCTTGAAGGTGGTGCCGAAGTCGTGGATGTCCACGCCGGAGATGCGCGCCATGATCCAGTTGGCGCAGTGCGAGGGGATGCGGCGGAAGATGAGGTTGTCGGCGCGGTGCGAACGCCAGCCGCTTACCACGTCGTAACCTTCTTCGAGGCGCGCGAGGAAGTTGGGAATCTCCTCCGGGTCGTGCTGCAGGTCGCCATCCATGGAGATGAGGAATTCGCCCTGGGCGTGGTCGAAACCGGCGGCCAGGGCGGAGGTCTGGCCGAAGTTGCGGCGCAGCTTGATGACCAGCACGCGGCTGTCAACGGCGGCAATCTCTTCCAGCAGGCGGTAGGTGCGGTCGCGCGAGCCATCGTCGACGAAGACCATTTCGAAGGAGTCCCCGACCTGCTCCATCACCAGCTTGACGCGGTCGTAGAGCGTGGTGACGTTCTCCTCTTCGTTGTGAAACGGCACGACGATGGAGTATTTCGGCACACTCCCATCTTACCCCCGCAGCGGGCTCGCATGCATGAATCGGCCAACCGCGTGCGGCCGGCAGGACGGCGCCGGGGAGGAATCAAGCGAGGTTCTCAAATCGTCGCGGCAGGCCTCGACGCAGGCTGTATCCGCCTTCAGAATGAAGGTGGTGAGGCCTATGCAACGCATCTTCCGACTCTTGATGGTGGTTGTCGTAGTGATCGCAGGAGCGTTCTGGTACCTGCACTGGTCCAAGACGCGCGCCATGAACAGCGGTGAGGTTCACGTCCGCGAGCAGCCGGGCAATGCCGCCAAGACGGCCGCGCCCGAGACGGCTTCGGCGAATCAGCCTGCACCGTCCGAGGACCAGGCGGCGAACGGAGCGGACGCCTCGGGCAGCCAGAATTCGGCGCAGCCACAAGGCGCGCAGAGCAGCGTTTACACGTTGCCCGCATCCGATACCATCAGCCGCAACCCGCCGGACCGGACCATTCTGGCGGGCGCGGGACGGTATGAACTGTATCGGCAGGGAGACATTACGTGGCGGATGGACACGGCGACCGGACAGGCCTGCGTGCTGTTTGCCACCGAGGCGATGTGGCGCCGGTCGCTGGTGTATGCGCATGGTTGCGGCGCCAGCTAGCGCAGCCAGTTAGATGAAATTCAGGAAGCCGGCGGGCTTGACCTGCGAGCCGGGAAAGACCACTTCGAGATTGCGTGAGCCGAGGGTCTTGTAGGCAGCCTCGCCGAGCACGTTGCGGAAGTCGGTGGTGACGGAGAGATCGCGGCCTTCATTCAACTGCTCGTTTTCGATCCCGGGCCATTTGCCGTAGACCTTGCCGCCCTTGACGCGGCCGCCGAGCACGAACATGACGTTGGCGTGGCCGTGATCGGTGCCGCCGGTGCCATTCTGGCGGGCGGTGCGGCCGAACTCCGACATGGTGACGAGGGTGACGTTCTCGGCGTCGGCTCCCATGTCCTGCCAGAAAGCCGCGATGGACTGCGAGAACTCGGTGAGGCGGTTGGCGAGCTGGCCGGTGGCAGCCCCCTGGTTCTGATGCGTGTCCCATCCACCGATGTCGGAGAAGGCGGCCTCGACTCCAAGATTTGCTTTCATTAATTGCGCTATCTGCTTCAGGCTATTGCCGAACGGGGTATTGGGATAAGTGACGCCGGCGGCGGGCTGATACTTCGCGGGATCGGCGGCTTTGAGCATTTTTACGGCTTCGAAGGTCTCCTGACCGGTGCCCTGGAGGACCGAGTCGGTGCTTTCGTCGTACATGGCCTGGAAGGCGTTGGAGATGGGCGACATCTGCGGGCCCTTGCCGCCGACGGAGAAGTCGGCCAGGTTGTTGAGGGCGATGGCAGGGACTTTCCCTTGCAGGGTGCGCGGGACCTGGGTGCCGAGCGCGACGGCGCGGAAGGCCGAAGGCTTGGCGTCGAGCGTTTCGACTGCCAGAGCGCGGTTGAGCCAGCCGTCCTCGGTCATCTTGACGCCGGGGGTGCCGCTCTCCATGTAGTCCTGCGCGTCAAAGTGGGAGCGGGAGGGGTCGGGCGAACCGGCTGCGTGGACGATGGCCAGGTGCCCCTGGTCGTACAGGGGCTTGAAGGCAGCCATTTGGGGATGGAGGCCGAAGTAGCCGTCGAGATCGATGACTTCGTTCTGCTTGATGGCGATGGAGGGGCGCATCGCGTAGTAATTCTTCTCGCGGTAGGGCACGACTACGTTCAGGCCGTCCACTGCGCCGCGCTGGAAGAGGACGACCAGCTTTTTCTTGTTGGCTGCGGCGGTGGTCATTTCGGCGAGAACGCTGCGCGAGAGGAAGGCGGGGATGGTGGAGGTCCCGATGAGGGCCAGGGCGCCGTTTTTCATGAATCCGCGGCGGGTAATGCTGCGTTTGGCTGCGTCGCGTCCGCAGATGTCGCAACCCCAGTCACTGTGGTCGGCCGTGTTCCATCCTCTGATTGTCATGAAGCTGCTCCTGTCGCCTGGAATTCAACGTTCGCAGTCCCAAATGAGATGCCCGGCATGCCCGTGTCTGTTCAAACTCCACACCAGGCACAAAGTTGCCCGCAATCCCCCGTACGTCGTACCGTCGGCCGCGCAGAGGGTGCTGATGAGCCGCGTTTGGCTGGAAGCGGTGACCTGAGCGGCTCCAGCCCCTCTGATTCCGCGGCTCTTACGGCACGGATCAATCCGTGCCCTTAACGAAGATTCCCTGCTGCAGCACTCTCTTTCAGCTTGTACCTCCAGAGCCTGCCCTAGCGCCGCTGGAACTCGGGCGAACCGAGCATGAGGCCCGCCATAATCGCCGCCTGGCGGTCGTCGGGGACGGCATTGCGCTGCGCCGCAGCCCCGCCGGCGCCATAGATGCCGGCTACCGGCCCGATCGCCCCGAAACCAGCCTTGCCGTCGCCGCCGGCGATCTGGAACTCCCTGGCCGCCTGGATCGCGGCGGTTGAGTCGTTGGATTGGCTCAGCACCGCCGCGCGGGTCTTTTCGCTCAGGGGCTGGCCGAGCAGAATCTGCTCCAGCCGCTTCTCTTTCGCGGCGACCTCGGGATCGATAGTGGCATCCGAGCCGGTCATCTCGAGCTGCCTGCCGGACTGAGCGGACTCGCCCAGCAGCCTGGTCCAGTCGGTGCGGACGCCGGGCAGCTTGTCCCCGCTGAGCACCAGGGCGAAGTTCATGCGGCTGACCAGCGCTCCGGTGCTGACCCACGGCTCGCTCTGCCACGAATAGCCGTTGGGGGTCTGCATGCCGTAGAGCGGCATGCCGAGCTTATCCAGCGCCAGGACCAGCGCCAGCGAGTTGTTGACGGTCACGCCACTGGCGCGCACCGCCGAAACCACGAACTCCTCCGGGGTCTTCACCTTGGCGCGCTGGGCGGCGGGCGCCCAGAACTCCGGCGACTCGAACATAGTGCGCAGCACGGTCTTGATGTCGCCACCGCTGGCCAGGAAGGACTGCGCCATGCGGTCGACCAGCGCCGGCGGCGGGTCGTCGCTAACGAAGCGGACGGCCAGCTTGGTGGAGATGAACTTTGCCGTGGCCGGGCTGGTGGCGAGCATGTGCAGGACTTCCAGTCCTTCGTTCATGCCATTCTCGTGGATGGTCTTACCCAGCACCGCCTTCGAGCCGGGCTGGTGGCGGCGCTGCTGAAACTCGAACTGGGCGCCCTGCGCGGGGGGGGTGATGGTCCAGCCGGTGAAGACCTTCGCGACCTCGGTGACGTCGTTCTGGGTATAACCGCCGTTGACGCCGAGGGTGTGCAGCTCCATCAGCTCGCGGCCGTAGTTCTCGTTCAGCCCGCGGTCTTTGAGCGCAGCCTTCACCTGCGGGTTGCGGGCATAGGCGGCCTGTCGCGGCGCCTGCTTGGCTGCTTGTGAATCCGGCCCGATGCTCTGCCAGTTATCCAGGTACATCAACATGGCCGGGCTCTCGGCGGTCGCCACCAGCAGGTCTTCGAACTTGCCCAGCGCGTGCGGCCGGATGACGTCGCGCTCGTAAGCCGGGATCAGGTAGGGCTCGTTCTGGTTCTTGCGCACGTAGACATTGAAGTGATTGAGCCAGAAATCGGTCATGACCGCTTCGAGCTGGCGGTTGCTGTAGATGTCGCGGAGCAGGCGGGTCTGCATCTCCTCGGCGCCGACCATGCGGGTCGAGTTCTGCATGGCGGCAAAGATCTCGCGCTGCTGCGGGCTGAGGCCCTGGCCGAACTGGGCCACTTCGGCGGCGCTGAGGCTCTGGCGGAAGGCGACGAAATCGTTGGGCGCCATGGCCAGCACCCGGCGCATGCGCTCGTCCGGCGACTGACCGATGATCTTCTCCGCTTCAATGTCCTTGAAGAGCTGTTCGACGTGCTGGTCGGGCGCGGGCGTGGTGTCGACGATCTCCGACTTGGGCAGCATGGCATTGCCATTGCCCGTATCGTTGCCGGCGGCGATGGCGGCGTAGTCGGGGACCTCGGCAGCCATGTTGCCGCTGGCGGGTGCGGCAGCGGACGTTGGCGGAGGGCGGCGCTCAATCGGCGCGGGGGGTGTGTTGGATGCCATCATGTCACCGGCCATTGCTTCCGGCGCGGCGGTCGCGGCGTCCTTCTTCTCCGCCTGCTTCGCCTGCTGCACTTTATAGAAGGCCATTTCGTCGGCGTAGATGACGCGTTCGACGGGGTCGGACAGCACAGCTGCATTGGCGGGAGGCGGCGGAGCAAACTGCCGGTAACGCGGACCCAACGGGCGGTTGTCGAGAGCTGCCGGGCGGCTGGCCATGGCCATCTGCCGAACCATCTGCTGGCTGGGATAGCGGGCGATCAACTCCGGCTGGGGCAGTTGCATGGCGGGAAACGCCGCCAGCCGCGCGTCGAGGGCGGAATCGTCGATGGCGGATGGATTCAACTGCGACTCGAACCAGGTGGTGAGACCCATCGCGTCCACGGCGGCAACTTCGCCCGGCCGCGGACCAAAGGTGAGGCGGTTGAGCGCGTGCAGCACGCGTTCCTCGCCCTTCGATTGCGGCGCACCGGCGGTCGGTCCCCGCTTGGCAACCGGCGACGCTCCCAGCAGCGGCTGGTCCACCATTAAGACGCACAGGGCGAAGGCTAGCGCCGTGCGCAGCTTGCCCTGGTACCCCGAAACTCGACTGTGCGGGATCGATTTCTTGCCCACCCTACGCGATCCGCCGGTAACTCGCATCGACAACACCCTCCACGCAGCACGAGCCGCGCGCCCAATAGCTTAGCGTGTCGCACCCACAACTCGCCAGTGAGACGCGGTTGACGAATGCGGCACTGCCATCCCGCCAGTGGAAACACCCAAATTCACCGCCAGTTGCGCGATTCCCCACATTTCGCGCGCCACGCCCCCGCAGCGCGCGCTTCCGCCACCTTGCGCCGACACCTTCTCTTCAGCGCGACCCGGCGGGTGCGCAGAGGGTGGTTCCGGAAGAGCGGTCGCGGCGCGGGCGGCGGTCCCAGGCTTCTCGGGACCGGAACCGCCCATTGCCTTGTGGCGGGCCTACGGGTTCGATTTCAGACGCCGGTAGCTCGAGTTGGGCACGGCATAAAAATGCCCATGGTAGTGGCGCACATCGTCCAGTTCGAGGGCCTCGTTGTCGTCAACCGGCTTATCGTCCTTACCGTCTTCGTCCTTGTGCGGGATGAGGTCGACGGCCTGGGTGTCGCGGACCTCGCGGTCGGGAGAATTCACGTCGTCGCGGAAGAAGAGCTGATAGTCGGGATTGACTGCGGCGAGCGCTTTGATCTGAGCGCCGGTCAGGAATGGTTTGTCGGTCTCGTGGCGGGTACCGCCAACAAAAAAGTGGTACATCTTCACCTGCGTTGCCATGCGAATCACCTCAATGGTTGGCAATTATAGGCCGCAGTTGGAGCGTCGCCAGTGAGCATCGTCACAGCAGGTCGACGCGCAATCTGCCGGCACCGCGATCCAGCCAATTATTCGCCTAACTCAATGAGCTATAAGGGAATCGTGGAATGCGAAAGAGGCGGGCGGATCGTGAGCAGACGAAGCCGGGGCACCTGTGGAACGATGGACATTGCGAACGGTTCGGTGCTGGTGGCATGGTTTCCAGCGCGAGCCGGGAGGGCGAAATTTGCCGCGTCGCTGCATCTCCGCTAACCTATCGGCTGTGCCCTTTTTCAGGACCTCGCGCATGACCCGCCGCACCCTTTGCCAAACGCTCCCTTTTTTTCTGGGGCTGGTCGCCGCATCTGCCTTCGCTCAATCCGCAGCTCCAGCCGATCTGCCCGATGCGCCGACGGCTGCAGTCAAGCCGGCGCCGGTTCCCACCGGCCCGACCGTGGTGATCGACACCAGCATGGGGCGGCTGACCTGCAAGACTTTTGACAAGATAGCGCCCAACGCGGTGGCCAACTTTATCGGCCTGGCCGAGGGCACCAAGGACTGGACCATTGCCGCGACCGGCGCCAAGCAACACGGCAAGCGCTTTTACGATGGCCTGACGTTCCACCGCGTTATCCCCGGCTTCATGGTGCAGGGCGGCGATCCGGTGGGCGACGGCAGCGGCGACCCGGGCTACTACTTCAACGACGAGATTGACCCGGGGCTCACCTTCTCCGTGCCGGGGCGGCTGGCCATGGCAAACTCCGGCCCCAACACCAACGGCTCGCAGTTCTTCATCACGGAGAATGCCGTGGACGAGCTGAACGGCCACTACACCATCTTCGGCCAGTGCGACGCGCATAGCGTGCTGCTGGTCGCCTCCATCGCCCGGGTTACGCGCGACAGCAACGACAAGCCCACCACCCCGGTCACGATCAACCGCGTGACGATCGTGCGCAACGGCGATCCAATGCCGCCCGCTCCGGCCGAGCCGGCCGCAGCACCTGCAGCGGCGACGCCCGCGCCTTCGACTACCAACTGAGTGCAGTACAACTGAGAACTGAGGAAAACAATGCCAACCAAGCCCGGAACCTACGCCAACTTCAAGACCACCCACGGCACCATCGTCGTCGAACTGTTCGAGAAGGACGCGCCCATCACCGTCGCCAACTTCATTGGCCTCGCGGAAGGCACGAAGGAGTGGAACAGCCGCTCCAAGAAGGGCGCCAAGCTGTACGACGGCACCGTCTTCCACCGCGTCATTCCCAACTTCATGATCCAGGGCGGCGACCCCGAGGGCACCGGCATGGGCGGCCCGGGCTACAAATTCGCCGATGAAACCAAGGGATCGCCGCACGGCTTCCAGAAGCCGGGCAAGCTGGCCATGGCGAACGCCGGACCGAACACCAACGGCAGCCAGTTCTTCATCACGGTTGCGGACACGAGCTGGCTGACGGGCAAGCACACGATTTTCGGGGAAGTCGTGGAAGGCTACGACATCGTGGAGAAGATTGCCACGGTGCCGACCGGGGCGCAGGACCGGCCGAAGACGGCGGTGGTGCTGGAGAGTGTGACGATTGAGCGCGTAGCGTAGGCATCTCGCAAGGCGAAGGCCCGCTCGAATTGAGCGGGCCTTCGTGTTTGTTATTGATCTCGCGGGATCGGCGATTCCGGAGAAAAGCAGTGACCTCAGCGGCTTAAGCCGCGACCGTTTTCAGGCCTCTACGGCACGGCTGAAGCCGTGCCCTTAACGAGATCAGTGGGTCTTTTCAGCATCCTCGACTTCGCTTTTCAGCATCCTTGACTTCGCTCAGGACGGGCCCTGAAGCCGTGCCCTTAACGAGACAAGTAGTGCAACGGCATTCCCGTATCGCTCCGAAGAAACTCGTCGAGGCGCTTACTGCATGCCGATGACGGTGCAGAGTTCCTTGACGGCTTCGGCGGACTTGTTGAGGGCGGCCTGCTCGTCGGGGGTGAGTTTGATTTCGATGATCTGTTCGAGGCCCTTGGCGCCGAGCTTGCACGGAACGCCGACGTAGAGGCCGGAGATGCCGTACTCGCCTTCGAGGTACGCGGCGCAGGGGAGAATCTTTTTCTTGTCCTTGAGGATGGCCTCGACCATTTCGGTGGTTGCGGCGGAGGGGGCGTAGTAGGCGGAGCCGGTCTTGAGGTGCTTGACGATCTCCGCGCCACCATTGGCTGTGCGGGTTTCGAGCTCCTTGAGACGGGCGGGCTCGATCAGCTCGGTGATGGGGATGCCGGCGACGGTGGAGTAGCGCGAGAGCGGGACCATGGTGTCGCCGTGGCCGCCGAGAACAAAAGCGGTTACATTTTCGACGGAGACGTTGAGCTCTTCGGCGATGAAGGTGCGGAAGCGGGCCGAATCCAGCACGCCGGCCATGCCGATGACGCGCTGGCGGGGGAAGCCGGACTTCTTGAACGCGGTCTGCGCCATGGCGTCGAGCGGATTGGCGACGATGACGAGGATGCAGTTGGGCGAGGCGGCGACGGCCTTGTCGACCACGTCGGACATGATCTTGAAGTTGGTGTTGAGCAAGTCGTCGCGGCTCATGCCGGGCTTGCGCGCGATGCCGGCGGTGATGACGACGATGTCGGAGTTGGCGGTGTCCGCATAGTCGTTGGTGCCGACGATGGAGACATCACGCTTTTCGATGGGCATGGCCTGGAGCAGATCGAGCGCCTTGCCCTGGGGCACGCCTTCGATGACATCGATCAGCACTACATCTGCAAGCTCTTTCGCTGCAATCCAGTGAGCCGCCGTCGCGCCCACGTTTCCCGCACCAACAATGGTTACCTTCTTCCGCATCTTCATTATCCCTTCAGTGACTGGTTCGTGAATTGTCTAGATTGATTGTCGTCTACTTGCGAGCGCGCCACTGTGGCAGGCGTCACATGTTATCGATCATGCGAGTGGCGAACTCGCTGGTCTTCGCCTTGGTCGCGCCCTGCATCTGGCGCTCGAAGTCGTAGGTTACGTACTTTTGCTGGATGGTCTTCTCCATCGCGGATTCGATCATGCGCGCTGCCTCTTTCCAGCCGAGGAAGTCGAAGAGCATGACGCCGGAGAGGATGACGGAGCCGGGGTTGATGACGTCCTTGTCGGCGTATTTGGGCGCGGTGCCGTGGGTCGCCTCGAAGACGGCGAAGCCATCGCCGACGTTGGCTCCGGGAGCGATGCCGAGGCCGCCAACCTGCGCGGCGGCGGCGTCGGAGATGTAGTCGCCGTTGAGGTTGGTGGTGGCGAGGACGCTGTAGTCGCTGGGGCGGATGATGATCTGCTGGAAGATGGAGTCGGCGATGCGGTCGTTGATGAGGACCTTCGACTTCCACTTCCCTGCTCCGTGGGACTCGCCGATGGACGCGAGCACGGATTTGACTTCGGCGACGACCGACTCGCCAAACTCCCTGGAGGCGAATTCGATGCCGGGTTCAATGAGGGCGGCGTTTTCTTCGGGCGTGATGGCGGGGTTGGCTTCGACGTTGCCGAGGATCCAGCTTTCGCGCTCGGTGACGACGTCGGCGCGGAACTCCTGGGTGGCGACCTCGTAGCCCCACTCGCGGAAGGCGCCTTCGGTGAACTTCTGGATGTTGCCCTTGTGGACGAGGGTGACGGTCTTGCGGCCTTCCTTGAGGGCGAAGACGATGGACGCGCGGACGAGGCGCTTGGAGCCGGTGATGGAGATGGGCTTGACGCCGACGCCGGAGTCGAGACGGATCTTTTTCTTGCCGCCCTTGAGCATGTCGTCGTTGACGAAGGCGATGAACTTTGCGGCCTCGGGCGTGCCTTCGCGGAATTCGATGCCGGCGTAGATGTCTTCGGTGTTCTCGCGGAAGATGACGATGTCGACCAGCTCGGGATGCTTGACCGGGCTGGGGACGCCGGCGTAGTACTTCACCGGGCGGATGCACTGGTAGAGATCCATCAACTGGCGCAGCGCCACGTTGAGCGAGCGGATGCCGCCGCCGACGGGGGTGGTCAGCGGGCCTTTGATGGAGACGCGAAAGTCGACGGTGGCCTTGACGGTGTCGTCGGGCAGCCAGTTCTGAGTCTGGCGATAGGCCTTCTCGCCGGCGAGGACCTCGTACCACGCGACCTTGCGCTTGCCGCCGTAGGCTTTTGCGACTGCGGCGTCGAATACGCGCTGCGAGGCCTTCCAGATATCGCGGCCGGTGCCATCGCCTTCGATGAAGGGAATGATGGGGTGGTCGGGAACGGTGTAGACGCCGTTCGCGTAGTCAATCGGCTTGCCATTCGCCGGGACGGGAATGCCGTTGTAGCTTGTCTGCATGTAGTGGGTAACTCCGGAGATAAAGCGAAATAGGTCAGCATTCGAAGGCTACCACCCGCCGGAGACGCGTGGCAACGAATGCCGCCCAGGCAGAGCGATAATCGACGCGGCGTGATTCCGGGGATGGCCGGGCGTTACGCGGGTGAGCGGTGAGAAAAGAAAAGGGTCCGCAGGAGCGGACCCTTTCTCAGAACGGAGAGCGAGGCTGCTAGAACTTGTTCCACAGCAGCTGGTTGTAGATTTCGTGGTGAAACTGGACCTCTGAGGCCTTGACGATGGTTCCGAGCAGGCGCGGGCAGCGATCGGCCGAGGCCTGCTTGAGGTCGGCGTAGCGGCCTTTGACGTCCTCGCCCAGCAGGGTGGTGGTCCAGGCTGAGTTGCGGAAGTCGTCGATGGCCGAGTAGATGTTGTCCGGCAGGTAACGCGCGGCCTGGCGCAGGTTTTTCATCTTCGAGGCCTCGCCGTGCAGCCCGGTCTTGAAGATGGAGTAGAGCACGAGGTAGGGATTGGCATCGGGAGCGACGGCGCGGACTTCGATGCGCGCAGACCGCTCGTTGCCGATAGGAATGCGGACCATGGCGCCGCGGTTGACGGCCGAAGCGTTGAGCTGGTTGGGCGCCTCGAAGTGCGGATCGAGACGGCGATAGGCGTTGACGCTGGAGTTCATGGCCAGGCAAAGATCGAGTCCGTGGGTGAGCACGCGGTCGACAAACTGCCAGGCCAGCTTGGTGATCTTCTCCTCGCCCTTGGGGTCCCAGAAGAGGTTCTTTCCAGCCTTGGCGACGGAGAGGTTGGTGTGCATGCCGCTGCCGTTGACGCCGACGATCGGCTTGGGCAGGAAGCTTGCGGTCATGCCCATCTGGCTGGCGATGGTGCGGCAGATCAGCTTGTAAAGCTGGATCTGGTCGGCCGCGGCAACCACCTCGCCGTAGCCGTAGTTGATCTCGAACTGCGAGGGCGCGACCTCGGGGTGGTCTTTCTCGTTCTGGAAACCCATGGCGCGCTGGACTTCGGCCGTGGCGTCGATGAACTCGCGCAGCGGGTCGCCGGGCAGGGAGTGGTAGTAGCCGCCGGTATTCACATATTCAAAGGCGCCGGTCTCAGGGTATTTACGCTCGGCATCGATGCCGTCGAACAGAAAGCCCTCGATCTCGTTGGCGGCGTTGAGGGTATAGCCATTCTTGTCGAACATGTCCTGCGAGAACTGCTTGAGGACGCCGCGGATATCGGCGCCGTAGGTGCCTCCGTTCTTCTCGATGACGTCGCCGAAGACCAGGACTTTACCGGGGCCAAAGACGTCGGCGGGCGCCCAGTAGAACGCGCCCCAGTCGATGGCGAGGCGGAGGTCGCTCTCTTTCTGCGCGGTAAAGCCACGGATGGAGGAGCCGTCGAAGGTGAGGTTGTCCCAGCTCTTGATGAGGAATTTCTTGTCGTAGTCCAGCATGTGCAGGCGGCCTTCGAGGTCGCTGAACAGCACGGTTACGGCCTTGATGCGCGGCTCGTCGGTGAGGTATTTCAGCCGCTCTTCCTGGATGGCATCGGGCGACACACGCTTGCGGCGCTGCTCCTTGGCCATCAGGTTAAGGTCTTCCAGCTCCGCATACGAAAGCTCAAGAAAGTCACGATATTCGCTCGACATGATGCTCCTTACAGGATTGGGGATTTGATCGACGCGGCATTGCGCGCCTCGACATCCCTGGAACCATCATGACTGGTGAATTTCAGAGAGCCCGAAAGCGGCCAACACGCGTCGCATCAAAACTAACAGAGATTGACGCGGGCGGAGAACGGAATGATCGGATTCGCGGCGCTTTGGTGTCTTTTTCGCCGCGGGTCTGGACGGGCCCGAGGTTCGGCCGGGCGCCGGGCACGCGCCATGCCGGATGGGCCGGTTGTAACCATTGCGCGACGCTATTGTGATAAGTTTGACAAGGTCTATCGCTGGGCGCCTGGGCAGAACAGCGCCGGCGGCCGCATCTTTCAGTCCCCCGGAGGGTCTTCTAAATTGGGCATGAACATGGTCCCCACGCGCCTTTTCTTTACCAAGGGCGTCGGCAAACACAAAGAGCGTCTCACCTCCTTCGAGCTGGCACTGCGCGACGCAGGCATTGCCGCACAAAACCTGGTCCGCGTCTCCTCCATCTTTCCGCCCAAGTGCAAGTTGATCCCGCGCAAAGAGGGGCTGAAGTTTCTGAACCCGGGCGAAGTTGTGTTTGCGGTGATTGCGGAGAACTCGACGCGCGAGGCGCACCGGCTGGTGGTTTCGAGCATTGGCGTTGCCATCCCGACTGACCGCAATACCTACGGCTACCTTTCCGAGCACCACAGCTTCGGCGAGACCGAAGACCAGGCCGGCGACTACGCCGAGGAGCTGGCGGCCGAGATGCTGGCGACAACGCTGGATGTGGACTTCGATCCGGACAAGAGCTGGGACGAGAAGAAGGAGATTTACCGTATCTCCAACAAGATTGTTCGTACCGCCAACGTGACGCAGTCTGCCGTGGGCGACAAGAACGGGCGATGGACGACGACCATCGCGGGAGCGATCCTGCTGTTCGACGACAAGTAGCATTCCCACGCTTTTACCGCGTCGCGTTGTCCTCCCGTTGGTCGGCACAGCACTTCGTGCCGTTCTCGGCTTCGCGTTAGTCCTCCCGCTGGTCGGCACAGCACTTCGTGCCGTTCTCGGCTTCGCGTTGTCCTCCCGTCGGTCGGCACGAGACTCTGAGAGCGGAGTCGGGAGATTGAGGAGGCGCTGGCAATCGCCGGCGCCTTTCCACTTGTAACCGGAGTTAATGCAATGTCAACAGCTACCACTCGCATCGCCCTGATCCAGATGGCGTGCACGCCATCGACCGCTGAGAACCTCGACCACGCCGCCGACCTGGTTCGCGAGGCCGCACGCTCCGGCGCCCAACTGGTGTGCCTGCCCGAGTTGTTCCGCGCGCAGTACTTCTGCCAGCGGGAGGACCATGCGCTGTTCGCGCTGGCCGAGTCCATCCCCGGCCCGTCGACGGAGCGGCTCGCCAGCATCGTGGGCGAAGAGAAGATTACGCTGATCGCCAGCCTCTTCGAGCGCCGCGCGCCCGGACTTTACCACAACACGGCCGTGATCCTGGACCATACCAGCGGTGCGCCCGACCACATCGCGGGCATCTACCGCAAGATGCATATTCCGGACGACCCGCTCTACTACGAGAAGTTCTATTTCACGCCGGGCGACCTGGGATTCCGCGCGTTTCCGACGAGCCATGGCAATGTTGGAACGCTGGTGTGCTGGGACCAGTGGTATCCCGAGGCCGCGCGCCTGACCGCGCTGCAAGGGGCGAATACGCTGTTCTTTCCAACGGCGATTGGCTGGCATCCGGGCGAAAAGGCGGAGTATGGCGAGGCGCAGTACTCGGCGTGGCAGACCATGCAGCGGGCGCACGCGATCGCGAACGGGGTGTTCGTTGCCGCCGTCAACCGGGTTGGCCACGAGCACGGCGACGTGGTCCACGACGGGGTGACGATCGAGGGGCCCGGCGACCATACGGCTGCTTCGGGCATCGAGTTCTGGGGCGGCAGCTTCATCGCCGATCCGTTTGGACGCATCCTGGCGCAGGCCTCGCACAACAAGGAAGAGATCCTGGTTGCGGATCTCGACCCGAAGCTGATCGAAGTGACGCGCCAGCACTGGCCGTTTCTGCGTGACCGGCGCATCGATGCGTATGCAGGGATCACCAGCCGGTATATCGACTAGGATTCCTTGGCGGGGCGAGCGATGGCCCGGAGTTGAAGCGGGTCATGAAAAAGTGGGCGTGCCCCGCAAAGATTCCCTCAGTGGCTCAAGCCACACATTGAGGGGGCAGCCCTTGCGGCACGGCTGAAGCCGTGCCCTTAACGAAGAAGCGCTTTTCAGCATCCTCTACAGACTAAGTTGATCGGCATCCTCGAAAGCCCGCGTTGATTCGGTTTACTGTCCGACGATGGCCATGCCGTGCAGGATGCTGAGCACGGCCGGTCCGATGAGGACGATGAAGATGCTGGGGAAGATGAAGAAGACCAGGGGAAAGATAATCTTGACGGTGGTCTTGGCGGCCAACTGCTCGGCCAACTGACGGCGCTTGACGCGGATGGTGTCGGCGAAGACGCTGAGGGCGCGGGCGATGGGCGTGCCGAAGCGCTCGGTCTGCAGCAGCATGCTGGCGAAGGCGTCGATGTCGGCGAGTTCGCTGCGGCGGGCCATGTCGGCCCAGGCCTGGATGCGCGGCTTGCCGGCACGCTGTTCGCGGTTGATCTGGAGCAGCTCTTCGGTGATCTGGGGATGGCTGACGCCGAGTTCCTGGCCGACCCGCAGCAGCGCCTGGTCGATGCCGAGGCCGGCGTCGACGCAGATGACCAGCAGATCGATGGCGTCGGGGATGCTGCGGCGAATCTTTTCGCGGCGGCCCTTAATGAGGCGGGTGAGCACGAGGTTGGGCGCGATGAAGCCGATGGCCGGCAGCGCGATCATCCAGAACGCACGCTGCCACGGGATGAAGGAGCCGGCGAGGAGCGCCAGCGCGGGACAGAGGAAGCGCGCGGCGTTGTAGACCTCGGCGGGAAACGTGCCGCGGTGTCCGGCGTTGGCCAGGCGCTGGGGCAGGTCGGCCTCGTCCGGCAAGCCGAGACGAGCGCGCACCCAGCGGATGGCGGAGAAGAGCCTGCGTCCCGCGGTCTGGGTGAGCGGGGATGGCCTGCGGTAGGTGCGGCCGCGGCAGGTGACCTCGTAGATGCGCTGCATGGTGGCGCGCGAGGCGCGAGTAGCGAAGAACGCGACCGAGAGTGCGAGCAGGAGAAAGATGGTTGCGGCGAAGGCGAGTGGGAAGAGATACGTCATGGCGATTGGCTAGACCTGGATGTCGACGACCTTGCGGATGATGAGTGCGCCGAGGACGATGAGGATGGCGCCGGCAGCGAGCATTTTCTGGCCGACGGGATCGTGGAAGAGGATGCTGGAGTAATCCGGCGTAACAATGTTGATGAGCGCCAGCAGAATGAGCGGGAGCAGGGCAAGAATCCAGCCGGTGAGACGCCCCTGCGCGGTGTGGGTGCGGACCTCGCCTTCGATGCGGACGCGTTCGCGGATGACGTGCGAGGCGCGGGCGAGAATCTCGGTGAGGTCGCCGCCGGTCTCCTTCTGGACGAGGATGGCGGTGATGAGGAATTGCAGGTCGCGGGAGGGGACGCGGGAGCCCATCTGCAGCAGCGCATCGCGGAAGTGCAGTCCCAGCCGCTGCTGCTGGTAGACCTGAACGAACTCGAAGGAGAGCGGCTGCGGGGATTGCTCGGCGACCAGTTCGATGGAGGAGCCCATGGAGTGGCCGGCCAGCAGGGAGCGGGCCATGAGGTCGATGGCCTCGGGCAACGCGGCGTTGAACGCCCGGAGGCGGCGGCCGCGCTTGATCCGCAGCAGGATGCAGGGGATGGTTGCGCCGACCAGTGCGGCGACGCCGGCGACCGGCAGGATGGGAAGGAAGAAGAAGCAGAGCAGGCCGCAGCCGAGCCCGGCGCCGGCGCTGGCCAGCGCGACTCCGCCCACCCCCATGCCGCTGTTGGCGTGGATGAGGAGCAGCTTGAGCCGCTGCGAAAAACGGTAGCGCTCGAGGAACAGGCCCAGGCGATGGGAGAATCCCCCCTGTTCGGAAGTATCAAGGTCGTCCGCATAACCGACGGCCTGATGAAAGCGGAGGGATTCCTGAATGGTGACCAGGCGCAGCCGTGCGGACTTACTCGTTCCCGGAGGGCGGGTCAGGAGCATCGCGATGGAGAAGCTGAGCGCCAGCGCGATCGAAAACGTAATGGCGAGCGGACTCACAAGGCGCTCCCTTCCCCTATACTTCGACCGAATGGTCGAGCAGGTTGAGGCCCAGCGGGACTCCGGCGGCCTTGAGGCGCTCGCCGAACTTGGGCACGATGCCGGTGGAGTAGAAGCGGCCTTTGACGTTGCCGCTGGGGCCGAGGCCGAGCTTCTCGAAGAGGTAGATGTCCTGCAGGCTGACCACGTCACCGCTGGTGCCGGTGATTTCGCTGATGTGGGTGACGCGGCGGGTGCCGTCGCTGAGGCGCGAGACCTGAACGATAAGGTCAACGGCGGAGGCGATCTGGGCGCGAATGGCCTTCTCCGGCAGGGTGACCGAGCCCATCATCGCCATGGTTTCGATGCGGGCGATGGCGTCGCGGGGGTTGTTGGCGTGGATGGTGGTGATGGAGCCGTCGTGGCCGGTGTTCATGGCCTGGAGCATGTCGAGTGCCTCCTCGCCGCGGACCTCGCCCAGGATGATGCGGTCGGGACGCATGCGCAGCGCGTTGATGACGAGCTCGCGCTGGCGGATGGCGCCTTTGCCTTCGAGGTTGGGCGGACGGCACTCCAGGCGGGCGACGTGGTCCTGCTTGATCTGCAGCTCGGCTGAATCTTCGATGGTGACGATGCGCTCGGCGGCGGAGATGAAGCCGGAGAGGACGTTGAGCAGGGTGGTTTTGCCGGAGCCGGTGCCGCCGGAGACGACCACGTTGAGACGCGCGCGGACCGCGCTGCGAAGGATTTCCAGCATCTGCGGGGTGAGCGCGCGATGGCGCAGGAGATCGTCGGAGGTGAGCGGGACCGCGCCGAAGCGGCGGATGGAGAGCAGCGGGCCATCGACCGCGAGCGGCGGAATCACGATGTTGACGCGCGAGCCGTCGAGCAGGCGGGCGTCGACCATGGGCGACGACTCGTCGATGCGGCGGCCGACGGCGGAGACAATCTTGTCGATGATGTGCATCAGGTGGGCTTCATCCTTGAAGACGATGTTGGTCTTCTCGATGACGCCGCGGCGCTCGACGTAGACGGTCTTGCAGGTGTTGACGAGGATGTCGTTGACGGTGGGATCGTGCAACAGCGGCTCGAGCGGGCCGAGGCCGAAGACTTCGTCGAGAATGTCGTGGGCGAGACGATCGCGTTCCGGGGCGCTGAGCGGGGCGCTCTGCTCGCTGATGAGTTGGAGGATGACTGCGAGCAGGCGCTGGCGGCCGCCCTGCTCATCGGCCTGGATGGCGGCGAGTTTTTCGAGGTCCATGCGGCGGATGAGCTCGTGGTGGACGGCTGTCTTGAGCGCATGACGGGCCGCTTCGCTGAGGGTGACGCGCTCCTCCGCGGCAACCACGGGCCGGGTCGGCTGAGTCATGTACATGGTTACTTCGGGCATGGGGAGCACCTCGACGAGTTCGGAGACAGCTTCAGGGCACGGCCTTCAGCGCAGGAAGGCGAAGAGTTTCTTCTTTTCCGCCGGCGGTTTCGGGGGCGTCATGCCGTAAACGATCGCGGTTCGCCCAGCGGGCCAGGGCCTGGTTGAACTCCGACCGGCGCTGCGGAGAAATGGGCTCGCCATCGTTGATGGCACGCTGCAACTCGAAGTAGTTGTTGGGCACGGCGATGGAGATGGGAAAGCGGACGGCTTTTTCGATCTGGTCGGAGGTAACGGAATCGGTCGCGGTGGAGCGGTTGACCACGACGCGAAGCTTGCTGGTGGCGGACTCGCTGAGCGAGAGATTCTCGACCATGCGGGCGAGGTCGCGCAGCGCGGCGACGTCCGGCGTCGAGACGATGTAGATTTCGTCGGCCTGATCGACGATCGATGTCTTGGAATCCTGCAAGCTGACGGAGGAGTCGATGAGCACGTAGTCGTACTCGCGGCGCAGGAAGTCCATGACCTGCTCGAACTGGTCGCCCTTGGGCTCGCGCGGACCGCCGGACATCTCGGGCGACGCGATCACGTCCAGGCCGCTGCGGTGGCGAACGATGAAGCCGTTGAGCAATTCGGAGTCGAGACGGTCGGAGTTGCGAAGCAGTTCGTCGAAGTGGTACTGCGTGTCCTTGAGGCCGAGGTACAGCGCGACGTGGCCGAGCTGCGGACGGTGGTCGATCAACAGCGTCTTCTTGCCGTGCTGGCGGACCAGATGGGTGGCCAGGTGGACGGCGAGCATGGTGGTTCCGACGCCGCCCTTGGCGCCGAAGAAGGCGATCACGCGGCCAATTCCGCTCTGCGCGTGGGGATCGACCGCCATGACGGCGTGGAAGCGTTCGAGCGAGGCTGCAGCTCGGCCGGGTTGACCGGCTTGGTGAGGAATTCGGTAGCAGCCGTTGCGAACGGCACGCAGGAGCAGGCCTGCATCGAGTTGACGCGCCGACGCCGACGATACTGATCTTTTTGAGGAAGATCTGATGCAGGCGCTCGGTCGATTCCAGAGCCAGCTCCGGGTCGCGGTCGAAGTCGATCAGGGCGACGCAGGAGGCAGCGTTCTTCAACGCTGGAGAGAACTGGGGACGTTTGTCGGAGGTGATGTAGTCGCGGAACTCGCCGGTGAAGTGGGCGCCCGGGACTTTGAACGCAGCCGTCGTCGCCGCATCGACCACGGCCTGGTCGA
This sequence comes from uncultured Acidobacteriaceae bacterium, assembly GCA_963787905.1. GTDB lineage: Bacteria > Acidobacteriota > Terriglobia > Terriglobales > Acidobacteriaceae > Edaphobacter. The sequence goes on along the minus strand of CAWBFL010000137.1, from coordinate 4,102 downwards.
CGCAGACGCTGAAGATGGCCTGATTGGGCCGGTCGGGAGAGGATAGCTCGGTGGTCATTGGAGCTCCGGACGGGGTGCGGCCATGGGTTGAGGTTGCGGCGGAGGCGCGGCGGCGGGAGTCTTGCCATGGATGGACGCGTCGAACGCACCGGAGTCGAGGTTGGGAACGACGAAGTCCGGTTGGTTGGGGCTCGCTCCTGGACTGGAAGCGAGCGGGTCAACCACCGCAGCCGTGACGATGATGACGAGTTCAACGACGGAGTGATTGAAGTTCTTCGAGCGGAAGATCTGGCCCAGCAGGGGAATATTGGCGACGCCGGGAACCTTGCTCATCATCTCGGTGGTGCGATGGTCGAGCAGGCCGGAGACGACGAAGCTCTGGCCATCCCTGATCTCCACCTCGGTTTCGGCGCGGCGAGTGGAGAGGGCGGGGATGGTGAATCCGGAGATGCTGACGGCGTTGCTGTAGTCCAGGGTGCTGACCTCTGGCGCGAGCTTGAGATGAATGGTGCCATCGGGATTGACGGTCGGGGTGAAATCAACCTTCACGCCGTAGGGCCGGAATTGAATGGAGATGGCCGTGGCATTGCCGGTGCCACCCTCGACCACGGGGAACGGGAATTCGCCGCCGGAAAGGAAGCGGGCGGGCAGGCCGCTGAGGGTGGTCAGGGTGGGCTCGGCGAGCACCTGAAGAATCTGCTTTTGCTCGAGGTCCTGGAGGGTGAGTCCGACGTTGAATCGCGAGTTGTAGAGGAACACGTTGAGCGGGTCCGAGACCACGAGAGACGAGCCGCTGCCGGTTGCGGCGGTGGCAAATTGCCCGGTGGTGGTTTGGACGGCGGTGCGCCCTCCGGCGAAGATGTTGATGCCCAACTGCTCGAGTCGGGTGCGGTCCACCTCGACGACACGGAGTTTGAGCTGTACCTGCTTGCCATGCACGGGGACGACGCGGAGGGAGTTGACGACGTCCTTTGCGTAAAGCGAAGCCATCTTGAGGGCGGCATCGGACGCGGCCTCGGTGGCAACCGTTCCGGTGAGGACGAGCCTGCCTTGGCCGGCGTCGACGTGAATGGAAGAGCCCGGAAAAGCCGCGTCCAGCGAGGCGCGCAGCGCTTCCGGATCGAGGTCGGCGGAAACGGTATAAAGACGATGGCCGCCCGCCTCGTCCCAGAGCACCAGGCTGCTGACGCCGGCGGTCTTTGCCGTGAGCACGATCTCGTCGGAGCCGGAGGTGTAGGTCTGCAACACCGCCGGATTGCCGACATAGACGCGGCGCAAGGTTGCGGCTGAGGTGAGAACAGCGGAGTGGCCGACGGTGAGGTGGAGCATGTCGATGGCAGCGGCGGATTGAATGCCCAGCAGCAGCGGGGCGGACGCTTCAGCAGCGGCGAGCGCTTTGGCGGTGAGAGGATCGGCCTGACACTGGGCCGTATGCGCGGCAGAAAGGACGCTGAGCAGGAGACCTCGCAGTGCGATGGCGCGGCCTGCGCGGACCAGCGGAACACTCAGTCGCGTCATTGGCCTGCGCCTCGGTCCTGCACGGCAATCGGCCTGGCTTCGCCGGAGTCGCCCAGGATGACCTCGATGGCGTGGCGCATGAGTGGCAGCTGCACCGCCGGGGCTGTGGGCCGGACGACCGGATGCGGTGCGGCGGGCAGACTGCCGGCGAGCTGCGAGAGCAGCGTCGGCGGAGCCTGGGCGCGGCCGGCGTCGCCGCTATTGCGGAGGACGAAGTGGATGGCTCCCTGGGTGCTGGCCAGGACGGCCCGCTGCGATTGGTCTGGCGAAAGCAGCAACGTAACCACCGTGGTGTCGGATGTTTTTCCCTCGGGGTCGGGCTCGACCTGGTGGCCGGTAGCGAGGACGACGGCGTCCTCGAGTACGGTGGCGGTGAGGGGCTCGGGCGAGCGGTCGGAGCGATAGGTGACGAGGACATCGACGTGGGAGCCGGGCAGGAGAAAGCCGGCGACGCCGACGACCTCGTCGGAGCGCAGGGCGACGGCGCGCATGCCGGCGGGGATTTTGCTGGCCAGGCCGATGCCGGAGCCGGCCGCAGAGAGGTCGCGATCGACGATCGGCTGCCCCTTGGCGAGGGGATAGAGAACGGCCCGGCCATTGACTTCGGCGATGCGCGAGAAGGCGCCGTCGACGGGAATGGCACCGGGCCAGGAGAGCAGTTCGGTGTTTTCGGGGCCGAGGACTTCGCCGGCCTGGAGAGAGCGGGACGCCACCGCGTAACGAGTTGCCGGACTTGCCGAAGTCGCCGGGGCCGTCAACCTGCGGGCCGCAAACCAGGTGCAGACGCCGGAGGCAAACAGAGCCAGCGCGAGGGCGATGAGGATGCGCTTGGGGTTCATGGGCGCATCCCCCATGCCAGGGAGCCAAGAGTGAACAGGCAGCCGGCAACGATCGGTACGGCAAACGGCAGGCGCAGGGAGCAGGGGTTGCGCAGGTTCAAGTCCGGATGCGGCTGGAGGCCATGGCGACCGTGATGCGAGAGCAGCGTGCCGACGCCGCGCAGGGTCTCGCGCAGGCGGCCGTGGCGAATGCTGACGGCCACGGCAAGCAGGCCACCGGCGATGGCGGTTGCGACGACGAGCAGGCGCAGCGACGAGCATCCGAGCGACTCATCCGACCGCCATCATCAGCTTGACGTCGCCGGCGGCCATGCCTCCGGCGAGAAAGAAGAGGAAGAAGATTGCGCCCGCGAGGACGCCGGCCAGGATTGAGTCCGCCGCCAGCCAGCCTGCCGGCGATGGCGTGGAGCACGAGTCCCGCGACGACGGCCGGCAAGGTGACGCGGTTCGGGATGCGGCGATGGCGAACGTCCTCGACAGCCGCAAGGGCCGCGCACGACAGAGAGCCAACGGTAAAGATCAGTTGCTGCTGGACGGATTCCATGGGGAGCACCTGGTCGCGCATCGTGCGGTGAATCGATGGACGCCCGGGTGCGGCCGCTCAGACGCCACGGATGGCAGCGAGCGACGAGACGGCGCGTGCCCGTCGCCGAATCGCCGCCCGCGAACTCTGATTCGACCGTTCCGCGCAGGAGCGTCCGGAGAGCCGGCTAGATATCGTTGCTGAGGTTATTGCCGACCGAGTTGAACGCGTTGCCGATCTTGCCGGAAAGGCCGGTCATGGCGACGACCGCTCCCAGTCCGATCAAGCCCGCAACCAAAGCGTATTCGATGAGGTCCTGGCCCGACTCGTCCTTGAGGAAGTCGATAACCGCCTGCTTGATTTTCCTGATCATGGATTTTTCTCCTGAGGTGCTGGGCGTATAGGCCGCGGTTGACTCTCTCATCGATGCGAGCTTTGATTGACCTATCGGGTGAATGGGAGAAAGCGTGAGCGTGCTGCGGGCTGTGGCGCCCGTTGGTAACGTGCGGTTGGTGCGCCGGCGTGGTGGGGCGGCGACGGCGGGCCCGGTGAGCGCGTGAACGAGTTCGCTGAAGGCCGGCTAGCCGGCGCAGAGTTCTTCGCGCGCGGCGGAATCGTAGTCGGCGAACTCGAAGCCGGGGCTAACGGTGCAGCCGAGGAGCGCCCAGGCGCCGCCGGGGACGAGGCGCCAGCCCTGCCAGACGCCGCGCGGAGCGATAACCTGGGGTCGCTCGCCGAGGGCAAGGGCGATTGCCAATGCGGAGGATTTCACCGCGGCCATCAGCGTGGAGCTGGAGCATCTCGACCGGGTCGCCGGCGTAGAAGTGGAAGAGCTCGTCGGAGCGGAGGCGATGCATCTCGCTGAAGGTTTCGGGCTCGAGCAGATAGTAGATGGCGGTTCCGGTGTGGCGCGGGCCGGCCTAGCGGCTGTTGGCGAAGGCGCTGGCGGGAATGAGTTCGCCGGACTCATAGGTGCGGAGGTAGTGGCCGCCTTCGCGGGGATGCGGGACCAGGCCCAGAGTTTTCTTTACTTCGTCTGCGGTCATCGGCATCCTCTCGCGCCAGACCGAGGACTGAATCCATTCCTTTCACTTTACTGCGAGTCTGCTCAAGCGATGCTCACACGCCTGGAACGATATTTTGGTTTTGCGGCCCACGAGACGACGTGGCGGACGGAGATCCTGGCCGGCCTGACGACGTTCATCACGATGGCCTACATCAT
>CAWBFL010000136.1:0-21687 GCA_963787905.1 uncultured Acidobacteriaceae bacterium | reverse complement strand
GTTTTTGTAGCCTGTTCGACTCATACGTATTGCTATCACCAGGTCTGGTCGCGGCGTCAGATTCGAATCCGCATAAGGCTGCATCAGCGGAATCCCCAAACGCGCCAGCACATCGCTCATCGGCGGATACGCCGCCGCATCCGAGCCGGTGATCCGGTGGCCGCGCACCTGCAGCATTCCCGCGAGCGACGCCATCGCCGTCCCGCAGATCCCGATCAGATGAATATGTTTTGCCAATCCAAACTCCAGTTCCCTGACCGTAATTTCGCTTTACACCTCAACCGCAGACTCCAGAAAGTCCAGCCGCGGCGCATCCGGATCGCTCAAATCCAGCCGCACCCGCACGCCCAGCGGCACGGTGACGTTGGGCCCGTCCACATGGCCCGAGCGCAGTCCAATTGCAATCGGTCCGCTAAAATCACGGAGCGCGTGCAGAATGGCTGCTTCCAGCAACGGCTCCTCCTCGCGCGCGACGCATTGCCGCATGTCGCCAAAAACGATTCCGCTCACATGCTCCAGCATTCCCGCATAGCGCAGATGCAGCAGCATCCGGTCCCATTGATACGGCTTGGTTCCGATGTCTTCGAGGAATAAAACGCGCGGTGCATCGGCACCCGCCACCGATGCAGCGTACGGGGTGGCCAGGGATTCGGCGTAAATCGACAAGCATCCGCCGGCAATCGCCCCATCCGCAATACCTGAACGTAAAATGCGCAGGCCGTCGATTGCAGTCAGCGACCAGGCTATCGATCCACCGAGCGCATGTTTCCAGCTGGCCGCATCAACTCCATCTGCGCGGCCAAAGTCCGCCGCAACCATCGGCGCGTAAAGCGTCACCAGGCCAGCTTCGCGCGCCAGCCACAGATGCAGCGAAGTGTGATCACTGTATCCGACAAACACCTTCGGATTCGCGCGGACCACTGCGGCGTCGAGCAGCGGAAGCAACTCGGCCGAACCCCATCCGCCACGCGTGCACAGGATGCCGCCGATTGCCGGATCGGCGAATGCAGCCATCAGGTCTTCCGCACGCTGCTCCGCCGTGCCAGCGTAGTAGAGAGGCCCGCGATCCAGGGCATGCGGCATCAGTACGGTCCGATACCCGAGTGCATGCAAGCTATCGATTCCGGCCTGAACCAATTCCTGCTTGGGCGTGCTCGCAGGCGAGACCACGGCCAGCGTCGCGCCTGCCCGCAACGCAGGGGGCTTTACGATGGCGGCGCTCAAATCTCCTCCGCTGCGTGCGATACCTTGGACGCAGTGGCTTGCAGCGCCTCGCCTGTGCACACGATCTCCGCAGGTCCGGTCAGCAGCATAACGGCTTCATTCGCCGGCCACACCACGCTCTGCGCACCGCCTTCGGCCACCGCGGTCAGCCGGCGCGCCGTTCCGCGCAGCAACATGGCCGCCGCCGACGAAGCGCACGTCCCTGTGCCTGATGAAGTTGTCGGTCCGCAGCCGCGCTCAAAAATCCGAAAGGCGATTTCTTCCGCCGAATGCACCTGCACAAACTCCACGTTGGTCCCGTGCGGAAACAACGGGCTGACACTGATCTTCGCGCCAAGCTCCTGCCAGTGGAGCCCGCAGGCACTGAAGTCCCCGCTCTCGACGAACACCACGAAGTGTGGATTCCCGACGTTCACCATCGCGCCAGCCACCTCGCCAACGCCGTCCACCACAATCGTCCGCGGCATCACCCGCGGCACGCCCATCTCGCTCTCAATCAGATACACCGGCTCGGCCGCCTCGATGACGCGGCAGGTGCGCAACCCTCCATGGGTAGCCAGCGCAACTTGGCGCAGGTCTTCGCTGTGCGCCAGCCATGCCGCGACGCAGCGGGTTCCATTGCCGGAGAGCTCAGCCTCGCTGCCATCCGCGTTGAACAGCCGCAGGAAATAATCACCACCCGCCCGCCGTCCTGGTGCCCGATCGAGAAACTCAATCCCATCGGCGCCGATGCCGGTGTTCCGCGAGCACAGCCTCCGCGCCAGCGCAGCGTGCGCCCGCCCGGCTACCGCCTCATCAAGAATCAAGAAATCATTGCCGCATGCATGCGCCTTCACGAAGGGGATCATCGACCGCTCAATCCTCCTCTTCGTCTCGGAACGAGATCACCGTGTCGGCTACGTCGCTGGCAACCAACCTCGCTAACAGTTCCTTATGCCGTGCGCTGGTCGCGGATATGCTAAAAGTAACCCGTTCCATATCTCCCATCTTGTCCCGATCGACTATGTTTAGCCGCAATCGTTCGCGATCCAGGACGCTGAGGATGTCGGCGAACATCGTTTTCTCGTCGCTTCCACGCACCTCGTACAGCATCGCGTAGGTCTTCCACTTGGCTTTCGACTCCATGAGCCCAATGAACCGCAGGGAAGCGTATACGATCGCGGTGGCGATCGAGGCCTCGATATACAGTCCTGCACCGCACGCCATGCCGATAGCAGCCACCACCCATACGGTAGCCGCGCTGGTGAGCCCCAGAACCCGGTTTCGCCCATGCAGGATCAGTCCGGCGCCGAGGAATCCAATCCCCTGCACGATGTTCGAAGCCACCTGCCCCTTGTTCGGACTATTGGGTCCGGCGATGACTTCAGAGAGTATCGTGAATAGCGCAGCATCCCATGCAGATCAGCATGTTGGTGCGCAGCCCCGACGCCTTGTGCCGCCACTCGCGTTCAATTCCGACGATGGCGCCCATCGCGCACGCCATGAGCAGGCGCGTGGTTGTGCCTTGCGAAAACGCAATCTGTTCAATCGTGCTGAAGTGAGTCGGTAGAGTCGCTAGCATGGATTTTTTGGCTTCGCTGCGATGGAAGCACTTGGCGACTTCAAGTCTTCACTTTCTCGCACCGGAACTCCCGTTACGCTGTAGCGCTCAGACTGATAGACCCGGGCGCAGGGCTGACCGTCGTGCACGTGATCGACAGCTCCTGCAAGCCCTCCGGATGCACTGCCACGGCCTTCGCAACGGAGTCGCCTTCGAGAGCAATGACATACGCAGCGTGATCCGCCGGGGCCTCAAGCGCGGCGTGCCAACTGTCGTAGTCCGTCTCATTGATGGTCTGCCGCAGCGGGATTCCGGCATCCTGCAACGCTCCAATATGATCCGACTCCTGCATCAGGATGGGAACGCCCGGCGGAAGATCTTCGAGCACCAGTGCCAGGTTTCGCTCGAACGGTACGCGGGTGGTTGCGTTGACCAGCGCTTCCTTCAGCACCAGCGGCGGACTGTAGCTGGCCAGCAGATTGCTGGGGTGACGCTCGATCAGAGCTCGCAACCCGTTGCACCCCAGCCGTGCCGTAGATCATTGCCAGTGGGTTGATGACCACCAGTACCGCGGCCGCGACATAGAGGGGCCGCGCGAGCCTCTGCTCCGCCTCCGCCGCAGCCAGGCAGGCAAACAACGCCAGCGCAGGGATCAACTCCATGCCGTAGCGCGCGTTGTAATACGAGTGCGGCCAAAGCTGCGGAATGAAGATCGGCACCGATCCGTAGGCGACCGAATACACATAGAATGCGAGCGGCACCCACAACAACAGCGAAGCCAGCGCCATCCGCCGGCGCACCGCAATCCACAAGCCCGGCCAGCGCCGCAGCCGTCACCGCGAACCCGGTCTCCCAGAATGCCGCATCCACCTGCGCCGTCCGCAGGTAGAACAGGAGCGCCCACCCCGGATTATGCCATCCGCGATAGTGGCGCGAGCCCGGCGGCGATGTTCGCCTCTCGATGGCGGGCGCCGAATAGGGGCCGCGCATGAAGTCCAGCGCGTCGTGGGTGAAGTGCTGGTTGTACCAGAGCCACAACAGCGGTCCGGCAACCACCAGCAGCGTGAATACCGCGAATGCCGGGGTCACGCGACGCCGCAGCCTGCCCGCGTGCCAAAGCTGCCAGGTGACGACACACCAGGCCGTTGCGCCCAGCACCCATCCGTCGTAGCGGGTGAATACCGCCGCGAAAATGAGCACACCCAGACCGATCAGCCGCCGCACCACCTGCGCGTGCTCCGCCGACCGAATTGCGTCACTGCACTCGACCGTCAATAAAGTGATCCAAACGATCAGTGCCAGGAAGACGGGCTCGGTCATCGCGGTGGTCGAGAGGTACAGCAGATTCGGGTTGAACGCGAAGAAGGCCGTCGCCGCCAGGGCCCATCGCGGCACCAGCATCCGCCGGCACAGCCGGTAAAATCCCACCACTGCAAATACGTAACAAGCGAGGGAAGGCCAGGCGCCGGCCAGCCCGTTCTGCCACCACTCCATTCTCTGGACGAACGGAAGCATCAGCAAATGCGGCAGCGGCAGCCACACGCCGCCAAGCTGCACTAGCCCGGGATTGCGCGAATCGAGGATACGCCGCGCGATGCCGAGGTGCGCCACCGCATCGCCATACAGCAGCAGGTACCCGTGCGTGAAGCAGACGACCAGCGCCACAAAGCTCAGCAGAACAGCGGCCATCAGCACGGTCGTGCTCTCTTCGCGGGTGGCCGGCCGCACCAGGTTTGGATCGGGAGGGGGACCAGCCAGTGCAGGGGCAACTCGCCCGCTTCGCAGAGATTGCGATCCTCGCGGGGCAGTGATCGTGCGATCCGAATTAGACCGCCGTGGAGTCAAGATGCGAAATCTCCCGGAAGAGCTCAAAACGCGCGTCGATCTCCTCGCGCGTCACCGCCTGCAGGCGCTCGGTGCCGAAACGCTCGCAGGCGAAGGATCCCATTACGCCGCCATAGAACATCGCCCTGCGAAACACGGCCGGCGTCAGCTCCGGCTGGGACGCAAGTAAGCCATAGAATCCGCCCGCAAACGAATCGCCCGCGCCGGTTGGATCAACCACCTCGGCCAGCGGCAACGCCGGCGCGCGGAACGGGTTGGCACGCTGCGCTTCCGGGAAACGCGCGCTCGCTGAAGAACGCCGTCGCGCCATACTCTCCATGCTTCACCACCAGCGCCTTCGGCCCCATCGCCAGAACTTTCTCCGCCGCCTTCACCGAGTTCGTCTCGCCCGACAGCATCCGCGCCTCGCCATCGTTGATCAGCAGCACATCCAGCTCGCGCAGCACCTTCAGCAGGTTCGCCGTGTGGTCTTTGATCCAATAGTTCATGGTGTCGCCGCACACCATGCGCACCTTCGGCATGTGGCTGCGCACCGCGCCTGCAGCACCGGATCGATGTTCGCCAGAAACAGGTATTCGCTGTCTTCGTACTCCGCGGGGATCTTCGGTTCGAACCGCTCGAACACATTCAGGTCCGTGCCCAGCGTCTGTGCCTCGCTCAGCGTGCCTGCGTAGGCGCCGGTCCAGTGAAAGCTCAGCCCGGGTGCGCGCTCAATGCCGCGCGTGTCGATGCCGCGTTTTGTAAACACGGCCTCATGCTCCGGCAAAAAGTCTTCGCCGACCACGGCAATCACGCGCACATCGGTGAAGTAACTTGCGGCCAGCGCAAAGTGGGTTGCCGCACCGCCCAATATCTTCGCGCGCTTGCCGTGCGGCGTCTCAATGCTGTCGAATGCAACCGATCCAACCACTAGAATTGCCATCTTCCCGCTTTCTCGAAACAAAGTGCGGCTCGTTTGCACAGAGCATCTTCACGATGCCTGCGCAATTTCAAGTCCGGTTACAAATACTTGCCCACCAGGAGTCCCAGCCGCTCCTTCGCGGCCTGCGGAATCGCGGCACGGTCGGTAAGAATGGCATACTTCATCGCGCTGGCACACGCACACGTTCTCTCCTGCGGGCATCGCGGCCACGGCCGCCTTCACCACCTTCGCCGCATTGTCCGAGTTCTGGTGCATCACCGCGACAATCTGATCGATGGTCACGTCGTCGTGACCTTCGCGCCAGCAATCGTAATCGGTCACCATTGCCACCGTGGCGTAGCAGATCTCCGCTTCCCGGGCCAGCTTTGCCTCCTGCAGGTTGGTCATTCCGATGACGTCTGCACCCCAGCTCCGGTACAGGTTCGACTCCGCGCGCGTTGAGAACTGCGGCCCTTCCATGCACACGTAGGTGCCGCCGCGCTTGCCCACCACGCCGACTTCGGTGCAGGCCTTCTCAATCGCCGCCGAAACGGTCGCGCAGACCGGGTCGCCAAACCCCACGTGTGCAACGATCCCTTCGCCGAAGAACGTTCCTACGCGGGCAAATGTCCGGTCGATGAACTGGTCGGGAATCACAAAATCGGTTGGCTTGTGCTCTTCCTTCAGCGAACCCACCGCCGACACCGAAAGAATCCGCTCGACTCCCAGCAGCTTCATCCCGTAGATATTGGCGCGGAAGTTCAGTTCGCTCGGAAGCAGCCGGTGTCCGCGACCGTGGCGAGCCAAAAATGCAACCCTGCGCCCTTCTAGTTCCCCAATCATGTATGCGTCGGAGGGTTCGCCGAACGGCGTTTCCACCCTCTGTTCGCGCACGCCGCGTGAGTCCAGGCATGGCGTACAGGCCGCTGCCTCCAATAATGCCAATTTCTGCTGTCTGCAAGATGCTTGCTCCTGAGCCAATCGCGGAGTGCTCGCCGAACGGGTTTGCGTCCACGCTATTGTGCAATGAAAGTATATCGTCCGGAGGGACTGTTGTTCGCGGTCCGGTCCCTATCAATCGCCGCCTTCATCACTCCTGCTGACGCAAATAGCCGGACCAGCGACATGCCTGGATCTGTGACGACAAGACCCGAGACCTCCAACATGTTATTGCTGGAAATCCCTGCTACCTGCAGCGGCGCGTCCGACTGCACGCTCGTAATGCTGTCGCGCAGTTTGCGGGCAAGCTCGAGCGGAAACCCCTCGCAGACGAAGACGCCTGTGCCCGAGATCGAGAGCAGCACGTCGCCCTCACTGGTCGTGTAGACCTGCTCGTTGGCATCGGACTCGTCCTTGTTTCTCCGCACCAGGCCCGAGTACTTGCGCGGCAGTTGCTCGGCATATACTCGCAGGAAGGTCCCGCGCCGAATCCTCGTTTTTCCACTTCGAATAATAGAGGAGGCCGATCGACTTGGTCGATTGTTTTGCCTCCTCGGTCACCGCCGATTTGCGCTGGGCAGCATAGTAAATGCCGCCATTCCACTCCGGAGTCAGCGCGTCCGCGATCTGCTCCCCACCAAATAATTCGGTCAGAATGCGCACATCGAACTCGCCCATCACGCCCACGTCGTAGGGCTCGTAGTCGGCGTCAATCAACGGGTGAATGTCCGGAAGCCGCAGCACGGGGACTGGCGCGTGGGCCATATAGGCCCCGGGATTCATGATCTCAAACGTCGAAGCCGGCGGGTTGGCCAGCACGTTCGAAAACGCGGCGTCCTTGCCTGCCTTCGCCAGAATCGCGCCCTCAAAGCTAAGGCCTTCGCTGTAGGGAAACAACAGCGACTTCTGCAGCAGCAGGGGCGCGCGCGCCAGGATCGGCGATCCACTGGTATCCGTCACCGTCTCCTTCAACCGCTCCAACATTTCCGGCGAGTTCTCCAGAGTCTTGCCCGTGGGCTCGATCGAATAGTCAAGGAAAACCACCATCGCCTGGCCCTTCAGCCACCGCATCGCGCGCGGTATCGCCCTCGTCGGTCTGGATGTGCTGGTTGTCCTCTTCCACGTTCTTGGCCAGGTCCTCGGGGCCCACCTCCGACCACTTGGTCAGATCCACGCGCTGGTCCTGCAGCGCATGCGTCAGTTCGTGAGCCAGAACCGGCTTTTGCTCGTCCGGATCAATCCAGTCCAGCAGATTCACGGTCTTGGTCTTATTGTCGTAAAAGCCAGCGACCTGTTCGGTCAGCAGCGAGATCATAAACTGCTGCAGGTGAAAGTCGCGGTCCAGCAGTCCGAATTTTTTCAGCACGATCTCCGACCGCGCCATCCGCTTTGCGCCCTCGTCCTCGTCGAACTTCTGGCGCAGATACTTGTTCACCTCGTCGCGCGTAATCAGCTTGCGCTTCACGCTATGAACGATGGGAAGATTCGTGTCCTTGCTCACGAAGGCCAATATCTCGTCGACCGAGCGGAAGAGTTCTTTCGCCTGGTCCTTGGTCAGCGGAGGATGCGTCGCATCACTTTGCGCTGCCTGAGACGCGGCGGGCGCAGCCGGAGTCAGGCTCTTGGGCCCCGGCGGAGCGGTCGCGGCGGGGGGGGGACAACGGGTGCCTGAGAATGGCATCCCAGCATCGCCGCCAGAGCGAGCGCAGCAAACGTGGCGGTCCCCTTCGAGGACGCCCGCCAAGACCAACCGGCCAGCCTGACTTCATGCCGCATTGAACCCACCAACCAACCTCCGCGCAACCCCGCATGCGGTCGCTATAATCAACAGTGTACGCAGTTTCGCGCTGCTTCCGATATGGCCCCAGCTCTCCAACCCGCCGCCGTCCCCGCTGCTGCGGCTGACAGCCTTGCTGAGCTTGCTGCCCTCCTGACCGGAGCTGGCGTCTCCGCGCTCGACGAAACCGGCTGGATCCGGGTCACCGGCTCCGATCGCGTTCGCTGGCTCAATGGCATGGTCACCAACGCCATCCAGACCCTCGCCACAGGCGAAGGCTGTTACAACTTCGTGCTCAATGCGCAGGGTCGCATCCAGGGGGACTTAACCGCCTGGATGCAAGAAGAGTCAGTTCTGCTGGAGACCGATCGCGGCCAGATGTCCACCCTGCTCGCCCACCTCGACCATTTCATCATCATGGACGATGTCGAACTCGCCGATATCAGCGAACCGCGCCATGGTCTCCTCGTTGCCGGGCCGCTCGCCGCATCCATGCTGGGGAAGGTCGATCTTTCAGCAGATTCGCAGACGTCTCTCTGCCTTCAGGCCCGCACATGGCACAACGCTGTGCTCGAAGTCCTCAACACCTATGCGCCGCTCGTCCCGCGCATGGAGCTCTGGTCTGACGCCGAGACCATTGCCGCACTCAGGGCGGCCCTCATCGCCGTGGGAGCGGTTTCTGTTTCTCCCGCCGCCCTCGAGCAACTTCGCATTCTCGAGGGCACGCCCCGTTATGGCGTCGACATCCGCAACTCCGCCACCGCTCACGATCTCCCGCAGGAAACCGCCCAGGCGCGCGCCCTGCACTTCAGTAAAGGCTGCTACCTCGGCCAGGAGATCGTCGAACGCATTCGCTCCCGCGGCAACGTGCATCGCACTTTTTCCGGATTTGAACTGAGCGGCTCGCTGCCCCCTGCAGGCACAGTGCTTACGGCGGAAGGCAAGCCCGTTGGCGAACTGACCAGCGTCGCATCGATTCAACTCCCGAGCCCGCGCGCCAAACTCTGCCCGGTTCAGCTTGCCCTCGGCTATGTCCGTCGCGAGGCACTCGACCGCAACCTCACCCTGGAATTCCCCGGAGGCATCGCAACGCCCGCCGCGCTGCCCTTTGCAATTTCCTGAATCCCGCCTCCAGCAATGAAGTCCGGCATCTGAATGTATGAGAGAGTGTGACTATGTCCGAACAGAATAAGCCCTTTGTCGTTACCGACCGCCGCAAGTTTACCCTCGACGGAACACCCCGCCCCGACGCCGACCCCTCTCCCGAGCGCGAAGCGCCCGACGTTTCTCCGGCGCCCGCGGCCGAAGGGCCGCTCGAGTTCAAGTCCCCGCATGCCGCTCAGGCTGAGCCGACTCCCGCGGCCAATGAGGCGCAGCAGCAGCCCGCCGGCGCGGATCTGCCGCCCCAGCCGACTGCCAGCGAGATGGAGCAGGCAAACGCCGCATATCAGCAGACCTCGGAACGCCTCGACACGGCCGTCCGCGCCGCCAACCCAGGCATGGATCATCCCCCCGCGATGACCTTCGAGCAGATTGTCCAGTCCATCTACATGACCACCATGGTGCAGCTGGGCGGGGTCACCCAGCCTGGGGAGCAGCCCCGCGTCGACCTGATGGGGGCGCGGCAAAGCATCGACATGCTCGCCATTCTCGCCGAGAAGACCAAAGGCAACCTCACCTCCGCGGAGTCCCAACTGATGGACAACGCCCTGTTCGAGGTCCGCATGGGCTTCCTTGAGGTGACCCAGGCCCTGGCGCGCTCCGCCGCCAGCCGCCAGCCGGCGCCTGGTTCCGGTGCACCCGGCTCCGGCCTACCCGGCCGCCCCAGCATCGTTCGCTAAGGCCAGATGGACGCAACCCTCACTTTCCTCGGTTCCGGCACGTCCATGGGCGTTCCCACGCTGGGGTGCGACTGCGCGGTTTGTATCTCTGCCATGGCTCCCAACGGCGATCCACACAACCGCCGCACCCGGCCTTCTGTGCTGATCTCCTGGTCCGGCCATAACGTTGTCATCGACACCGGCCCCGACTTCCACGCACAGGCGATCCGCGCGGGCATCCGCCATCTGGACGCTGTCCTCTATACCCACGGTCACGCCGACCATGTCCTCGGCATGGACGACCTTCGCCCTCTCAGCTTCCATAATGCCGGAGGTCTGCCGCTATACGCCGACGAGCCGACCGCTGCCACTATCGAGCGAATCTTCGCCTACACCTTCCCCACTGACTCCGAAGACCGCTACCCCACCAGCGCCCGTGTCACGCTGCATCGGCTTTCGTCCGAAGCGGGCGCGGAGGTTGTTCTTTTTGGCGCCCGCTTCCAACGCATTCCGGTGGTGCACGGCCGCAATACGATTTCTGGCTATCGCTTCGGCTCGGCAGCCTACCTCACTGACCTGAGCGACATCCCCGCCGAAAGCATCCCGCTGCTCGCCGGCCTCGATATCCTCATCCTCGACGCGCTGCGCCGGCAGCCTCATCCTACCCATTCCACGCTACAGAACTCCGTCGCTCTGGTTGAGCGTCTGAAGCCACGCCGGGCCTTCTTCACCCATATGTCCCACGACCTCGACCACGCAGCCACCAACGCCGCGCTGCCGCCCCACATCCGCCTGGCCTACGACGGACTCCAACTTACGTTCGACATTGCACCGGGGGCACCGACCGACTGACACCGTGAGAATCTACCGCCAACTCGCCGAGCTTCCTCCGCCAACTGCTCCCGTCGTCGCCACCATTGGCAACTTCGACGGGGTGCATCTGGGCCACCAGGGCGTAATCGCGGAGGTCATTGCACGAGCGCGCTTCCTGGGCGGCCGTTCCCTGGCCATCACGTTCGATCCGCACCCCGCGCGCGTTCTCCGCCCCGACCAACCATACCCACTCATCACCCCGCTCCCGCGACGGCTTCAGCTTCTGGCCGAGACCGGAATCGACGCCACTCTGGTCCTGCCTTTCACCGACGAATTCCGCCACATGCATCCGCGCGATTTTGTCGCCTCCATCCTCGTCGACGCGATCCACATTACTGAGGTCCACGAGGGAGAGAATTTCCGCTTCGGCTATCACGCTGAGGCCGGCGCGGGGCGGGCCCAAAGCGGAAATGCCAGCCTCGAAGCGCTCGGCCAGGAGTTTGGCTTCGCCGTCACCATCTATGCCCCGCGCCGGCTGCGGGGTGCCCCGGTGTCTTCCAGCCGCATCCGCAAGCTCATCGCCGCCGGCGATGTCAGCCACGCCCGCGCCCTGCTGGGCCGGCCCTTCGCAATCGACAGCAGGCCCGCGCCGGGCCGCGGTTACGGCACGCGCTACACCGTCCCCACTATCAACCTCGCGACGTACCACGAACTGTTGCCCGCCCACGGCGTTTACATCACAACACTCGCCGTTGGCGCCGGCGACCGGGCCGAAGTGTTCGACGCCGTCACCAACGTGGGCAACCGCCCCACTTTCGGCACCGACTCGTTCGCCGTCGAGTCGCATCTGCTCGACTTCCATCCGGTGGAATTATCCGAGGGCACGCCGTTGCGCCTTACCTTCCTGCGCCGCGTCCGCGACGAGCGCGTCTTTGCCACCACCCAGGCCCTGCGCGAGCAGATCGCTCGCGACGTCGCCCACGCCCGCCGCTACTTCGCTCTGTGCGCGGTGATCGCCTGATCTACTGCGGCGCAGAAACCACAGGCGCGGGCGGTGCAGGCTTCGGATACGCGCTATCTTCCGGCTCAGCCGCATCCGGGTCGGACTCGTCCGGCGTCTTCGGAATCTGCTTCACCACCGGCGAATCCGGCGGCGGAGTCAGCGGAACATCCAGCTGTTTCTCCGGCGCGTTTCCCTGCGGGAAAGTTTCGTCCGGCTTATTGGCGATGGCCGCCCGCATAAAATCCATCCACATGGGCAGCGCAGCCTTCGCGCCGGTTTCCTTCTCGCCCAATGTCAATCGGTTGTCAAATCCAATCCACGTTCCGCAGGTCACGGACGGCGAAAACCCGATGAACCAAGCATCCGTAAAGTCGTTGGTCGTGCCCGTCTTGCCGCCCAGCGGGTGGTTCAACTGCGACGCTGCGGCGCCAGTGCCGTGCTGAACCACGGCCTGCAGAAACTGCATCATGGTCCGCGCCGTCTCCACCGAGATCACTTCGCTCACCTGTGGCGGCGGCTCGTCCAGGGGCAATCCGTCCGCCTGCGTCACCTTGCGGATATAGTGAGGTTCAATGCGAATGCCGTCATTGGGAAATACGCTGAACGACTGTACCTGCTCATACAGCGAGATATCCGCTGCGCCGATCGCCACCGGCAGAAAGGCTGGAATGTTGCTGGTTACGCCGAAACGGTGCGCGGTCTCGATTACCTTGCGAATGCCTACGCGGTCGGCCAGCTTCAGCGCGGGGATATTGCGCGACTCGGCAAACGCGTTTAGTAGAGTCATTGCGCCCTTATAGTCGCCTTCATAGTTGTGCGGCGTGTACGGTCCGTTCGGGGTGTAGAAGCTAACCGGCCCGTCGACGATGATGTCGCTGGGCTTGGCGCCTGCTTCCACGGCCGTGGTATACACATACGGCTTGAAGGACGATCCGACCTCCCGCTCCGACTGGGTCGCGCGGTTGAACTGGGATAGCGCGAAGTCGCGCCCGCCGACCATTGCCAGCACTTCACCGCTGGCGTTGTCGACCGCCATCATTGAGGCCTGCACGCCCGAGTCCTGCTGCAGGCCCGCGTGCACGATCCCGTCCGGCGAGCTGCCACCCAGCTTCACGTAGACAATGTCGCCGACGCTGAGGAAGCTGTCTCCGGTCGCGTGTTGCGTCCACGCCCAATCTGCCGGAGTCATCACCGCGCGCTGCGGACCGATCTTAACCACTATCCGCGCCGGCGATACCTCCGTGACCAGCGCATGATAGTACCCGTCCTTCGCAATCGCCTGGCTCCAGTCGGGATGCTGGTAGGTTTCGAGATCCAAGCCTTCGCGCTCTATGTTCTCGAGATTCCCTTTCCAGCCGTGACGACGCTCGTAGGCAGCGGTCCCGTCCAGCACCGCCTTATTGGCTACGATCTGCAGGTCGAGGTCGAGCGTCGTGTACACACGCAGCCCGGCTCCGTGCACCTCTTCTGGGCCGTACTCTTTTTCGAGCTGCCGCCGCACCTCTTCGACAAAGTACGGAGCCAGCGAATTCGGAGGAGGTTCGATGTTCAGCCCCAGCGGACTGGCCGCCGCCGCTTCTTCCTGCTCCCGGCTGATCTTTTTGTCCGCCAACATTTCGCTCAGCACGAGGTTGCGCCGCTTGAGCGCTCGGTCAGGATGATTGACCGGCGAATAATACTCGGCCCCCTTGGGCAGCGCCGCCAGCAACGCGGCCTCGGGCAGCGTCAGGTCCTTTACATGCTTGCTGAAGTAATACTCCGAAGCCGCTTCGAAGCCGTACGTGCCATGTCCCAGGTAAATCTGATTCGCATACATCTGGAAAATCTGGTCTTTCGTGAAGACGCGCTCGATCTGCATGGCGAGCAGGATCTCCTGGATCTTGCGCCCGTAGGTCTTCTGGTTCGACAGGAAGAGGTTGCGCGCCAACTGCATGGTCAAGGTCGACGAGCCCTGCGCCATGGAATGGGAATGCAGATCGCGCCACGCCGCGCCCACCGCGCGAAACAGGTTGACGCCCCAGTTGCTCTCGAAGCTCTTATCCTCAATTGAAATCAGTGCCTGACGCAGCACGGGAGGAAACTCCGTATACGGCAGGACAACCCGGCGTTCCAGCGCGAACGAGCCGATCTCGCGGCCATGGACATCGAGCAGTTCGGTGGTGGTGTTGGGGCGGTACCGCACCAAGTCGTCCATCTGTGGCAGATCGATGGAATACACCAGCATTAATCCGCACAGGACTCCAAACAGAGAAGACAACCCCAGCAATACGAGAAATGTAGCCCGCACGGCAATGCGGCGAGTCGGATAGGCCGGGCCGTGCAGCACATTCATTCCGCGCAGGCCGCTGCCAAAGCCCCTCTGCCACCACGGCCGCGTAACCCGCTCCGGGGACTCTCGCTCATCGCTGAATAAACTGGGCACGGCCCCTTCACCTTAGCATGGCAAACTGCCGCGTCAACGTGGTGAATCCCACCCGTCAACCCACTCTTTGCAGTGCGCGGCCGACTACCGGCAAATGGTTCGCGACAGCCGCGAATCGGCTAGGCCGCCTTGCCCTTGAGTATCTCCAGCGCCTTGTTCAATGGCTCATCGATCTGCACGCTCGGCTTCTTCACCGGCGCCGGAGTTGCGGCTGCGGCCGGAGCCTCATCGTCAAGACTCGCTCCTTCGTCCGCGCCGGAAGCCACCAGCACATCCGGCGTCACGCCGTCGTCCTGCAGCTTCTTGCCGGAAGGCGATTCATACTTCGCTACCGAAAGGATTAGCGCCGCGCCGTCCGGAAGTTCGAACGTCTTTTGCTGGGTTCCTTCGCCGAAGGTCTTTTCGCCGACCACGTCGGCCCGTTTGTTGTCCAGCAGGGCGGCGGCCACCAACTCGGCCGGCCCAGCGGTGCCACGGTTTACCAGTACAACCACCGGAGCCGTCGGCTGAATCGCCTTGGCCGGGTCCGCAGTAAACACCTGCTTCGGGAAGCGCTGTCCTTCCAGCGTGGCGATGGTGCCGGTCTTCAAGAACAGATTCGCCAGACGGGTGGCTTCGGCCATGTCTCCCGCGGCAACGTCGCGCAGGTCGAGCAGCACCTTCTTGTTGCCCGCCTTCTGCATTCCGTGCAGCTTCGTCTCGATTTCCTGGACGTGATCGTGGTCCAGAATCTCGGGTTTCAAATAAAGGATCGAAGAGTTCTCGTAGAGCGTTTCGACCACCGGAGGCACCACGTCCGGGCCTCGCCGCATGGCAATCCGGTCGGGCTCGGGCTTGCCCGGGCGAACCACCCCTACGGTGAGCGTGCTGCCGGGAGCTCCCTCCAGCATTCGTTGGATCATTGCCAGCGAGATATTCCGGGTGTCCTGACCTTCAATCGCTTCCAGAATGTCGCCGTCTGTGAGGCCGGCTGCATCCGCAGGGCTTCCAGGAACCACCGACACGACGGTTGCATAGCCGTACCGCTTAGAGACGTTGATTCCTGCCTGCGCCTTGCCGCCCTTATCGTCCTTGTAGGACTTATAGTCCTCCGGCGTCAGATAGCTCGAGTCCGAGTCCAGCGACTCCAGCAAACCGCGCAACGCTCCGTTGGTCACTTCGGTGATGTTCGGATCGGTGACGTAATCTTCCTGGATCTTCTGCAGAACTTCAGTGTAGACATTGATCTGGCGGTAGGCGCCATCCTGTCCCGTGGCAGCACTCACGCCGCTCAGATTCGCGCCCAGAAAGACCGTGAGCACCAAGGCCACCGACACCGCGAGCAGAAAAATCTTCGAAATCTTAGGCATAAGACGGAGTATCTCCACCGGACAGGTCTACTGAAAGCTGCCGGTCAAGATTAGACGTATTTCCCCGGCAACCCGATAGCCTAATGATATACCGCAGCTCAAATCCCCGCGACATGTGGGCCGTGGGCTATTCGGCTCACCACACATGCACGGCCATCAGGGACGGCGCTCCGGTCTTGCCGTCGATAACGCTCACCTTCAGGACGGCTTCGACATTCCGGTTGGAGAAATTGGCCCCGGCCTGGTCGCGGAGCAACTGCATGTAGTGTGGACTGGTTGCGAACTGGGCGGCGGCTTCGGTCCCATTTCTACCCACCCCTGCCAGCACTACGATCCAACTGTCCGTAGTCGTGTCGCGAAAGCGGGCCACCAGTGCATAGTCGTCGGCACTGGAGTAGGGTAAGGACGGATCGCGCGCCCAACGCGCTCCCGGATGCGCCTCATCGACGATTGCCTCCGCATTCGGGTCCGGCGAGAAATGGAAGCGCAGCGGCTGAACCAGGCGCAGCGTCCACTGATTGTTGTAAGCCCCCAGCAGGATGATGGGGTGCTCCCGCAGTTCTGTCAGCGGAGTCGTCGCCGCGGATTGCAGCTGCGTGGTCGCCCCTCCGCTGCGCTCAAGCAGCGCGCTGAGTTGGGCGACGGCCGACGCGGTCTGCATCGAGACAAATGGGTAGTCCACATCTTTTGTCGCCGTGGCCACGCCGGAAAAACTGTTCTGCGCGAAGACCGAGCCGCCAATGCATACGGTTACGGCAGACTGGTCGTGCAGCACCGGAGTCCAGAAGGCATCCAGCGGCGTTCGTGGCTGGACCGCGCGGTACCTCCATCCGGCTGCGGCCAGTGCAATCAGCGCGATCGCCGTGACCAACGCAATCCATCTGCGCCGGGTTCGCGCGCTGCTCTGTCCAGGTGTCCGGGCGCGAGATTCGTCCTCCCGGGATGCCGCAAGCGGCGCACCTTCCGCAAATGCCGGGAGCGATGCCTCGCCATGCTGCTGAGTTACCCCGTCGATGGCAGCAAACACATGGGAATTGGGGGTGTATGTCGCCGGCTGGCCGTGACTTTCAACCGACGGATCAAGCTGCCCTGGCTCGTGGATAAACTCGGGAACATACGAACCTGGCGGAAGCGAGATGCGAATCCTGGGCCGCCGGCCGAGCTCGTGGTAATAGAGGGACAGCCGCTTGCGGACTTCGCCCGCAGTGTAGCGCACCACGGTATCCGCGTTGGTATCGTACGACGCTGGGCGGTCGAATACTTCGACGCCCAGGGTTCGCTCCTTAAGCAGTTCCGCCTCGCCGGCCAGTGTCTTTTCGACGATGTATTCGAGAAGCGCGGGGTAGCGTTTGCTGTTACAGAAGTGTGGGCTGGCCAACACATCCTGCAATTCAAGCAGGATTGCCTCGCGGTCCGGCTTCGACAGCGGGTGCCCAGCCTCACGGATTGCGGTAGCTTTACTCATTCCGGTCATCGCATCCTACTCGCCCTTCCCGGTCAATCGCAAGGGACGTTTGTCACAAGGCCAACACCAGCCATATTTCACACATTTCAGGACAGATAGTCTCCACCCAAAGAACCAAACCGTGAGTCACTTGCCATCTATTACCTTGGGCGCAGAGGGTGGGTCTGTTTCCGCGAATGTCTTACAGCCAGATGAACAGTTCCGTTACAAACGTGCGCCTCGGCATGCCAATTGGCAACCGACGCATGTTCGACAGAGGTCTCCTTGCTTGATTCATCACGACGGCAATTCTTGCTGACAGCCACCATGACGACCGCAGGCGCATTGCTCTCGGCGCCACTCCGCGCCGCCGCGATGCAGTCCAGGCCGGCGGATCAAGCCGCCGCTGTGTCCTCGACGCGGCTCGACACCGGTTGGCAGTTCCGTCAGGGTCCGATGGACGGCATCTGGGAGGTCTGGCGCGCGGAAGAAAGCGATCTTTGGCAATCAGTAGCCCTCCCCCACTGCTTTAATGCGTCCAACGCGTGCGATCCCGATCAGCCCTACTATCGCGGTCCGGGGTGGTACCGTACCCGGCTCGTACTTCAGAATCCCTTTGCCGAAGGCCGGACCATCCTGCATTTTCAGGGGGCCGGCCAGACCACCTCCCTGTGGATCGGTTCGACCCTGATTGGAACCCACAAGGGCGGCTATGACGAATTCGTCTTCGACATCACAGATGCCATCCTGAAGCTGCCCGGTAACGAGGCCTTGGCCGGAGTGCCGATTGCTGTGCTCTGCGACAACGCTCCGGATTTGGATCGGGTTCCCTCCGACCTCAGCGACTTCTGCCTGTATGGCGGTCTCTACCGCCATGTGAGCCTGGTCTACCTGCCGGCGGTCGCTCTGGATGCCGTACACGTCCTGCCCTCGGTCACGGCGGACGGAAGCGCGCAGATTTCCATAAAAGCGCGGCTCTACAATCCCACCAATCGCAGCCTGGTTTGCACCATCTCGACCGAGGTCCTCGACGCCGCCGGCCGTATGGTCCACAGCGCGACGCAAACGGTGCGGCCCTGGACAAGTCTCTCGGAACTCACGGCATTCCGCATTCTGGTCCCCGAACTCTGGTCGCCGGAGTCACCGCAGCTCTATCGCTGCCGGGTAACCCTGACCACCCCGGCCGGCCAGACCAGCCTCGACGAGCGCTTCGGCATCCGCCAGTCCGAATTTGTCGAGCACGGCCCCTTCAAACTGAATGGCAAGCGGGTGCTGCTCCGGGGCACGCAGCGGCATGCCGACCACGCCGGCGTGGCCGCAGCAATGAGCGACGACCAGGTGCGGGAAGAGATGCGGATGATTCGCGATATGGGCGCGAATTTTATCCGGCTTGCCCACTACCAGCAGGACCGGCTGGTGCTCGAACTGTGCGACGAACTTGGCCTGATGGTGTGGGAAGAGGTTCCGTGGTGTCGCGCGGGGGTCGGCAGCGAGGCCTTTCAACAGAATGCGAAGGGCATGCTGGCGAACATGATCGACCAGCACTACAACCACCCGTCCATCATTCTGTGGGGGCTGGGCAACGAGGATGATTGGCCGGACGAGTATCCCAGCATCGATCAGCAGGCGATCCGCGGCTTCATGACCGAGCTGCGCGATCTGGCCCACTCGCTTGACTCCTCCCGGCTCACCTCATTCCGCCGCTGCGACTTTGCCCGGGACATTCCAGACGTATATTCGCCCTCCATCTGGGCTGGCTGGTACAGCGGAAACTATCGTGAATACGAGCAGAGTCTGCTGACGCAGCGAGAACGCGTCAAGCGGTTCATCCACATCGAGTGGGGCGCCGACAGCCAGGCGGGACGCCACTCTGAGGATCCTGAGGCGGTACTGAGCAAGGTGGCCGCGGGCAAAGGCACGTCCGAGGTCGGGCTGGCCTACCTGAAGACCGACGGCGACGCGCGGGCCTCGAGGGATGGCGACTGGTCGGAGACCTACGCCTGCAACCTCTTCGACTGGCACCTGAAGACCCAGGAGAAGCTCGATTGGCTTACCGGTTCCGCCCAGTGGATTTTCAAAGATTTCGTCTCCCCGCTGCGAGGCGATAACTGCATACCGCGCATCAATCAGAAGGGCCTGGTAGAGCGGGACCTGACTCGGAAGGAATCGTATTTCGTCTTTCAATCCTACTGGAGTGAGAAGCCGATGGCACGCATCTACGGCCACTCCTGGCCGGTTCGCTGGGGCAGGCTGGGCGAGTTGCGCGATGTGCACGTGTACTCCAATTGCGAGCGCGCCGAGCTGTTCCTGAACGGCAGTTCGCTGGGCACGATGCAGCGCGACAGCCAGAACTTCCCCGCTGCCGGACTTCGCTGGAGAGCTGCCTTCGCCAGCGGCCGCAATCGCCTTCACGTGGTTGCGACCAAGGGAGACGCTACGGTCACCGATGAGGTGGAACTGATCTACCAGACCGAGCCGTGGGGCAAGCCGGAAGAGCTTCGCCTGACGGAGAAAGCCCGAACAGGGAACATCAGCACTATCGCTGCCATGCTCTACGACGCCAGAGGTTTGCTGTGCCTCGATTCCCGCAACGTTATTCGCTTCTCGCTCGCGGGAGCGGGAAAGCTACTGGACAATCTGGGAACCTCTCGAGGCTCACGCGAGCTTCAGCTTTACAACGGACGCGCGGAAATCTCAGTAGCGCGCACGGGCGGATGCATGCTCGGAGTCGCCTCCGAAGGCCTGCCATCTGCATTCCTCAATCTTTCATAACAGGCACAATACCGCATTTCAGAAATCGAACGTGTTGGCTGCACTTCAGGAGAACCACTATGACGCTCAATCCCTCGGTTCGCACACTCAAGATCACCGTCTCAGGAATGAATCTCCATCGCGCATGGGTTGCCTTTCTAGCGCTGGGACTGTTCCTTCTCATTGGCGCGGTCGAATCCCGCGCCCAACTGGTGACAGCAACCATGTTTGGCACTGTCGCCGACTCGACCGGCGCGGCTATTCCGAACGCGGAGCTGACATTTACCCAGACGCAAACGAACTTTTCCCGTCAGACCACAACCAACGGCGAGGGCCAATACCGCGCGGAGTTTCTGCCGGTCGGACCGTACACGGTGAAAGTGGATTCGCCGGGATTCAAACAAATCGTGCAGAGCGGAATTGTGCTGGCCGCCGCGCAGGAGGCCGCACTTAACTTCACCCTGCAACCCGGCTCCGAGACCACCGAGGTGACGGTTACCGCCGACGTGCCCCTGGTCAACGCGGGCAATTCCACACTGGGCAGTTCGATCGACAATCGCGCCATCGACAACCTCCCGCTGGTCAACCGCGACGCCATGCAATTAGTGACCTTGACACCCGGCGTGCAGAGCGAAGCCGAGGAGAACTCCATCGGCCTACCGATGTATCACGTCATCGTTAACGGTTCGACTGACAACCTGGTCGGACAGGTGACGTATTACCTCGATGGCGGACTCAACATGACCGGCGTTCGCGATACGGGCAACGTCATTCCCAATCCGGACGCTCTGGACCAGTTCAACATCCAAACCAACAACTTCAGCGCGCAATATGGCCGTACCGGTGCGGGCGTCGTCTCAGCGCTCACCAAGTCCGGCACCAACACGGTGCATGGATCGGTCTTCTTCTTCAACCAGGAAACCAACTTTGACGCGACCAGCTACCTGCAGTCCAGCCGATCGCCACTGCATCGCGATCGATTTGGCGCCACCGTCGGCGGACCTGTTCTGAAGGACAAGATTTTCTTTTTCGGCAGCTACGCTGGCTTGCGCGAGATCGATCCGGTTACTTTCAACACAGTCGTACCGGATGCGCTGCAGCGCGTAGGCAACTTCTCTGAAAACCTTCCCACCACGACGCCGGCAACCGGGCTGGGCGCCTGCGCAACCACTCTGAATGCTGCTGACAAAGCCAATATCAATTACGGCGGCTCGTTCTTCGTATGCGATCCGGTGACGCATCAGCCGATTGCGGGCAATCGCGCGGACCTGGATCCAAACTTCACAAACGAAATGGACCCGGTCGCCGCGGCAGTGCTGAAGCAGAGTGTGGTGATGCCCACCAATACGACAACCAACCGCTACGTCGGCAACGAAGGCCTGCCCAATACCAGTAACGAGTACTTGATCAAAGGCGATTTTCAGCTCTACCCGCAGCACCGCACCACGCTCGACTACTATCAGTCGATTGGCACGCAGGTCACACTTCCCTCGGGCAGCAGCCTGCCGGGATGGGCGTTGAACGACTACACGTACCGCCAGCAGAACGCGAACGCCAGCGATGTATGGACGCTCTCGCCAAAGTCGGTGAACCAGGTATGGGTAAGCTACACGCGCATGCTTGCCGGGCGCATCAGCAATCCCGGGGAGTCGCTGTCCGCCTATGGCTCCGACATCAACGTTCAGGGAACGCCGTCGCTGGCGCAGATCAGCGTCACCAGCTTCTTCACCCTGGGAAATGCCATCAGCGGGCCGCTGGCTGGCGATAGTCTCTACGGCATTCGCGATGTCTTCAGCACCACGCGCGGCACGCACACCCTCAATGCAGGCGCCGAACTTTACCTCGAGAAGGACCGACTA
>CAWBFL010000135.1:0-12889 GCA_963787905.1 uncultured Acidobacteriaceae bacterium | reverse complement strand
GCTCCGACCGATCTGAATGTCCTGGCGGCGCCGCCCGGGCCCGCATTGGCTGCACCCTTCCCCGGTGCGTTGACGCCGATGGCGATCGGGATACCGGCGAACCCGTCGCTGAGCCCCCACGGACTCGATCCGCACTATACCCAGCCGTATACTCACTCTGCCGATCTCTCGCTCGAACAGCAACTGGGCAACGGTACGACCCTGACCCTCGGGTGGGTGGGCACGCGCGGCATGCGCCTGCCCTACTCGATCGACCTGAACCAACCGGCCTGGACGGGGGCGACCCGGACGTACGACGTGGTGAATGCTTCGGGAGTGACGACGTCGACGGTCACCGTGCCGTATTACCCCTCGGCGGCAACGGCAGGTCTTACCAAACCCTCGCCCAACGACGGCAACTTCCAGGTCTCCTACAGCGGCTTGAACACCTGGTATAACGCCATGGCGGTCACCGTGAAGCACCAGATGGCTTACGGCTTCGAGGCCCTGCTGAACTATACCTGGGCGCACACCGAAGACGCTGGCCAGACCGGGAACAGCGGCAGCGCCGCCAACACCGGAGGCGGCGCCTTCTTCGGCACGGATGTGATCCTCGATCCGTTCAACATCAGGGAGAAGTATGCCAACCCGGCTATCAACATGACGCGGGAGCAGGCACGGTCCGATCTGGACATGCGCGGGCGCTTCGTCGGCAGCCTGGTCTACACGTCCAAGTTCAAGCTTGCAAACCGGTTTGAGTCGCTTGCAGCCAATGGATGGACCATCTCCGGGACGGCCACCGAGCAGAGCGGCTTCCCGCAAACTGCCTTCATGGCAAGCAATCCCCCCTCCGGGGTCTACACCACCGGCACGGGTGCGATCGCTACGGCGGCGGGCCAGGACGGTGGAGCTACCGGCGGCACGGACAACACCAACAATGGACCAACCAGCGCGTACGGCCGCGCGCCGCAGGATAAACGCAACATGTATCCTGGCCCCGGCGTGCACAACCTCGACATGCGCGTCTCGCGCGATTTCGCCATCACCGAGAAGTACCGCTTCCAGATCCTTGCGGAGGCGTTCAATCTCATCAACCACCGCAATGGATTGCAAATTGCCAGTGTGGCGTATGCGTACACCTCGCCGGGTGCCGCAACCTGCCCCACGGGCACGCACGTGAATACTTGCATTGCCCCTTACACCGCCACCACAACCACCACGACGCCGTTTGGAACGATCAACTCGACGTCGAGTATTCTCTACGGTGCGCGGCAGCTTCAGTTTGCAGCGAAGCTGTTCTTCTAACCGGACGGCCGGCGGGATTGCGCCGGTCCGCAGCAGCCAACGGAAGCGGCCCCGGAAGACCTGAACCATGGTCTTCCGGGGCCGTTTTCCTTTGCGTGCTCAGGTTCCCTGAGGTGTTGCTGGTGCTGCCCTACCCTGGAGGAGAAGGCTGGTACCGCGTGCAATGCGAAGTTAGATGCACGCGGAGAGAATCTGCGTCTACAACCAAAGGGGTAGAAGGCGTGGACTTTGCGGGGCTTTCGCGCAGGCGGATGCTGCGAAAGTGGGATAGCTGAAGAGGTTCACCCGTGGGGAAAATGAAGATGCATGAAACGGGCCCCTATCTCCGCTGGTATCGGATTGATTCTGGTTTGTGGAATTGCCGGGACTGCTGCAGCGCAGAGCAAGGCTGGCGCGCAACCGGTGCGGCGAACGGTGAGCGCGGAGCGGGGAATCTCGTCGAGCGAAGTGCACATTACTCCGACGCACATGCTGGCCAACAGCACTTCGATCGACATTGCCGGCGACCACTGGATTGCCCGCGGGTTCGACCTGAAGACGCTGATAGCGCAGATCTACGATATCGACATCCGGCGGATCGATTTTTCGAGTGACCGCAGCGGCGACACCAAGTACGACGTGACCCTGACGCTGCCGCGCGAGGTGGACGAAGACGTGATGCAGCGCATGCTGGAAACCGCGCTGGAACGGAAGTTCGGCATGACGATTACGCCGGAGAGCCGGCCGATGGATGTGTATGTGCTGACGGCGCCGAACGGGCCGGGCGCGGCGCTGCATCGTCACCGGGCGGGCGGGATGAAGTTGGCGGCACAGGATTCTGCCGAGCAGGCATCGGACGATGCCGAGCAGATTACGTTCCTGGGGAAAGATTGCAATGGCGTCTCCTCAGGCGGGATCGCGGCGTCCGCCGGAACCCTAGGGGAGTTTCGGCGGACGCTGGAACCCGACCTGGATCGTCTGCTGATCGACGAAACCGGGCTGCAGGGCAGCTATGACTTTCAGATTGGGACGTATGGCAACGAGCAGGAGCTGTTCCAACTACTGCACGACCAGCTGGGAATTGTGGTGACGCCGACGCAACGGGACGTGACCGTGCTGACGGTGCGGCCGGCACAGGAGCTGCAAGCGAAGTTGTAAAGGGGCAGTTGAGGGGTGAGGGGCAGAGGCGGGGGATCATTCCTCCGCCTCTGTTGCGTTTGGAGGCCCGGCAGAAGCTAGCGGTTCGCGAGGTCGCCGTTGTAGACGTAGACCGAACAGGGGTGGTGCGAGCCGTCGGGGAGGGTCGCGGTGGTTTCGACGCGGAGAAAGAGGCTGGCGGCGGGGTCGGCGGGGCGGAAGTCTTCGTAGGCGTCGAGCGCGGCGAGGGTTTGGGTGTCGGGGACGGCGAAGAGATGGCCGGGGAGGGGTGGGGCGGAGGCGTCGAGGACCGCGCCGGGGTATTCGCCGAGGTTGTAGACGCGGGCGTGGATGGTGGCCGGGCCGATGAGGGTGAGGCGGCGCGCGGCGGCAGCGATCTCGCGAGGGGCGCGGTCGGGGTGGAGGGTGCCGTAGAGGAAGAGATGGGTGGGCATGAAGGGAGGTGTCAGTTCTCAGTTCTCAGTTCTCAGTTCTCAGTTCTCAGTTCTCAGTTCTCAGTTCTCAGTTCTCAGTTCTCAGTTCTCAGTTCTCAGTAAGTACGAGAGCAGATTCGCGCTGCCGTGACAATAGACGACGAGGTCTAGCGTGATGAAGCCTCGTTGTTCGACTTTGGTTCGCGGCGGCAGGTGTAGTCCAGGCGGAGATGGGTGATGTGCTTTTGCGCTGCGGTTTCCGGATCCGTGGCGATGTAGTTGTCCACGAGCCAAGGCTTCATTTCGGGTGTCCCCGCGAAGTGGGTGAGATCGAAGTCATCGGCGCAGTAGGCGTAAAGGACAAATCCGCCCGTGAGCATGTAACTGGCGTAGGCCTGCCAGGGAGTTAGGATGCGATCCCCGCTTCGCGCAGTGATGGTAATGCGGTCGTCGAGATAGTCGATCCGCATGGAGACGCGGTAGCTGCGGACCGACAGGCTCGGCTTGGCTTTGGAGTAGTCGGGAAGGTGTGGCTGGAGAACGCAATCCGGCTCCGGTTCGATCTTATCTGCGTTTTGGTACAGTTCCGCCGAGTAGTATCCAGTGCCGGGAATTCCGAGCGGGCCCTGGACGGTCACCCTGCATCCGCGAAAGACTTCGATTGCGCGAGCGTTGCCCTCGTCGACTTCAAATGCTCCGCCTCCCTGCAGAAGTTGGATTTCTTTATCTTCTCCGCATACCGGGGTGTCCAATTGCAAGCCGAACCACTGGCGGATGCCATTGTGGTAGACAACCTTGCCGGTGAGGGTTTGAGGGGATGATTCGATTGATGGACCGTTTGGGTTTTCTCTTGGGCAGGACTGGGCGGGGACGGGATGGATGGCGACGAGGCACAGGGCTAAGGCGAATAAGGCGGGGCGCATGGCAACAGAACCATAGCACGGGAGGGCATCGCGAATGGAAAGTTCCCAGCGGAGTGTGGCGCTAAGTGACAAACCCCACGATCAACGCGGCGCTTGCGCGGACGCGTTGATCATGGGGCACCCGGATTCCTGGGTCGTCGGCGGCGCTCGGCGCAATGTTGAAGTGCAAAAGCAACTACGGAGATTCTGGCTTGCGCCAGAATGACGACTCACAGATAACGGTCAGACCTGACGACTCACAACTGAGAACTGACAACTGAGAACTGAGAACTGAGAACTGAGAACTGCTCTTAGATGGAGCTCATGTTGTGCAGGAATTCCTGGTTGTTGCGGGTCTTGGAGAGCTTGTCGGTGAGCAGCTCCATGGCTTCGACGGGGGAGAGCGGGTTGAGCACCTTGCGCAGGATCCAGGTGCGCTGCAGCTCGTCCTTGGGGATGAGCAGCTCTTCCTTACGCGTGCCGGAGCGCTGGATGTCGATGGCCGGGAAGACGCGCTTGTCGACCAGCTTGCGGTCGAGGATGACTTCCATGTTGCCGGTGCCCTTGAACTCTTCGAAGATGACCTCGTCCATGCGCGAGCCGGTGTCGACCAGCGCGGTGGCGATGATGGTGAGGCTGCCGCCTTCCTCGATGTTGCGGGCCGCGCCGAAGAAGCGCTTGGGCCTTTGCAGCGCGTTGGAATCGACGCCGCCGGAGAGAACTTTGCCGCTGGGCGGGACGATGGTGTTGTAGGCGCGGGCGAGACGAGTGATGGAGTCGAGCAGGATGACGACGTCGCGCTTGTGCTCGACCAGACGCTTGGCCTTCTCGATGACCATCTCGGCGACCTGGACGTGGCGGGCGGCGGGCTCATCGAAGGTGGAGCTGATGACTTCGCCCTTGACGCTGCGCTGCATGTCGGTGACTTCTTCCGGGCGCTCGTCGATGAGCAGGACGATGAGGACGATCTCGGGATGGTTGGTGGTGATGCTGTTGGCGATGGACTGGAGCAGCATGGTCTTGCCGGTGCGGGGCGGAGCGACGATCAAGCCGCGCTGGCCTTTGCCGACCGGGGTGAGCAGATCCATGACGCGGCCGGAGATGTGCTCGCGGACGGTCTCCATCTTGACGCGCTCTTCGGCGTAGAGAGGGGTGAGATTGTCGAAGAGGATCTTGTTCTTGGTCTCTTCGGGCGACTCGAAGTTGATGGCCTCGATCTTGACCAGGGCGAAGTACTTCTCGCCTTCGTGGGGCGGGCGGACGTTGCCGCTGATGGTGTCGCCGGTCTTGAGGTCAAATTTGCGGATCTGGGAGGGGGAGACGTAGATGTCGTCGGGGCCGGGGAGGTAGTTATAGTCGGGCGAGCGCAGGAAGCCGTAGCCGTCGGGGAGGATTTCGAGCACTCCCTCGGCGAAGATGTGGCCCTCTTTTTCGCTCTGGGCCTGCAGGATCTTAAAGATGAGGTCCTGCTTGCGCAGGCCGGAAGTGCCGGCGATGTCGAGGCCGCGAGCCAGCTTGCTCAGTTCGGCGATATTGTGCTCTTTGAGTTCGGATATGGTCATGATTTACCTGAATTTCGAGGGGGGATTTGGAACTTAGGAGGGGGATTGCCTTGCGGAAAGCGCGTGCCGGAACCTGCGGAGCAAGATGAGGCGTGCGGGATACCGGAGCAGCTACAGGATGCTATGGATTATATCGCGGCGGAAGGGATTGGGTGCAGCGGAGTTCGGACGTGCGCCTACAACATTGGGGGTAAAGCCGCGCGGGTTAAGCCGCGCGGCGTTCTTCAAGAGCAACACTCGGGGCGGCCGAGACGGCGGTCGGGTGCATGGGAACGGTCTCGCGGAACCGGTCGAGGACTTCGTTGGTGGTGTCCTGGAGGCGGGTATTGGGCTTGTGCAGCTTGCGGGTGGCCTTGGAGGCGAGCTGGCACAGCTCGTAGCGATTGGTAACGTGGGTGAGAGCTCCAAAAATAAGGTCTGAGCGCATAAATCTTCCTTTCGTTTGCTGGCGGCGGGGAGGGGGTCGTCTGGACGTCACTCAGGTGAGCCAATGGATTCCTGCAGTGGCTGGACTGGTTAATTCTTGAATCTAAGCGGCTTAGTCTTGCGGGTGGGGCGCGTATGGAACCGGCAGCTACCTTTACCCTTGCACATTAGACGCAAGAAAGCGGGATGAGGACTCCGTTTCTCTACTGTATTTTGTTCGACTTCGGGCTTGCTTCTGAATCCATGCCGGTCCATTGCGCAGGAACCGGTGCTCCTGGTGCAGTGGGTCTGATCTTTCGTGGAATGCGGGAGCCAGGGACTCCGCAGTCGGCAAAGTGGGGCAGAATTGAGCGGCCTTCTGTTCGATCCCAGCCGGATCCTTCTGTGGACTTGCCAGCGCGGAACAACTTGCTACATAAGCAAGGTAAACTGTCTGGGGCGCTTCGTCAATACTTATTTTGGTAAGTTGAGGAAAACATAAATACCATAAACAGTATACGAAAGGTGGGAGCGGACGGGTTGCCAGGGGAGGCAATTCGAACAAGCTGTGTCTTAGGATTTGGTTAAACACTGAAGATAAAGTGTTTACGGCGCGAGTATGCGGAGGGAGGCGGCCGTATCGGGTAGCAGGCGGGGTTGGCTGCTCGGCTGACTCCTACGCCCAGTAGCTGCGATCCAGGGTTCGGTATTGGATGGCTTCGGCAATGTGGCCGACGGAGATGTTCGGCTCGGCGGCCAAGTCGGCGATAGTGCGGGCTACTTTAAGGATGCGGTCGTGGGCGCGGGCGGTGAGACCCTGCTGCTGCATGGCGCGCTCGAGCAGGCGCTCGGCGTCGGCGGAGAGCTCGCAGTGGGTGCGGATCTGCTGGGTGGACATCTGCGAGTTGGAGAAGATGGGCCGGGAGGCAGCGCGCGAGCTCGCTTTGGCACGAGCCGGCTCGGGGGCGACCGCGAAGCGGCGGTGCTGGAGCTCACGGGCGGCGAGGACGCGGGTGCGAATCTCGGCGGAGCCTTCGGCGGAGGCGGCGGAGCGCAGCTCCTTATATTGCACGGCGGGCACCTCTATATGGATATCGATACGGTCGAGCAGCGGGCCGGAGACTTTCGACACGTAGCGCTGGATCATGGGCGGGGTGCACATGCAGTCGCGGGACTTGTCGTTGAAGTAGCCGCAGGGGCAGGGATTCATCGCCGCGGCGAGCATGAAGCGGGCGGGGAAGGTGAGCGACATGGAGGCGCGGGCGATCGTCACCACTCCGTCTTCGAGGGGCTGGCGGAGGACTTCGAGGACGTTGCGGGGGAATTCGGGGAGCTCGTCGAGGAAGAGCAGGCCGTTGTGGGCGAGCGAGACCTCGCCGGGACGCGGGATGATGCCGCCGCCGATGAGGCCGGCGTCGGAGATGGTGTGGTGGGGCGCGCGGAAGGGGCGGTGGGCAACCAGGCCGCGGTCGGCGTCGAGCACACCGGCGACGGAGTGGATCTTGGTGGTCTCCAGCGCCTCTTCGAAGCGCAGCGGCGCGAGGATGGAGGGCAGGCGCTTGGCGAGCATGGTTTTGCCGGAGCCGGGCGGGCCGATCATGAGAATGTTGTGGCCGCCGGCCGCGGCGACTTCGAGGGCGCGTTTGGCGACGTGCTGGCCGCGCACGTCTTTGAAGTCGTAGGGAAACTGCTGCAGCTCGTCGAGCAGGGTCGCGGCTTCGATGCGCAGCGGTGTGGCGTTGAGCTTGCCGAAGGCGGCGGAGTTGAGCAGCTCGCGGACTTCGAGCAGGGTGTGGACGGGGTAGACGTCGACGCCTTCGACCACGGCAGCCTCGCGGGCGTTGGAGGCGGGGATCACGAGCGAGCGAATGCCGGCGGTGCGGGCGGCGACGGCGATGGGCAACATGCCCTGGACGGCGCGCAGACTGCCGTCGAGACCAAGTTCGCCGACCAGCAGGAAGTCGGAGATGTCCTTGATGTGCAAGCCGCCGTAGGCGCCGAGGATGCCGATGGCGATGGGCAGGTCGAAGCCGGAGCCTTCCTTCTTAATGTCGGCGGGGGCGAGGTTGATGGTGATGCGGGTGGGAGGAATGTCGAAGCCGGAGTTCTTGATGGCGGAGCGGACGCGGTCGCGGGACTCGCGGACGGCGGCGTCGGGCAGGCCGACGGTGGCGAACTCTTCTTTATTGAGGACGACGCCGGAGAAGTCGACTTCGACATCGATGATGCTGGCGTCGATGCCGTAGACGGCGGCGCTGCGGGATTTGAAGAGCATAGGCGACCGGAACTCGGCGAATTAGCGGACGCCTGAGTTTACATGGGCGGGCGGGAGAGGTTTGTGCCGGGAGTCACAAGGGGGGCGGGGCCGTTCGGCATGCGATGTGAGCGTTTCGGCACAGTTCTGTCTGGCCGGACGCCGTACAAGTAAAGGAGTGGGCCAAAGACAAGCGCATTCCTTTGGCCCGGCATACAACTCGCTCCAGCGCGAACGGTATCTGAATTTGGCTGGGAGAACGGAACCAATGACGGAAAGCAAGAACCATCATCACCCCGACGAAGGACCGCGTCCGGCGTCGGACCATGACCATTCGATTCCCTACTGGAAGCGGGCGCACCGGGATTGGCGCATGTGGGTGGCGGCGTTCTTCGTGCTCGCGGCGCTGGGAATTTATATCGTGACGGTGGACCTGTCGCTGGTTCCCCGAGTCCCGCCACCTTCGCTCTCGGTCGGCAAGTAGCGCAATCGAAGTTCGCCCTGCCCGAATTCTTATTGCGGGGATGCTGTTATTGCGGCGATGCGTTGACCAGGACGAAGGGGCTGGGGCGGGCGATGCACTGGGACTGAGACGGAGCCTGCCAGGTGGTTCCATCGGCGTAGACAAGCTGGGTGAGTTCGACCCAGGTGATGGCGCTCATGCTCCTGGTCCAGATGGAGGGATTGAGCAGCGGCTGGGTGGAGTTGCTGCCGAGCGAGAAGGTTTCGGTTGCGTCCGCGGCCGGTGAGGAGCCGAAGGCAATTGGCAGGGCGCGCAGACGCGGGGACATGCCGTGCACGGTAATTGTGGCAGAGACAATGGGCGAGTGCGCGAGGCTGGCGGAGCTGCGGAAGTGGATGTCCAGGCCGGGGCCGTGGGGTGCGGGCGGCTGCGGGGCGTTGGTCCATACGACGGCGCCGTCGGGGCGCTGATCCACGGAGAAGCCGACCGGGCAGGCAGACGCGGCGCGGGCCTGCATCGCAGCAATCTGGTTGCGGAGCCTGGCGAGGAGGGGATCGATTTGAGGCTGGTCCGCTGCCGCCGGGGAGGGGGTGCTGCTGGGGGGCTGGGCGGCTGCGGCTGGCGACGGAGAGCGATTGCCGATGACGCTTTGCGCGGTGAGAGTGAGGGGCGCGAGCAGCAGGGCGAAGACCATCGAAGAGTGGCGCATTCGAGTCTCCTGCGGCTCCGGTTGGAGCCGCGATGAGCGTATACACAAGATACGCTTGAGCGGGCAAAGGTCATCCATGCAGGGGGGAAGACGTGGGGTAGATGGAAGCGGCTCTGGCTGAGGACGAGACGGGGCGAACCGGGTATTCTGCATCCCATGAGCCAGGATCTTTGGCGACACCGAACGAAGTGGAGGACAGGATGAAGGTTGCGAAAGCGATGGGCCTCAGGCGTTTGCGGCGCTGCGTGCAGCAGTGCAGCCTGCTGCTGGCAATGATGTGCCTGGGGATGGGCGCAGCGCGAGCGCAGGACGCCGCGGCCAAGGCGCAGAGTGCCCCGGCGGATGCGACCGGCGCCGTGGGGGATGAGGAGCAGGCGCCTGCGCTGCCGACGGCGACGACTCCGGAGGAACGCGAGCGGGAGGCGTGGAAGCTGCTGACGGACGCGATGAGCGATGCGAAGCATCCGCAGACGCGGATCCAGGGGCTGGCGGCGCTGGGGCTGCTGCGCAGCGCGCGGGCGGAAAAACTGATCGCCGATGCGATGGGCGATGCCGACGTCGATGTGCGCACGGCGGCAGCGCTGGCAGCGGGACAGACGAAAGACCGCAACCTGACTACGCCGCTGCGCAATCTGCTGGACGATAAGGAGCCGCAGGTGGCGCTTACGGCAGCGACGACGCTGTGGAAGATGGGCGACAAGTCCGGCGAAGACATTCTGATGGCGGTGGTGGACGGCGACCGCAGGACAGGTCCGACGCTGATCCACGGGACCGAGCACAAGCATTAATAAAGAGCTGCATGACCCCTCGGCGATGTGCGAGGATGGGTGCGCTGCAGGGCGCTTCGATGCTGCTGGGGCCGTTTGGATTTGGGGTTACCGCATACGAATACATTCACAAGAGCGGAGGCGACCTGGCGCGGGTGTCGGCGATCGAGCCCATTGCGCAGGAGCGGACCAAGCCGATCCACGAAGCAACTGGTGGCAGCGCTGGGCGACAAGGACCTGACCGTGCGCGCGGCAGCGGCGAAGGCGCTGGGGACTACCACGACAAGGCGACGTCAGACGGCGGTGTATGCCCTGCTGGCGGACGCTAAACAGCCGGTGCGGCTGACGGCGGCGGCGGCCTATCTGCGGACGACGGGAACGCCAGGGCCGTCGGTTCGGCGAGTGCGCGGGCGGAGACCGCGAGGCGCTGAGACGAATCTGGAGGCGGGGATGTCTGCGGGAGTCGATCTGTTTCGCGGGATTGCCTGCGGGTTGCCCGGCGCGGAGGAGAGCGCGCACATGGGCCATCCGGACTTTCGCGTGGGCGGGCGGATCTTCGCGACGCTGTCGGGACAGGCGCGCGGACGCGGCGTGCTGAAGCTGACGGTGGAGCAGCAGTCGGCGTTTGTGCGCGAGCTGCCGGAGGTATTTGAGCCGGTGCAGGGCGGCTGGGGACGGATGGGGACGACCTATATCGTGCTCGACCGTGCGGACGAGGCGACTATGAGCGGCGCGCTGGCGACGGCGCACCGGAACGTGGAATCGAAGCAGGCTGGCCGGACCAGGACAAAGGCGGCGAAGAAGCGGGCGCGTTGACGCGCGGCCTACAATGGCAGCGTGAATACCAGCCTGTTTGAGCTGTTCAAGATCGGGATTGGCCCTTCGAGCTCGCATACGGTGGGGCCGATGCGGGCGGCGCTGCGGTTTGTGCGTGAGCTGGATGCTGCCGGCGCCATCGGGAAAACTGCGCGGGTGACGGTGGACCTGTATGGCTCGCTGGCGCTGACCGGGAAGGGGCATGGCACGGACCGGGCGGTGCTGCTGGGGTTGATGGGGGAGGCTCCCGATACCGTGGACCCGGAGAGCGTAGAGCAGAAGATCGCGGCGGTGCGGGCGACAGGGCGGCTGAAGCTGGGTGGGCTGAACGAGATCGGTTTTCGCGAAGACCAGACCTGCGCTGGCTGAAGAGCCAGATGTATCCGGAGGTCGGGCGAGGTGCGCATCCGAACGGAATGCGGTTTGCGGCGCTGGATGTGGCGGAGGTGGTGCTGGCCGAGGAGGTGTTCTACTCGATTGGCGGCGGGTTTATTGTTTCGTCCGCAGAGCGAGTCGGCGGGCGAGACGGGGCCGTCGCGCGTGGTGCCATATCCGTTCCACAGCGCCGAGGAGTTGCTGCAAGCCGCGGATGAGCATGAGCTGACGATTGCGGAGCTGGTGCTGGCGAATGAGTGCGCGCTGCTGGCGGATCCGCGGGTGAAGATGGTGCGGCCGGAGGTGGAGGACATGTCCCGGGGCTGTCCTTCCGGGAAGCCGGACTATTCAGAAAAAAAGGAGGGAGAGGGAACGGCCAGGGGAAGAGTTGGAAGGCGCGTGTGCGCGGCGGTGATGGCGTTGTGGAGGGCGATGGAGGCGTGCACGCGAGCGGGGCATGGAGGTGGAGGGGATTCTGCCGGGAGGGTTGAAGGTGCAGCGGCGGGCTCCGCGGCTGGCGCGACGGTTGATGGGGGACGAGCCGAGCGGACGATACGATCCGCTGGCGGCGCTGGATTGGGTGACGATGTGGGCGATGGCGGTGAATGAGGAGAACGCGGCCGGCGGGCGGGTGGTGACGGCTCCGACCAATGGAGCGGCGGGAGTGATTCCAGCGATTGCGCACTACTATCTGCGTTTTCTGGGTGAGGGGATGAGCGTGGAGGAGAAAGAGGCGGGGCTGCTGCGATATTTTCTGACGGCGGCGGCGATCGGGTTTTTGTACAAGGAGAATGCGAGCATCAGCGGAGCGGAAGTTGGTTGCCAGGGCGAGGTAGGCGTGGCGTGCTCGATGGCGGCGGGCGGGCTGGTGGCCGCGCAGGAAGGAAGCAACGCGCAGGTGGAGCACGCCGCGGAGATTGCGATGGAGCACAACCTGGGCATGACCTGCGACCCGATTGGCGGGCTGGTGCAGATTCCGTGCATCGAGCGCAACGGCATGGGCGCGGTGAAGGCGATCAACGCCAGCCGGATTGCGATGCACGAGACGCTGGGGCATAAGCTGTCGCTGGATCAAGTGATCCGGACGATGTACGCGACCGGGATCGATATGCAGTCGCGGTATAAGGAGACCAGCCTGGCCGGGCTGGCGCTGAATGTGATTGAGTGCTGAGGGAGATGATGCCGACTGAGATAGCCTGGTGGAGTTCCCTGCTCACGAATGGGTTGACCTGGGTTTCCGAACGGCCTAGCCTTTGAACATGGCGGTACAGCTCAAGCCCGGGCAGGAAGAGCGGCTCAACGAGATTGCGGCGCAGGGTGGCTTGTCTGTGGACGAGCATGCGCAGCGGGCGGTTGAGCAGTATTTGTTGTGGCGCAGCGATTTCGTGGCGGCGGTGAAGGTTGGCCTCGCGGAGTCGGAACGCGGCGAACTGATGGAACATGAGCAGGTTGTCGGGCGGATTGAGAGATTGTTGGCACCCTGATGCGCGTTCGCTGGACCAAGTCCGCTGCCGATGACCTTGAAGCGATTGTCAACTTTGTAAGAGCCGACAACACCGAAGCGGCGCGGCGGGTGGCGCGAAAGCTGTATATGGCAGCGCAGTCGTTGAACGAGATGCCGCGCCGCGGCCGGGCAGGCCAGGTTGAAGGCACGCGAGAATTGATTGTCGCCCCATTCCCTTACATCGTGGTCTACCAGGTGACGGAGCAGGAGATTCGGATCATCCGAATTCGCCACGCCGCGCAGGAATGGCCGTGCGCCTGAAGACCAGTGCCTGCGGGGAACAACGCCCAGGGAAACG
>CAWBFL010000134.1:0-3419 GCA_963787905.1 uncultured Acidobacteriaceae bacterium | reverse complement strand
GAAGCAGGGTACGTGCGTTGCGGCGAACCAGAAGCAATTTCTGCATCTGTTGATTATCGTCCGGCGCGCGCGATGTGCAAAGGCACACTACATACTCCGAGGAGAATTCCACGGGGCAATGAAAAAAACCGCGCGAAGCTACTTCTTCGGCGTGGTCTGCTGGGTCGGAGAGCCGGAGAGGACCGAGTGCGAGGTGCCGTTGGTGCGCGTCAGTAGCACGGTCAGTGAGATGGAGATCAGCATGAAGAGCACCGCGCCCCAAGTGGTGAGTTTGGTCAGCAGGTTGGCCGCGCCGCGTGGACCGAACGCCGTCTGCGAACCCTGCCCGCCGAATGCGCCGGCCAGGTCGGCGGACTTGCCTTGCTGCAGGAGGACTACGCCGATCAGGAACAGACAGACGATGACGTGAAGGACGACGAGAAAGATGATCATCGGGATTGCTTTGCGACCTCGGAAACCTGAAATGCG
This sequence comes from uncultured Acidobacteriaceae bacterium, assembly GCA_963787905.1. Lineage (GTDB taxonomy): Bacteria > Acidobacteriota > Terriglobia > Terriglobales > Acidobacteriaceae > Edaphobacter. The sequence goes on along the minus strand of CAWBFL010000134.1, from coordinate 2,951 downwards.
GCGAAGAATCGCGCCGGGAGCCGGGGGGGAGCCGGCTAAAAGTCTGGATTGGTGCGGAGGAGGGGACTTGAACCCCTATGCCTTGCGGCGCTAGCACCTCAAGCTAGTGCGTCTGCCAATTTCGCCACCTCCGCAAGGAGCCTGACACGCACACCAAGTGCGGCAGGAGCGACCTGAAATCCGATAGTCAGTATAGCATTTCCGCCTGCCTCGGACTGGGCGAATCGCGCGTTGTGCCGTGCCCTTGAAGTGACACGATGCTGCGTTGCATGGAGTGGTCCTGTACCCTACACTGGAGGCTGTCCCGGGAACAACGGGCGGTTAGCTCAGTTGGTTAGAGCGCCTGCCTTACAAGCAGGATGTCGGGGGTTCGAGTCCCTCACTGCCCACCATCACCTTGTTTTAGGACATCCAATCCCATCGGATCAATCACACGGTCCATCCCCGCACGAAATTGATGGACGATTGTTGAGTGCTCTGCTATACCGAGGACACCCATGCGTTACCCGGCCCGGTTGAGCTTTACTTTTGTGGCCGCGATTGCCGGTATGATCGCGTCTGTGTGTCCTGTCTGCGTGGTGGCGCAGGGGACGGCACCCAAGACTGCAGCAAGTGCGGCGGTCTCCCCTCGTGATGTTCAGGCCAGCACAAATGGGGCGCCCAATCCCAGTTATGGGGCCGAGTCGGTGGTGATAGAGCAGGTGAGCTCCGTGTACACGTACGCGGCGGACGGGACTGGCACGCAGGATCGGAGTGTGTCGGCCCGGGTCCAGTCGGATGCGGCGGTGAAGGCGCTTGGGGTGGTTGCGGTTGCGTATGCGGCGAACTCGCAAAAAGTGGAGTTTGCGTATGCGCGGGTTCGGCATCCGGATGGAACGGTGGTCGAGACGCCGGCCGCGGACGCGATCGACATGCCCGCGCCGGTGACGCGGGATGCGCCGTTCTACAGTGACCTGAAGGAGAAGCAACTGCCGATCCGCAATCTGCGTGTGGGCGACCGGCTGGAGTGGAAGGCGCGGATTACGACGATGAAGTCGGAGGCGCCGGGTGAGTTCTGGGGACAGGAAAGCTGGGTGGAAGACGCGGTGGCGCTCGAGGAGACGGTGGAACTGCGCGTGCCTGCGGGAGTCGCGGTGACGGTGTGGTGTCCTACGGTGAAGGCCGTGGAGTCGGATACGGACGGGATGCATGAATGGCGGTGGACCTCGTCTCAACTGAAGCCAACAGCGGGAAAAGAGGCCGAGGCGGAGGCAGAAGCGAAGAAGAAGACGGTCTGGACGGCGGATCAGGAGGCGGATGCGGAGCAGGGCAAACTGCCGGCGATTGCGTGGACGACGTTCAAGAGCTGGGAGGATGTGGGCGGGTGGTACCAAAGCCTGGAGGCAGACCGCGTGGTGCCGGGGCCGGAGGTGAAGGCGAAGGTTGCGGAGCTGACGGCGGGCAAGACAACTGACGAAGAGAAGGTGCAAGCGCTCTACGCATACGTAGCGACGCAGATCCGGTATATTGGCGTGGCGTTCGGGATTGGGCGATACCAGCCGCATTCGGCGGCGGAGATTTTGAGCAATCAATATGGCGACTGCAAGGACAAACACACGCTGCTGGCGGCAATGCTGGCGGCGGCCGGTATGAAGGCGGACGCGGTGCTGATTGGGCCGGGGCTGCGGTTCAATGAGGCGGTGCCGTCGCCGGCGGCGTTCAATCATTTGATTACACACTTGACGCTGATGGGACACCCGGTGTGGCTAGATGCAACGGCGGAGGTTGCGCCGTACCGGGTACTGGTGCCGGTGATTCGGGACAAGCAGGCGCTGGTGGTACCCACGCAGGGCGCGGCGTAACTTTCGCGGACCCCGGCGGAACTGCCGTTTGCCAGCTTCGAGACAATGGAGGCAGCGGGCGAGCTGGATGTGCAGGGCACATCGCACTCGCGGCTAACATTGACATTGCGCGGCGATTCGGAGCTTGCGCTGCGGGGGGCATTTCGGCAGGCGGCTCCGGGGCAATATGACGAGCTGGTGCAGCAGCTGGTGCACCAGCTCGGATATGCGGGTACGTCGAGCAACGCGGACGTGACGCGGCCGGACGATATGACCGGGCCGTTCACGATGAGCTTTGACTACGTGCGGGAGAAGTCGGGCGACTGGGACAATTACAAGATTGTGCCGCAGGTGGCTCCGGTAGACCTCCCGCGGTTTGGCGATGCAGACCCGCTGGTAAGGAACCTGGACCTGGGATCGGTGCGGGTGGAGACGTCGCACGCGGCGATGAAAATTCCCGCAGGGTGGACGGCAATTCTGCCGGAGGCGGTGCATACCAAGTGCGCATATGCGACCTATGACCAGACCTATCGCTTCGAAAAAGGGACTGTGTATACGGAGCGGAAGCTCGCCGTGCTGCAGCAGAAGGTGCCGAGCAGCGACTTAAAGGCGTACAAGAAATGGGCGGATGATACCGATCTGGGGGACGAACTATATATCCAGCTGGTGCGGCACGACGCGGCAACAACCGCGCCGGTAGGAGCAGGGACCGCGGCCGGCGCGGCGGCGGAGGTGGCGGCGGGAACGAGCGTGAGCGCGGAGGCGCAGAAGCTGCTGCAGCAGGCCTACGAGGACATCCAAAAGATGGATTTGTACAACGCCAAGGACCTACTGGACCAGTCGCAGAAGTTGAGCCCGGACCATGAGTTTTACTGGAACACGATGGGCTACCTGGAGCTTCGCAACGGCCAAACGGCAAAGGCGCTGGAGGATTACAAGAAGGAGTTGGCGCTGCATCCGGCGGCGTTCCAGCGGATGTATCCGCCGATCGTGCAGATGGAGGAAGTGCTGGGGCAGCGGGACGAGGCGAAGGAAGCGCTGCGCGCGTGGTCGAAGTCCGATCCTGTGGACCCGGCTCCGGTGGCACAACTGTTGAGCATGCTGATTGCTGACGGCGATGCGAAGAGAGCA
>CAWBFL010000133.1:0-27773 GCA_963787905.1 uncultured Acidobacteriaceae bacterium | reverse complement strand
TGGGGTCGCTGTGCAAGATCAATGCGAACATCGGGAATTCGGCGATGGTGTCAAATATGGATGAGGAGCTGCGGAAGCTGCATACGGCGGTGCACTACGGTGCGGATACGGTGATGGACCTGTCGACCGGCGGCGATATTCCGATGATCCGCGAGCCGATTCTGCGGCACACCCCGGTGCCGATTGGGACGGTGCCGCTGTATGAGGCGCTGGCCCGGGTGAAGAAGCTCGAGGATCTGAATATCGATTTCTACCTTGAGGTGATCGAGGAGCAGGCGCAGCAGGGTGTGGACTACTTTACGATTCATGCGGGTGTGCTGATCCAGTACATTCCGATGGTGGCGAAGCGGATTACGGGGATTGTGAGCCGGGGCGGGGCGATCCTGGCGCAGTGGATGACCAGCCACCACAAGCAGAATTTTCTGTACGAGAATTTCGATCGCATCACGAAGGTGATGGCGAAGTACGACGTGAGCTACTCGCTGGGCGATGGGCTGCGGCCGGGATGTCTTGCGGATGCGAGCGACGAGGCGCAGTTTGCCGAGTTGAAGACGCTGGGCGAGCTGACACGGCAGGCGTGGAAGAGCGATGTGCAGGTGATGATCGAAGGGCCGGGACATATCCCGATGGACCAGATCAAGTTACAGGTGGATAAGGAAGTGGAGTTGTGCGACGGCGCGCCGTTTTACGTGCTGGGGCCGCTGGTGACGGATATCGCGCCGGGCTATGACCACATCACGAGCGCGATTGGTGCGGCGATGATTGGCTGGCACGGGGCGGCGATGCTTTGCTATGTAACTCCGAAGGAACACCTGGGGCTGCCGAACGAGAAGGACGTGAAGGACGGGATTATCGCGTACAAGATCGCCGCCCATGCGGCGGATGTAGCGCGGAAGCGGCCGGGAGCACGGGACCGGGATGATGCGATCAGCCACGCGCGGTATACGTTCGATTGGGATAAGCAGTTTGCGCTGTCGCTGGATCCGGAGACGGCCAGGGCGATGCACGACGAGACGCTGCCGGACGATTACTACAAGGAAGCGGCGTTCTGCAGCATGTGCGGGCCGAAGTTCTGCAGCATGAACTGGTCGAGCAAGGTGGACAAGTTCAATGAGCAGGAGCATGGCTTGAAGAAGCCGGACCTGACGCAGATTATGACGGACCAGATGGCGCTGCGGGGGTAGGCGTTCACACGCGCTTTTCCTGTTTCGCGCGGCCCTCCCGTTGGTCGGCGCGGCATTCTGTTTGCGGCCATCGAGAGGGCCGCACGAAGCCCAGCACTGTTCAGGAATTGCTGGCGCACGCAAAACCGGGTCGCGTCCGTTGGGGATGCGGCCCTTCGTTTTGCTGCGGCCGCTTTGATTGCCGGCGAACGTCGTCAGGGTGGTACGGGCTAGGCGCGGACGGCGGAAGAGGCCGGCTTCGGTCTTGCCTTAAGCGGCGCCTTGCGCGGCGCCGGGTGATGGGAAATCTCGATTTTGCTGAAGTTGAAGGCCATGCCGGCGACGCCCTGCGGAATGCGGTGCGGGGAGGGAAGGCAGCACAGGTCCGGAGTGGGCTCCAAGGCGCGCGGCTGGATCATAGCGAGTCCTTTTCGTCCCGGTCAGTCGGAATGCTGATGATGGCGGGAGCGATGATCATCGCTAGAAATACGAGTGCGAGAACCAGATCCTGAACCATTGCGCAGAGCTCCTTTCGCGAGAGCGGGGCAGTTCCAAATGTCATGATCCGCCGCATTGGAAGCAGAGGAAATAGCACGTGGGTGCAAGGAGATACTGCTCAAGTTGTATAGCTGCCAGCGAGTCAGCAGGTCGGCGGGCCAGCGGGTCAGCGAGATGCTGCGTCAGTGGGGGGCGAGGGCGTCGGCGGCGCGATTGAGAGCCTGGGCGAGAGCGTCGAGCTGGGCCTGGGCGCGGGGGGTATCGGCGGCGGCAATGGCCTCGCTGACGCCGGGAAGCACAACGGCTTCGTAGCCGGTGAATTCCCCGGGCGCGTAGATACTGTGCCGATACCACGGGCGGCGCGGGAGGCCTGCCGGAAGCAGCAGGGCGGGCTCGACCGAGCTGAGAGCGCGATTCAAGACGGCGACGTCTGCGGGGGGCGTGAGCTGGCGCTGGCGGACGGCGCTGGCGGCGGATTCGAAGTGCGCGGCCGCAGCCAAAGCGGGTGAGAAGTTGAGGCCCAATCCAAGGGAGGTTGCGCGGTCGCGCGCCTGCGCCAGGTAACTCTGAATCTCCTGCGCGTAGGCCTGATAGTCGTAGGGGAGCACATCGGCGTCGGCCATGTGCAGAATCTCCAGGCCGAAGATGCGGGCCTGTTGCTGCAAGTAGGCGAAGCTGGGGTCGGCGAAGCGGACGAACCAGTCGAAGCTGTCGTCGACGGTGTGGTAGACACCGAATGGGCCCTCGGACTCGATGTCGGTGGACGGAACGCCGGCGTGCTGCAGAAACGGGGTGTAATCCGATCCCGAGCCGAGATCGCCGACCCGCGGCTGGCTGGAGCCGGTGGCGGATGCGGGCGGGATGCGGCGATTCTGCTCCTGGTCCTTCCGCCACTGGTCAAAGACGGAGCCGCCTGCGGGCGAGGGGACTTCGCGGGTGATGTCGCGGATGAATTCGCGCAGGGAGGGTTCGGCGGCGGCGTTGAAGATAGGACCGGATACCGCGACATCGATGTTGAAGTAGGCGACGGCATGGTGGAGTTCGACGGCATGTTGCTCCACCCACTCGGTTGAGCCGATCAAACCTTCTTCTTCACCGTCCCAACTGGCGATGATGACGGTGCGGCGGGGTTTCCATCCGTGCTGGAGCAGGTCGCCCAGGCCGTGCACGGTCTCCAGCATGGCGGCGGTGCCGCTGCTAGGGTCGCTAGCGCCGTAGACCCAGGCGTCGCGGTGGTTGCCGGCGACGACCCACTGGTTGGGGTCGGAGGAACCGGGAATCCTGCCGATGACGTCCCAGATGGTGCGCAGACGGCTGTCTACGGCCAGACGGATATGGACGCTGACGGGCGCGGTGTCGGCGCCGCCCAGGTGGTAGGGGAAGCCCATTCCTCCCTGCCATTCGGGGGGAACGGCGGGACCGCCGAGGGCGCGGAGGATGGGGGCAGCGTCCGCGGCGGAAAGCGGATCGACCGGGATGCTGGGGCGATCGTACTGTAGCTCGGTGGCGGGAATGCGTTGCGCAGCGGGAAGCCCAGGCACCGAGGCGATGCCGGGGGTGGTTGGATCGCCGGGATAGATGGGCAGAAACTGGACGGAGCCAAGCTGCACGGCTGAGTCGGGGCGGTAGGGGCCGTCGGGGTAGGGTCGTCCGGCATGGGAGCCTTCGTCGGACGGGTCGGAGTAGATGAGCACGCCCCTGGCTCCGCGCTGCTGAGCGATATAGACCTTGACGCCGCGATAGTTCCCGCCGTTCCGCACCAGGACGATTTTGTCCTTGACGCTGATGCCTAGGTCGGCGAGCTGCTGGAAGTCCGCGAGGCGGCCGTAGTTGGCGTAGACGACGGGCGCGGTGACATCGCCTGAGGGGGAACCGGCGTTGAAACCCGGCAGTATGCGGGGATCGTCAGACGAGGAGCCGGGCGGGCGCGTGGGGCCGGTGAATATCTTGCGGCCGGTTGCGTCGAAGGCTTCGACGAGGTTCGACACCGGCTTGTCGATGAGCACGCTGTAGGGGAGGATCTCGGTCTGAAGGCCGGCGGCTTTGAAGCGGGCGGCGACGTAGAGCGCGGTGGCGTAGTCTTCGGGCGAACTGGCCCAGTGAGGCGCTGCGGTGAGCGCCTTGAGGTGTTGGCGAGCGAGTTGGGGATCGGGAATGGCGAGGAATTCGGAGTCCCAGGCAGCCTGCCGGGTGAAGTCGCGGAAGCCGAAGACACGGGCGGGGATTGCGCTGCGGGCGGCCGCCGGCGGTGCCGGGGTGGTGTCCTGGCCGAGGAGGTGAAGCGACTGCGCGGCGAAGAGCAGTAACGCAGCGAGAGGAAATGAACGGGCGCGGGGACGGTGGAAAGGCAAATGCGGGGGTCCCTCCACTCCGCTGCGCTTCGGTCGGGATGATGGCCGCGGGTGGGATTGATGAGGGTTATGCGACGGGCTGGGCGCAGAATTTGCAGCGCCTGGCTTCCAGGGGAATCTCCGAGAGGCATTCGCCACAGGTTTTCGTGGTGGGGGCTGCCGCTGGCGCGGGCTTGTTCACTCTGGCGAGCAAGTAGCTCAACGGCACCACCACGAAGAAGTAGACGACGATGGCGACGATGAGAAAGTTGAGGGTCGCGGTCAGGAACGGACCGTAGTTGATGGGGGTGCCATTCAGGTTGAAGGCAAGCTTGTCGAAGTCGGGCGTTTTGACCAGTGCGGCGACGAACTGCATCACGATGCCCTTGGTAAACGCTGTGACGACGGCGCCGAAGGCGGTACCGATGATTACGGCGACCGCGAGGTCGACCACATTGCCACGGAGAATGAAGTCGCGAAATCCCTTTAGCATGGAACGCTCCTGAACTGAATTCACAGGCGCTGAGTATACCGTACCGGGCGGCCGGGTGCCGTATGGGAGACGGATAAGCACTCCGGGTCAAATGAGATAGGGAAAGAAGAGAAAGAACAGGATGAGGCAAATGGCCAGCATATCCATGAACAGGAGCAGCATGACGCCGGCGTGGTAGAGGTTGCGTTGGGACTGCATGCAACGGAGCGTGTCGAACATGCCAAGCATAGCGAGAGCGGCGGGAAGGATGAGAAGCAGGGTAGCGTGTGTGCGGGGAAAGTCGGAGAGACGGAATGATGCGGCGAAGCTACCGAGCACCAGCAGGTTGCCGCGCAGCAGCGAGCGGCGGCGGAGATTGAAGACGGCGAACGAGGTGAATGGGCGGGTCATGCGAAGTGTCCCTGCATGAGATGCGCGTAGCGGCTGCGATTGAACCAGAAATTTACCGGGGGGACGTGACGGCAGCGGTCAGGGGTGGGAGCTTTGCGACCGAAGCGACCGGGAGTTCAACCGATCCGTAGCGGTCGGTCTCGAGGTCGTGGACCGAGGTACGGAGGTAGTAGTCGCCGTTGACGGGGACGCTGACCTCCAGGTGAAAGGGCAGCCCGGTATGCTTCATGTTGGCGTAGCTGGAGATGGACAGATTGCCGTGGGCCTTCTCGATGGCGGTGTTGATGAGGACGCCGTTGGTGTCGTAGATGCAGGCGAGGACCTCGGTGGAGAACTGGTAGTGGCCGTCGGGAGTCGGGGTGATGCGGATGTCGTTGGCGTCGGCGGCAATATCGACGGCGTAGCGGCGGAATGGCCCTTTGATTTTGACCTTGGGAACCGGGTTGGGGTTGAAGATGTTGCCGGGAACAACCGCGTTTTCCGTTTTGTTGCTGGTGGGCAGGACCTGGAGCTTGAGCAGGATTTCGGTCGCGTCGGGTGCGCCGCGCATCATGACCCGGGTGAGCGCGTTGGGCCCGGCGGCGTTGGGAGCGGACTGGGAGCCCTCAGCGCGGGCTACTGGGGGCAGTTCAACGTTGATCTTGCTGGAGATGGGTTTGGCGGGCGGTTCGTCGGCGAAGTAGCCGCTGCGATAGGCGAGGGTGAGCCCGGACTGGGCGAGCTTGACCTGGAGTTTGTGAAATTTTCCGTCCGGCTGGGAGTTGGTGGGGGTGTAGGAGAGCGTGTAGTAGTTGGAGCCGTTGGCGATGACTGCGCCGACGGCCGCACTCAACCCATTGGCATCGAGATAGGCCTTGCCTCCGGTGTCTGCGGCGATCCTGTTCATGGCCATTTGTTCACCGGTGTAGTCCTCGGAGCTTGAGGAACCGGCGTCAAGCGCGATAGCAGTGGCATGGGTTTGAAGGCCCCGGGCGTCGACGGGATAGATGGCAACCTGGCTGCGGGCCAGGAGGTTGGTAGTTTCGCGGAACTCATCTTCCATGCTGGCCACGACGGCGGCGGGATTGGGGATGGTGGAATCGGGAAAGATATCGAGCGGGAAGGCAGCGGAGAACCAGATCAGGTTCTTGCGGCCCGGGATGCCACCCAGGAAGTGCGCAAGCTGATTCAATGCGTCGAGTGTCTGCTGCGCGCGGTGCTGGGTATCGACCGATGCCTGGACTGCTTCCGCCTGTTTGACGCCGGACAGCAATTGGGTCGTGTCCGTGGCATTGCCCATAACGTCAGACATCATCTGAGACACGGCTTTGGCGCCTCCATTGCCGACGTTATCGCTGAGCTTCAAGGACGAGTCGGGGCTGCTCTTATCGATCACCGCGCGCAGCGCAGAGAGGTCGGAGGTAAAGCCTTGCAGCATGGTGAGGCGGTCATTGAGGCTGAAAATGGCGATACGGGTGCCGGAGGGCGAGTTTTTGAGAAACTCGCGGAGCTGATCGCGGACGAAGGCTTGGTCCTTCATCGGGGTATTGAGGGCGTCGAGCAGGAGGACACTCGCGGAGGCGCCTGCGGGTATTGGGGTGAAGTTAGTGAAGATGCCAGCGGGAAGAGGACGCACGGGAGGAACATTCGCGGTCTGGGCCGGTGCTGTGTGCTCTTCGAAGCCGGAGACCAGCTTGCGGCACTTGGTTATCGAGCACGGAGAAGTCTGATGCTTTGAGATTGTGAATCGGCGTTTGTTTCGAGTCGGTGACGACGACATCGACAACGACGAGTTGCGAACGCGCATTGAGCGTCTGGATGGGTGCTTCGGGGAGTCGAGGATGCACCGACCGGGTGGCGACGGGAGGGACCGGTTGCAAAGTTGGCGCGTCCTGGGCGAAGCCTGCGGCATTCGCCACCGCGAACACGGTCAGGAGCAGGAAGAACCGGGCGCAACGGAGCATGAGGTCGTACCTCTTGGGGATTCAGTTTAGCTGAATATCATCACGAGGCCGCAAGTGCAGGGCGAGGGAGGGTTTTGGGGCCGAAGAGCACGCGGGTTAGTTTTCGGCGGGGCGCTTGTAGGGGGTCTGCATGCGGGCGCGGGCCTCGTTGATGGCGCCCTGAGTGTTGTCGTTGGTCTGGACGGCGAGGCGATACTCGTTGACGGCGCGGTCGCGCTGACCGGTGACGTCGAAGATGTAGCCGAGATGGATGTGGCTCCAGACTTCGGTCCAGCGGGGATCGTCGTCGCCGCGCAGGGCGTCGCGGAAGCTATTGGCAGCGGACTGGTAGTTGCGCTGCATGAAGAAGACCTCGCCGATGCGGTAGGCGGCGAGCGAGCTGGATTTGTTGGAGTCGAGAGCTTTCTGGTATTCGCCGAGCGCGCCGGTAAGGTCGCCCTGGGCGACGAGTTGCTGGCCGCGCAGGACAGCGACGCGGACGGCGAGGTCGGGCGTGCTTTTGAGTACCCAGTTTTCGGGGTCGATGGAGATGCGGCGCGGACGGCCGAAGGTCTCGATGGTGTAGGGCGAGTCGGTGCCGGCGACGTCGATGCGGCGGTCTTCGGTTTTGCCGTCGGTTTCGATGCGCAGCTCAATTGGCATGCGGAAGAGGTCGAGGTCCTCGCCGATGGAGCCCTGGGTACGGAAGCCCTTGTTGTTTCCGAGCCGGTAGACGGAGTACTTGTCCACGAAGGCGGGTGCGCCGGTGCCGTCGATCCACTGGGAGAAGAAGGCGGTCAGTTCGAGGTGGCTTTGGGCCTCGGCGACGGTCTGGACGTCAGAGCTGCGAATGCCCTTGTCCGTGAATTGCGAGAGCATGCCGCGGAGGAACTTCTGGAAGTTCTCGTCTCCCATTTCCCAGCGGAGCATGTGGAAGACCATGGCTCCCTTTTCCAGGGTCATGTTCTGGAACTGGGGGGAGTAGAAGTCGAGGCGGCCGAGGGTGGTAAGCGGCTCGGTGTCGTAGGCCAGCGCACCAGCAGAGACGTCGCCAATGGCGGTCTGGAAGGCGGTTTTGCCGGCCGAATCTTCGAGGTACATCAGTTCGCCATAGCGGGACATGCCCTGGGTGATCCAGGCGTCGTTCAGGGTTGCGGGCGAGATCTCCGAGCCCCACCACTGATGGGCGAGGGTGTTGGCGAGCAGGCGCTGGGGGTTGGTGGCCTTGTCGAACCGATTGCCGGCGATGCAGGCCATCTGCGGCGCCCAGGAAGCGAGTACGGAGTCCTCAGGCAGCTCGACGATGTTGATGCGGCCGGATTCAGGCTCGCCGAAGATGCCGGTCATGTACTCGAATTCGCGGCCGGCGAGGGCGGCGAAGTCGGCGGCGTTGGCCTTGCGCTTCTCGGTGACGTAGACGTGGATGTTGTTGAGGCCACCGTTGATGGAGGGCAGGAACTTGCCGGCCACGATGGTGCCGGGGAAGCCGGGTTTGGTCCAGGAGAAGCCGAACTCGCTGCGCCCGTCGGGGAGGGTTTTGCGGGTGGGGGTGCCGCTGCCGACGGCGGTATAGTCGGCGGGGACGCGGATGTGCATTTCGGCGGTGAAGCGGTCGGTGAAGAGGCCCGCCATGGGGAACCAGCGGCCGGGGTAGAGCAGGATGCTGATAGGGTCGGCGATGGCCGCCAGCTTGATGCCTTCGACCGGGCTGGTATCGGAGCCGGTGAGGGTGCCGGAGTACTCGAAGTGGAAGCTGGTGGGAGCACCCTTGGGCAGCGGCGCCGGGAGGGAGACGTGGACAGTGGAGTTGGGGGTGATGCGCTCGGAGTTGAGAGCTGTGCCGGTCGCGTCGGTCAGCTTAGTGATGCTGAGACCGTTGTTGAGCTCGAAGGTGGCGGAGGTGAGGTCCTCGAGCGGGGTGAAGGTGACGTCGGCGGTGGCGGTGAGCTTGCTGGTGGCGGGGTCGATCTCGGCGGTGATGACGTAGCCGGTGATGTTGATCTGCGGACGGACGGGCGCGGCTGACGCCGGGTGCCAGGCCGGGACCAACAGGGCGCAGGCGGCGAGCAGCGTGGCGGCGAGGATGCCGGGTGAAGGGCGAGGCCGGAGGGTCCGGAAGCTGGTTTGAAGTCTGGCAGACATGCGCTTGAGAATCCTCAGATGCAGTTCAACCTTAAATGTAACTGTAAAGCCGGGCGGGTGGTTCTAAGCGGGCTGGAGTTCTGGGTATTGGACGCGGGAATTTGGCAGTCGTTTCGGACTGAGGCCCGGAGGGTTAGACGCTGGCTGCGGGGGTTCGGGGCAGCGCTGGCTTTGTGGGATGAGCGGAGAAGGTCTTCGGCGGCGTCGCAGACGCGCTGGATGGGGTTCAGCGTCAGAATCTGCCAAAGGGCCGACGCTCATAAAATGGCTTGGTCTTAGTGAAGTATTCTTCGATACCGCCGCGGCCCGTTATCGGCAAGATATCCACGGGCGGGTCCGGAATACTGACGCTGCGCACAACGATGCCCGCCTCTGCCGACACCTCATCGAACCCGTCAACAACCTCAATCGCGATGAGTGTGTGGGCCTTCTTATCCATATCGGGATTGAAAAAGTGAGCAACCCAAGCTCGCTTTACTTGATGCTTCTTTTTGAACAGGCGTGTCAGCGATTCAACCAGTTCGGTTGGGAAGTTTTTGGGCTGCCCGATCATTACTTGCGTTGCCTTTTTGGCGACATAGCGTTCACCGGGTTGCCAGATCGAGCCGTCCACCATTGAAGCAGCTTCTTCGGCCGTAATTTCTTTGCCGTAGTCCGAGCCCGGGTTCAGAAGCAGAGCAGAACCCTTGGTTATTTTCAGAATCTCTAAGGCGTTCATTCCGAGATAGGCAGCTTCACCAGACAGCATGGCCTGCAATCTCGGCATGGAAGAGAAGATAGGTATGTATCGCTTACCTTTGAACTCAACGTCGGCGATCTGGATGCTCTTTCCCTTATCAAGGGTGACTTGCTCCGCACGTTCTGGAGGGGGGACCCCGTGCTGGATAATGTAAATAACGGACTGGACAAAGTCTTTGTAGAATTGAGGCCGATGAGCGGGGTCAGTCGCCGCTTTGACCAAGGATCGCTCCAGGGCGTTCTGCGCTTCAAATGCCATTCCAATCTCCTAATTATTTCCTCTCTATGGTAAGGCCGCTCAGTCTGTGGGATTTGCCAGGCTAGCTGTTTGCCAGGGAGGGTCCGCACACATCGGCGAAGGCATGGTTGCGCAGGAGGGTTTCCGCGGCGTCGCAGACGCGGGAGATGGGGTCGGAGGCAGAGTCGGGGAGGAGCTTGGCGCGGGTTTCCGCCAGGTCGGCGATCATCTGGGTGCGTGCGGGGGTGTCGTCGAGCAGGGGGCGGAGGGCGGCGGCGAGGTTGGCGGCGGTGAAACGGTGGTTCAGGAGTTCGGGGACGATGCGGCGGCCGGCGATGAGGTTGGGCATGGCGATGGGCAGGTTGCCGTCGGCGTCGGGTTGGGCAGGAATTTCGGCGGGGTAGCGGATAAGGCGCTTGAGAATGGCGAAGGTGAGGCGGAGAGACGCGGTAGACGACTACGAAGGGATTGCCGATGGTGAGGGCCTGGACGGTGGCGGTGCCGCTGGCGACGATGGCGGCGCGGGAGTGGTGGAGAGCGGCGCGGGCGTCGGGGACGAGGTGGATTATCGCGGGAAAGTTCTCTTCGCTGTTGAGGTAGCGATCGCGGTTTTGCTCTTCGCTGGCGATTAACTCGAGCATGGATTCCTTCTTGAGCGTGGAAGCTATAGGAATCACAAACTCATAGTCGAGGCCCAGTTGCGTTGCTGCGTCAAGCATGATCGGCAGATTGTCGACGACTTCCTTCCAGCGCGAACCGGGGAGGAGAGCGATCCAGGCCTTGCGATAGCTGAGACCGTTGGCACGGGCGTATTCCTCCCGCGAATCCGCAGGCAGCGGCAATGTTGCGAGTGGGTGGCCGACGAATTCGGCGTTGACGTTGCGGGCGCGGTAGAAGGGGGCTTCGAAGGGGAAGATGACCAGCATGCGGTCGACGAAGCGCTGTACCCAGCGCAGGCGGCGGCGCTTCCAGGCCCAGAGCTGCGGGCTGACGAACCAGAGGACGGGGACGCCGAGGCGCTTGCAGTGCATGGCGAGGCGGAAGTTGACGTCGGGGAAGTCGATGAAGATGGCGAGCGAGGGTGGGTTGCGTTTGATGGCGCGGACGAGTGCGCGGTACTGCGAGTGGATGTAGAAGGCGTGGCGGAGGACTTCGGTGAGGCCCATGTGGGCGACGTCTTCGGCACGGACGATGCGCTGCTGGCCGGCGGCTTCCATGGCGCTGCCGCCGAGGCCGGTGAAGCTGGCAGCGGGGATGCGGCGGTGGAGCTCGGCGATGATGGCGGCGCCGTAGTGATCGCCTGAGGCTTCGCCGGCGGAGAGGAAGATGCGCGGGTTGGGATTCGTGCTGATAAGCGTAGTTTAGAACGCGTTCAGAGCCCGCGCAGGATCTCTTCGCGGGAGACGTTTTTGTGCGCGGCTATCTGACTCACGATTTTGCTGAACGTTCCGACCTTGAGCGATCTATGCGCCGGGATAACCTGCTTCGAGCGGGTAGGAGTTTCAGTCCGAAGCATGATGTGGCTTCCAACTTGGGCGATTCGCGTGTAGTCCCAGTTCCGGCAGATATGATCGGCTAGTTGGTCGCCACTGACATCGCGTGGAAGCTTCATGCGACCAGCACTTCATCTCGACGGAAGTGAAGACGAAGATAAGTCGGCTTGATCTCATCGAAGTAATAGGCTTCTACGGCCTCTTTGACGTTAGCGCGCAGCTCTTCCCAGGTATCGCCTTGGGTGACTATATTCTCTCCGAGAGCTTCGGCGACAAAGCCTCCATCGGCTTCCTGGGTTACCTCGAAGACCAGTTCGCTCATACAGACACTATACGATAGAGGCGTTTGGGAGGCGGGCGTGGCGGCGAAGGCGAAGAGCCAGGCGAAGCGGTTCAGGGCGGTGCTGGAGAAAGGCAACCGGGCGCTGGGGTGGACGATTGCGCGGGTGCCGTTCGATCCGGCGAAAGAATGGAAGCAGATGGTGCGGCTGCGGGTGCGGGGCGAGGTCTGGTCTCAAAGAGAGAGGGGCTATGCGTTCCGGACCTCGCTGTTTCCGGAGGAGGGCGGCGGATTTTATCTGCTGGTGAACCGGGCGATGCAGGCGGGTGCGGCTGTGAGGTTGGGCGATACGGCGGAGTTCAGGCTCGAGCCGGACCTGGAGCCGCGCGAAGCGGAGCTGCCGGATGAGCTGGCGGTGCTGCTGGACGAAGAGCCGGGGCTGCGCGAGTGGTACGACGAGCTGACCGAGTATATGCGGCGCGAGATCGGCAAGTGGGTGATGGATGTGAAGAGCGACGAGGCCCGGATGCGACGGGCGGAGCAGATGGCGGAACGGCTGCTGGCGACGATGGAAGGCGAGCGCGAGTTGCCGCCAGTGCTGGAGGCGGCGTTCCGCGCGCGGCCCAAAGCGCGTGCGGGGTGGGCGAAGATGACGCCGGTGCAGCGGCGGGGGAGTTGATGGCGGTGTTTTACTACCAGACGCCGGAGGCACGACAGAAGCGAGTGGAGAAGCTGTGCGATGCGGCGGAGCGGCGCTAAATTGCGATGACTGAAGAGTCAGGGGTGGGCTTTCGGCACAGGTTTTTCACCGGGGCAATCTCGGCGGTGAGCTGGGGGTTGATGGGGCGCGACTCGCTGCTCGGCGTGGCGGGCAGACTGCGCAAGCATGCGACGCGGGAGGAGTTCTTCTTCTCCAGCGGGACGCGGCGCTTGGCGGGTGTGTATGTGGCGGGAGTAGCTGGCGGTCCGGTGATCCTGCTGTGCCACGGGATTGGAGAGACGGTTGGGCATTGGAGCGCGGTGCAGGCGTTCCTGGGGGAACGCGGGGTGGGGACGCTGGTCTTCAACTACTCGGGGTATGGAAGAAGTTCGGGGCGGATCAGCGCTAAGAACTGCGATGAGGACCTGGTGTCGGCGTACACGGAGCTACGGCGGAGGGTCGGGCCGGAACGGCGAGTGTATGTGCTGGGGTTTTCGCTGGGGAGCGGTATTGCGGCCGGCGGAGTGGGCGGGCTGATTCCGGCTCCGGCGGGATTGTTTCTGTGCGAGGCCTTCCCGGCGTTTCGCGAGGCGGTGGGGGTGATGGGGTTTCCGGGGTGGGTTGCGCAGGCGTTTCCCGACATCTGGCGCACGGTGGACGCGGTGAAGTCGCTGGAACTGCCGGTGTGCGTCGTGCACAGCGATGGCGACCGGCTATTTCCGATAGACATGGCGCGGCGCATTGCGAGCGCGGGCGGCGAGCGGGCAGAGCTGATTGTGGTTTTGGGACTAACGCACAACGAACCGTATCTGCGGCCGACGGACGGCTATTGGGGACCGATTGTCGAGCGGGTTCTGCGGGCTGGAGAGGCGAAAGGGTAGCGCTTCAACCAGCAGCGGCCCTGGCGAGTGCTTCGGCGGCGGAGATATTTGCCGCAAAATCAACCGGGAAGCCGTGACGCTGCTCGAGCCAGGCGGGATCGTTCCAGAAGACGATGGTTTTGCCGGACTCGGTTTCGGCGACCAGGATCTTGAGTGGGAGATCGAGCGCGGTGCTGGGTGCATCAACCATAATCGGCGTGCCGGCCCTGGGGTTGCCGAAGATGAGGAGCTTGGTGGGGCGCATGGTGAGGCCGACGGCGGCGGCTTCGCCGGAGTGGTCGATGAGGCAGAAGAGCTTGACGCCCTTTTCCTGCAGGAGTGACTGCAGGCGGGCGACGACTTCGTCGACGGAGTAGGTGCTGACCAGCGTGTCAATGCCTTCGTGCATGGCTTCCTCCCTGGGGATTGGGTTTGAGAACAAGACAAAGACGAAAAACGGAGGTTCTTCACTGCGCTCAGGACGACAACATCTTCAGAATATCCGCTCAGTTGGAGTCCATCCAGTGGAGGGTTTTGGCGGCGAGGCGGTCGAAGGCGGTGACGGCGAGGCGGAGGTGGTCTTCGCTGGTGTCCTCAATCTTGTTGTGCGAGATGCCGCGCAGGGACTGGACGAACATCATGACGGTGGGAATGCCGGCGCGGCAGACCTCGGCGGCGTCGTGAAGCGGGCCGGAAGGTAGGCTGACGAGGGTTCCGGCGATCTCCTCGACCGATTCCTGGCAGAGGCGGATGAGGTCGGGATGGAAGGGGATGGGTTCGATCGACCAGATGCGGGACCACTCGACGGTGCAGCGTTCTTCGGAGGCGAAGCGAAGGCTGGCGTCCTGGGCTTCGCGGAACATGGTGGCAAGAATGTGGGGATCGAGATCGCGCTGGTCGAGGGTGCACTCGCAGCGGCCGACGACCGCGGTGACGATGCCGGGGAAGGTTCTGACTGAGCCCATGGTGCAGACGGCGTCGGAGTGGCGCTCGGCGATGGCGCGGATTTCGAGAGCGAGGCGAGCGGCGGCGGCGAGGGCGTCGCGTCGGTCGGCCATGGGGGTTGAGCCGGAGTGGGCCTCCTGGCCGTGGAAGGTGATGGCGTGGCGCTCGACTCCCTTGGTACCAAGAACGGCGGCGAGGGGAAGGCCAAGGCGCTCGAGGACGGGGCCCTGTTCGATGTGGAGTTCGAGGTAGGCGGAGATGTTTTCGCGCTCGCGGGCGGCGTCCCCGATTTGGTTGATGTCGATGTTGCAGGCGGCGAGGGCGGCTTCGAGGGTGACGCCGTCGCGGTCGGTGCGGGAGCGGTCGGCGGCGATGGAGTGGGTTCCGGCGAAGGCGGAGGAGCCAAAGAGCGAGCGGCCGAAGCGCGCGCCTTCCTCGTCGGCCCAGTCGACCAGGCGGACGGTGAAGGGCGGACGGCCATTGGTGTCGCGCGCGATCCCGGCGAGAACTTCGAGCGCGGTGACCACGCCGAGCGCGCCGTCGAGCCAGCCGCCGTTGGGGACAGAGTCGAGGTGGCTGCCGAGGACGAGGGAGCGGGGCGAGGCTCCGGGGAGGGTGACCCAGACGTTGCCGGCGGCGTCGCGATGATGTTCGACCGGAAGGCCGGAGAGTTTGGCGGCGAACCAGTCACGGGCGCTCTGCCAGGTGGGGGTGAAGGCGATGCGCTGGGCGCCGTTCGCGTCGGAGGTGAGGGCGGCGAGTTCGCGGAGGTTGGCGATGACCTGGTTGGGATCGGCGGGCATGGTGCGCTCCTTGAGGGATGAGCGTACCACTCCTCCGGCGCAGGATTCGGGAAGGGGGTGCTAGACGGCAGAGGGGATGGGGTTGGGGAAGGGAGTGGCGAGGGCAGGATCACCAAGTTCCTGGTCGCGGTACTGAAGCTGGTAGAGCTTGTAGTAGAGGCCGCGCTGGGCGAGCAGTTGCTGGTGGGTGCCGCGCTCGCGGAGCTGGCCCTTGTGCATGACGAGGATGGTGTCGGCGGACTGAACCGTAGACAGGCGGTGGGCGATGAGGACGCTGGTGCGGCCGGTGATCATGCGGGCGAGTGCGAGGCGGACGCGGTGTTCGGTGTCGGTGTCGACGGAGCTGGTGGCCTCGTCGAGGACGAGGATGGCGGGGGCGTGTGCGAGAGCGCGGGCGAAGGAGATGAGCTGCTTCTGTCCGGTGGAGAGCGTGGCTCCGCGCTCGCGGACGGGCTCTGAGAAGCCGGCGGGCAGGGTGCGGATGAAGTCGGCGATGTTGACTTCTTCGGCGGCGTTTTCGAGATCCTGGTCGGTGATCCAGGAGGAGCCGAGGCGGATGTTGTCGGCGATGGTGCCGGTGAAAAGGAAGGGATCCTGGAGGACCACGCCAAAGCGGCGGCGAAGCGCGGTGAGGTCCTGGTCGCGGATGTCGACGCCGTCGACGAGGATGGCTCCGTGCTGGATGTCGTAAAAACGCATCATCAGGGAGATGATGGTGGTTTTGCCGGCGCCGGTGTGGCCGACGATGGCGGCGGTTTCTCCGGGGTCGACGGTGAAGGAGACGCCGCGGAGGATCCATTCGATATCGGGATCGGGAGTGAAGACGTTGTCGGTTCTCGTTGTTCGTTGTCCGTGGCGGCTCGCTGATCGTAGGTGAACCAGACGTTGCGGAACTCGATCGAGCCGGATTGGTCGCCGGGGATGGGATGGGCGGGCGAGAGGATGGTGGGCTCGGTGTCGAGCAGCTTGAAGACGCGCTCGCTGGCGGCCATGGCGGCTTGCAGGATGTTGTATTTCTCGCTGAGGTCCTGAATGGGGCGGAAGAAACGCTGAGCGTACTGGATGAAGCCGATGAGTACGCCAATGGTGACGACGTTGCCGAAGAGGCTCCAGTGGGCGACGTCGCCGCTGGGCGGAATGAGGTAGCGGTGGTGGGTGATCCAGGTGAAGCGAGCGGCGTTGAGGACGGCGATGCCGCCACGCCAGAGGACGAAGGCGATGGCGGTAGAGGAGAGGAATTCGACGACAGGATAGTACCAGGCGTAGGCGAAGATGGCGTCGGTCCAGGCGCGCTTGTTCTCAGCATTGACAGCCGAGAAATCCCGGAAGGCGCGCTGCTCGCGGTTGAAGAGCTGGACGATGGACATGCCGGAGACGTACTCCTGGGTGAAGGAGTTGATCCTGGCGGTGGCGGCGCGCTGGCGGCGGTAGCTGTCGCGGACCTTGGCGCGGAAGATGCGGGTGACGAAGAGGATAGCGGGAATGACGGAGAGGGTGAGCAGGGCGAGCGGCCAGCTCTTCCAGCAGCATGATGGCGACGATGAAGCAGAGGGTGAAGATGTCTTCGAAGATGGCCAGGACGCCGGAGGTGAACATCTCGTTGAGGGCGTCGACATCGGAGGTGAGGCGGGTGACGAGGCGGCCGACGGGATTGCGATCGTAAAAGGCGGGCGACATGTTCTGCAGATGGCGGAAGATCTGGCGGCGCATGTCGAACATGACCTTCTGGCCGGTCCACTGCATGAGGTAGGTCTGGAGGAGTTCGAGCAGGAAGGTGAAGAGCAGACAGCCGAGATAAATGAGGGCGATTCGGTGACGCCGCGCATGGGCGAGATGCCGTGGCGGGCGAGACGGCGCGCGAGCCAGGAGAGGCGCTCGGTCGGCGTGCCGGACATGTAGGTGTCGACGGCGATCATGACGAGTAAAGGGCCGGCGGAGTCGCTGGCGGACTTGAGCAGGGTGGCGACCGCGGAGACAGCGACCTGGGGTTTGTAGGGACGCAGATAGGTCAGGAGACGGCGCATGAGGCGCGAGTCGTAGGCCTTGCCGGCGACATCGTCGTCCTGCGCGGGGCGGGCGGCAGGCGCGCCAACCGGCTGCTGGGACTGCTTGGATTGTTGGTCGTCGGGCATCCGGCTCCATTTTAGATGTTTGAGGGGATGACGGGATTCGATTTGTGCACCGGCTGGGCTGGAATGCGAATGACGGAGGCCACTGAGAGGAAGAGAGAACCCGCCAAGAGATTCAGGCGCGTGAAACAATCGGGACGGAGGCCGGACTTGGACGGTTCGCTGGGGGTGTACATTTCGGTGCCGTTCTGCAGGGCGAAATGCACCTACTGCAACTTCGCTTCGGGAGTGTTTGGCGCGGAGAAGATGGATGCGTACGTGGAGCGGGTGTGCGCGGAGATGCGCGGGGTGCGTGGATTTGCTGAAGGGACAGGGGCGAAGCTCCCGGGTGTAGTGGATTCGATTTACCTTGGCGGCGGGACGCCGAGCTTGTTGAGCGCGAAGCAGATGCGGCGGCTGTTTGTGGCGCTGCGGAGTGAGTTTGCGGTGAACGCAGAGGCTGAGATTACGCTGGAGTGCGCGCCGGGGCAGTTGAGCGACGAGACGCTGGAAGAGATGCTGCGGCAAGGCATGAACCGGGTGAGCTTCGGAGTGCAGTCGTTTGTGAATGCGGAGGCGAAGGCGGTAGGGCGGCTGCATACGCGGGAGATGTGTTTCGGCGAGATTGCGCGGATGCGCGCGGTGGGAGTGGGGAACCTCAATGTGGATTTGATTGCGGGATTGCCAGGGCAGACGAAGACGAGCTGGCGCGAGTCGGTGAACGTGGCGGTGGAGACGGGCGTGCCGCATGTGAGCGTGTACATGCTGGAGGTGGATGAGGATTCGCGGCTGGGGCGGGAGATGCTGGGTGCAGGGGACAGGGAACAGGGAACGGCGAGCAGGTTGAGGTATGGGGCGGGCGAGGTTCCTGCTGAGGATGAAATTGCAGAGTGGTATGGGGAGGGATGCGAATGGCTGGGGGCCGCGGGGGTGAAGCAGTATGAGATTTCGAATTTTGCGCGGGAGGGATTTGCTTCGCGGCACAACGCGAAGTATTGGCGGCGGGAGCCGTATGTGGGGTTTGGGCTGGATGCGCACTCGATGCTGAGGACGACGGAGGGTGCGGTGCGGTGGGCGAACACAGATGAGTTGGACGAGTACCTGGAGGGAAGAGTCGAGGTTCAAGGCTTGAGGATCGAGGGTGGGGCCGAGGGGCTGGTTCAGTTAGGGGCGAGGATTGTGACAGCTCCGGAGATTGAAGTGATTGGGCGGGAGAAGGCGTTTGAGGAGGCGATGTTTCTGGGGTTGCGGATGAATGACGGAGTGGAGTTGGAGGCGCTGCGGGCGGAGTTTGGCGAGGGGTTAGTGCGGGGCGCGGTGGAGGCGATGGGGGATGTCGTGGAGGCTGGGTTGGTGGAGCGAGATGGCGGGAGGGTGAGGCTGACTGCGCATGGACGGATGGCTTCGAATGAGGTGTTCGGGAGGTTGCTGGTGGACACGGCGGTGTGACGATGGGGTTTCGCGACGGAAGATCAACTGCAGAAGAAGGGTCAATGCTGGGATTTTTCGTTGTGCTCAGAATGACAAGCAGTTGCTTTGAAAGGGAGACGGAGTGATTGATCTGCGAAGTGATACAGTAACGCGGCCTACGGCGAAGATGCGGGCGGCGATGGCGGCTGCGGAAGTGGGCGACGATGTGTACGGCGAAGACCCGACGGTGAACCGGCTGGAGGCTCGGGCAGCGGAGGTGTTTGGGCGCGAGGCAGCGTTGTTTGTGCCGACGGGAACCATGGGGAACCAGGTCGCGATCCGCGTACACACGCAGCCGGGGCAGGAGGTGGTGTGCGAGGCACGGGCGCATGTGCTGGATTGGGAGATGGGGATGGCGGCGGTGTTTTCCGGCTGCACGCTGCGGACGGTGTGGGCGGCGCGCGGGATTCTGACGTGGGAACTGGTACGCGGAGCGATTTATCGCGACATGGCGTTTCATGCGTCGACGGGATTAATCTGTATCGAAAACACGCACATGGCGGCGGGCGGCACGGTGATGCCGGTCGAGACAGCGCGAGAGATTTGCGAGGGAGCGCACGCGCTGGGGCTGCGGGTGCATCTGGATGGAGCGCGGGTGTTCAACGCGGCGGCGGCGCTGGGGGTGAGCGTGCGCGAACTGACGAGCGGGTTCGACACGGTGATGTTTTGTTTGTCGAAGGGGCTGGGCGCGCCGGTGGGGTCGATGCTGGTGGGCTCGGCTGAGACGATGGCGCGGGCGCGACAGGTGCGCAAGTCGCTGGGCGGCGGAATGCGCCAGGCAGGCGTGCTGGCGGCGGCGGGACTGATTGCGCTGGAGGAGATGCCGGCTCGGCTGGGCGAGGACCACGTGAATGCCCGATTGCTGGCGGAGGCGGTTGCGGCGCATGAGGCTGCGGAGATCGATCTCGGGACGGTCGAAACGAATATGGTGATCTTCAAGCTGCGGCGGGGTGAGGATGCGGCGGCGTTTTGCGCGGAGTTGAAGGAAAGGGGAGTGTTGGCGGGCGCGCTGGGGCCGCGGGTGGTGCGATTCGTGACCCATTTCGACGTGGGGCGGGAGGATTGTGTAAGGGCGGCAGGGGTGGCTGGTGACGTGTTGAAGGGTTGGTGAGGCAAAGCCCCGCGACAGCTCACGCGAGCGTGGGGCGGCTGGATGTCTGCGACGCCTAGGGTTAGTCGCCGCCGGGATCGATGACAGGTTTTGAGGCGAGGAAGACGGAGGCGGTGGTGCCGCGGTTGGGACCTTCGGTCTGGCTGAACAGGTGAATGCTGCCGGCGTGTTTGCGGATGATGCCCTGGGAGACCCAGAGGCCGAGGCCGGTGCCGCGTTCGCCCTTGGTGGTGAAGAAGGGCTGGAAGAGGTGGTCGCGGACCTGGGGCAGGATGCCGGGGCCGTTGTCGATGATTTCGACGATGGCCCCGGGTTCGAGTGGCTGGTCAGCGGGATTGACGCCGGCCAGCTGCGGGACGACGCGCACCAGGACCGAGCCGCCTTCGCCGGCTGCTTCGGCAGCGTTGGTGATGAGGTTGGTGAAGACCTGGCGGAGTTCGGCGGGGAATCCATCGACGACGATTCCGGGCGGAAGTTCGGAGGTGACGGTGACGCCGATGGAGTTGAAACGGCCTTCCATCAGCAGCAGCAGGTCTTCGAGCGTTTCCTTGAGATTGACGGGGACAGGCGCCTTGGATTCGCGGTAGAGGCTGAGCATGGCGCGGCTGATCTGCGTGACACGCGCGAGTTCACTCTGGGCGATATCGAGGAAATGTTTGGCCTCTCCATCAGAAGGTTCGTGCTGGAGGAGATAGAGCAGGTTAGCGACCGAGTCGAGGGGGTTGTGGATCTCGTGAGCGATGGTGGCGGCGAGGCGTCCGGCGACGGCGAGCTTCTCGTTGGCGAGCAGGGCGGCGCGGGTGCGGCGCTCCATGGTGATGTCGCGGAAGACCATGACGACGCCGGTGAGCTCGCCGGCCTCGTTGCGGATGGGTGCGCCGCTGTCGTCGATGGCAAGCTCGGAGCCGTCCTTGCGGATGAGGATGGTGTGGTTGGCGATGCCGACGACGCGGTTGAGCCGCTGGACTTTGGTGACGGGGTTCTCAACCGGCTGGCGGGTGGTCTCGTTGATGATGTGGAAGACTTCGCCGATGGGGCGATTGCGGGCGTCGGATTCGAGCCATCCGGTGAGTTCCTGGGCGACGGGATTCATCAGCTCGACTTGGCCCTCGGCGTCGCAGGTGATGACACCGTCGCCGATGGAGGCGAGGGTGGTGCGCAGGTGCTGCTCGGACTGGAAGAGCTCTTCGGCGCGGCTGCGCTGCAGGTCGAGGGAGCGGCGGAAGGCTGCGGAGACGGCCTCGAGGCGGTCGCGGGTGAAGAGGCCGATGATGAGGCCGATGACCAGCGCGAGGACGATGAGCACGGTAAGCCCGTGGCGGGTCTGCCGATGCCAATCGGCGATGCGGTCGATGCGGCGCTGCTGCGAGATCCTGACGATCTGGTCGAGCAGGGAACGCATGGTGTCCATCCTGGCCCTGCCGGTAAGGTTGACGTCGTCGTCGTTGGCGCGGCCGCCGGCGGCGATGATGGCGATGATGGGTTCGGCGAAGGACTGGTGCCAGGTCTGGTGCTCCTGGATGAACTGATTGAGGATCGGCGTTTCCCGGTTGCCAGCGAGCGCCTTGAGTTGGGTGATCTCCTGCAGCATGCGGGGTTCGGCGTCGTGATAGGGCTGAAGGAAACGCGGGTCAGAGGTGACCTGGTAGCCGCGCAGTCCCGTCTCTTCGTCGACAACGAGGGTCTCGATTGACGTGGCCAGGGCGATTCTCTGGTCCGTTTCCTCGATCAGTCCCACGGTGGCATCGGACCCGTGGATTTGCCAGACGAGGACGCCCGCGAGCACAAGGCAAGCGGCTACCGGGAGAATCATGGCCTGCCGGAGGGTTCGTTGGAATCGTTTGAGTTCCAAGCCTTTGTCGTCTTTCTTCCGGGGTGATCCTGATTCTTGGTTTTCCCGGCTATCCTGAGTGAGATGCACTGGGGAGGGAGAGCAGGTTGCCCAGCTTCTCGAGAAGCGCGGGGGCACCTTCGCCTTTGGTCATATAGACATCGACCAGGGAACTGACCTCCTCGGGGAGGCCGACATAGGCGGAGAGGAGAAGGATGGGCACCTCGGGCTTGGTCTGGCGCATTTTCTTCGCGACTTCGCCACCATGCATTCCGGGCATGGCATAGTCGAGGACGACGGCTTCGACGGGTTGATCGGCGAACAGTTCCAATCCGGAGTAGCCGTCGACGGCGGTGAGGACGTGGTATCCGGCGCGCTCGAGCAGGATCTTGCGCACCCGCAGGCCAACCAGTTCGTCGTCCACGCACAGCACCAGATGGGCCTTATTTTCCATCAGCGAGAGACTCCCCGTAGCGTCTCGTCTACCAAGGCCAGTATACCTTTCGATGCTGGTCGACGGATGGGCGGGCGGCACGAAGGATTCATCGAACGTTAGCAAAAGGAAGCAGGAAGGTGGTTTAAGCTGAGATCGGCCGTGCCGTGCGGCTATGGTGTTGTGCGGAAAGGTGATTGGGACGAAACCAGTCCAGATCGAAGGCCGCGGCGCTTCGATAGGGGCAGTCCAGATCCTGCGCTGTGGCCGTCATCTTGCAGTGGCAAGAGGGCGGGCGGCGTGGCTAGCTGAGTAGAATACGGCAAGAACGAGGGATTGCGCTTTGAGTCAGACTGTTTTCGTGCTGGAAGACGACGCCGACATCTCGCGGCTCGTGCAATATCATCTGGAGGCAGCGGGCTTCGTGGTACGGCCCTACATGACGGTGGGTACGATCGTCGCAGATGCGGAGCGCCAGCCGCCGGCAGTGTTTCTTCTGGATATCATGGTCCCGGGCGGGGATGGGCTGGATCTTTGCCGGCGCCTGCGGAAGAATCCGGCGCTGAGCACGGTGCCAATCATTTTCCTGACGGCGCGGGCTGCGGAGAACGACCGGGTGATGGGGCTGGAGCTGGGTGCGGACGATTACATTACCAAGCCGTTCGGGACGCGGGAGCTGGTGGCGCGGGTGAAGGCGGTGCTGCGGCGATTCGAGCGGCCGACTGCTCCGTCGGTGGTGAAGTTCGAAAACGTCGAGATCGATGCGCACGCGATGCAGTTGCGCGTGGATGGGGAGTTGGTGACAACAACGGCGACCGAGTTTCGGCTGCTGGACTACCTGGCGCGGCATCCGGGACGGGTATTCAGCCGCGACCATCTGCTGGACGCGGTGTGGGGCGACGCGCGGTTTGTGACGCCGCGTTCGGTGGATGTGTATGTGCGCCGAATTCGGGAGAAGATCGAGGCAGATGCGGAGACGCCGCGGTATCTTAAGACCATGCGCGGGGCCGGCTACCGGTTCGAGATACCGAAGACAGCACAGGCCGGGAGCTAGTGCGTCCGGCTTAGCGACTGGGAAGGACTGTTGACGTGCGTCGAGCCTCACTCGGACTTCTGGCTTTTCTGGCGATGCTCGGGATGGGTGTGGGCGTCGAGACGGCGGTGGCCGTCGCAGGAAGCCGATGGGCGGGGGTGGGATGCGGCCTGATTCTTGCCGTGGTATTTGCCGGGCTGTACCGCTGGCGACTGCTGCGCGAGTTGGCCGGATTGGAGCGGGCGCTGCGGGCCCTCCCTGAGCTCAAGCCAGTGGAGCCAGAGCGCGCACGCCGCGGAGTTCGACGGCACCGTTTCAGGTGCTGCAGGGGACCTCGCAGAGACTGCAAAAGAGGTTGAGCGGGGCGCAAGAGGACCGGTTGCAACTGGAGGCCCTGCTGAACTCGATGCAGGATGCCGTGGTGGCGGTGGACGCGGCCGGGAGAATCGAGTGGACCAACCAGCGCATGCAGCGGCTGATTCCGGGGTCGTCGGCGCAGAACCCGGTGCGGATCGGACATGCGCTGGTGCAGACGGTGCGCGATCCGGAGGTGCTGGAGTGCGTAAAGACGGCGCTGGCGGACCGGACGGTCAGCGAGCGAAGGACGACCACGCTGCTGCCTGGACGGATCTTCGAGGTGAATGCGTCGCCCATGCCGGGGGGCGGGGCGGTTGCCGTGCTGCACGACATTACCCGGATCGAGGAGGTGGAGCGGACGCAGCGGGATTTTGTGGCGAATGTGTCGCATGAATTGCGCACCCCGTTGACCTCAATTACCGGGTACGTGGAGACATTGCTGGACCACGAGGCGCTGACCCCGGTGGCGCAGGAGTTTCTAGGCACGATTCTGAAGAATGCGACGCGGATGAACCGGCTGACCGAAGACCTGCTGACCATGGCGCGGGTGGAATCGCCGGAAGCGGAGATGCGGCCGGTGGCGGTGCGCGCCGATCTGCTGGTGCGAGATGCGGTGGCGGCGATGCGCGGGCTGGTGCAGGATGAGGCCGCGGAGCTTGAGATTGGTGCAACCACGGAGGCGGAGGTGGTGGCGGATACGGATTCGATGCTGCAGGTGCTGGGGAACCTGATTGAGAACGGGATCAAGTACGGCCGGACACGGAACGCGGCGCGGAGCCGCGTGGTGGTCAGTGCTCGCGAGGTTGCCGGGTTGAACGGGAATGGGGCAGGCGACGGGGTGGGCGCGGTGGAGTTCAGTGTGCGGGACTTTGGCCAGGGGATTGCGTCGGAGCATCTGGGCCGGATCTTTGAACGGTTTTATCGGGTGGACAAGGCGCGGTCGCGGGAGTCTGGCGGAACGGGCCTGGGGCTGGCCATCGCACGGCATATGGTGGAGTCCCAGGGGGGGACGATCCGGGCAGAAAGCGAACTGAACAATGGGAGCAATTTCCTGGTGACGCTGCCCAAGGCGCGATAGGCAGTTGCTGTTAGCGCCTGTCAGATAAGGGTTTATTGCGCCTTTCATCGGGATGTAACCTCCCCTTAACACGGCGGCGGAGACTGTCTAAGGCATCCCAAGGCAGCAATTGCGGGTCGTTGGCAGCGAAGGGTTCGATGTGCTCGGCCGATGGCTTTGGGACGAAAGGGAGACTCGAGTGAAATTGAAATGGGTTGCGGCAGTAACGATGGCGACGCTGGCTGGCATAGCGGGCGCCCAAAACATCAACGCGGCAGGAGCAACGTTCCCGGAGCCGATTTACCAGAAATGGTTCTCGGAGTACGCGCAGGCGCATCCAAACGTCAAGATCAACTACCAGCCGATCGGATCCGGTGGCGGGATCCGCCAGGTTTCGGACGGCACCGTTGACTTCGGAGCGAGCGACGCGATTATGACGGACGAGCAGATTGCGCAGGCCAAGGTGAAGGTGACTGCGCTGCCGACGGTGCTGGGCGCGGTGGTGCCGATCTACAACCTTCCCGTGACCAAGCCGTTGAATTTTTCCGGCGACGTGATTGCGGATATCTACCTGGGCAAGATTACGCGCTGGAGCGACCCGCGGATTAAGAACGACAACCCGGGTGTGAACCTGCCAGACAAGGCGATTCTGCCGGTGTATCGTTCGGACGGAAGCGGCACGACGTTTATCTTTACCGACTATCTTTCGAAGGTAAGTCCGGAATGGGCCAACCGGGTGGGCAAGAACTCGTCGGTGAAATGGCCGTCG
The DNA here is from genome assembly GCA_963787905.1 of uncultured Acidobacteriaceae bacterium. Taxonomy (GTDB): domain Bacteria; phylum Acidobacteriota; class Terriglobia; order Terriglobales; family Acidobacteriaceae; genus Edaphobacter. Next base: position 2,609 of record CAWBFL010000133.1, on the reverse strand, counting down.
GGAATCGGCGCGGTGAAGAGCGAAGGGGTATCGGGGATGGTACGGCAGACGCCCGGCGCATTCGGTTATGTGGAGTTGACCTACGCCCTGGTAAACAAGATCGAGTATGGTGCGGTGAAGAATGCTGCGGGCAAGTTCCTGCTGGGCACAGCGGATGGAGCTACGGCTGCGGCGGCTGCGTTGGCCAAGACGATGCCGGCTGATTACCGAGTCTCGATCACGAACGCGCCTGGGCCGAACTCGTACCCGATCTCCAGCTTCACATGGCTGCTGATTCCGAAGCAGTTTGCGGATGCCTCGAAGGGTGCGGCGGTGAAGGGGTTCCTGGGATGGATGCTGGATCACGGCGAGAGCGAAGCGGCCGCGTTGGGCTATGCCCCGCTTCCGGCGCCCGTGATCGCGATGGAAAAGAAGACGATTGCGACGGTGAAGTAGATCGACTGTGCCGCGCGGCCTGCACCGTGCAGGCCGCGCGGAGTAGTTAACGCGGATGGCGGTATCGCATTGCGTTTTGGTTGGGAACATCGTGATGGCGCAGCTAGAATCTTCCGGAGTGCAGCAATCCAGAGTTGGCGGTCCGGGACGGGAACCAGGAAGCAGACTTGACCTTACCGAACATGACGATTGAGCAAGATCCGAATTCGTCGGGCTCCGCGACACCCCTGATGACACCGGCGGTGACGAGCTTTGTTGGGGCGTCGGAGGCCGTGGCACCGGTGGGCGGGCCTTCGCCGATTCGCAAGTTTCTGAACTCGCGCGGCAGCGGCGATGTGGCGGACAAGGTATTCATTGGCGTGATGCTGGTGTGTGCGCTGAGCATCTTCGGCATTGTGCTGTTCATCCTGACCATCCTGATCCTGCGGTCGAGGCTGACGCTGCATCAGTTTGGGTTCAGTTTCTTTCTGCATTCAGCGTGGGACCCGGTCTCGGGAGACTTCGGTGCGCTGCCGTTTATTGTGGGCACCCTGGAAACTTCGCTGCTGGCGCTGGCGATGGCGGTTCCTTTGTCGATGGGAGTGGCCATCTTCCTGAGCGAGCTTTGCCCGGAGAAGCTGCGGGCGCCAATCTCGTTCGTAACCGAGCTGCTGGCGGCGATTCCAAGCGTGGTGTACGGGCTGTGGGCGGTATTTGTGCTGGTGCCGCTGATGCGCGACCACCTGGGCGACATTCTGTACAAATACCTGGGGTGGACGCACCTGTTTGAGGGCTACAACTTCGGCGTGGGCCTGCTGACGGCGAGCATCATTCTGGCGATCATGATTCTGCCGATCATTTCGTCGATTACGCGGGACATCATGTTGGCCGTGCCGACCTCGCAACGGGAGGCGGTGCTGGCTTTGGGTGCGACGCGCTGGGAGATGATCCGCACCGGTGTGCTGCGCAATGCGCGCATCGGGATTGTGGGTGCCATCATTCTCGGGTTAGGCCGCGCATTGGGTGAGACCATGGCGGTGACCATGGTGATTGGCAACCATCCGGAGATTGCGAAGAGCCTGTTTGCGCCCGGGTACACGCTGGCGAGCGTGATTGCGAATGAGTTTTCCGAGGCCACAGGGGACTTATATCTGAGCGCACTGATCGAGATCGGGCTGGCGCTGTTTATCGTTACGGTGATTGTGAATGCAATTGCCCGGGCGCTGGTTTGGGCAGTGACACGCGGCGCGCCGGCGAGGGGACACTGAGATGAGCACAAATCCATTCCATGTGCCGCCGCCGCCGAGCGAAGAGACTGTGAAGAGTCCGCCGTCGAACAGGAAATCGGCGTGGACCCGCGTGAATGAGGTGCGCCGGTATCTGGTCAATCACATGGTCACCTTCCTGGCGGTGTTGAGCACGGTGCTGGTGATCGTGCCGCTGGTGGCGATTCTGATTTACCTGATCTATATGGGGGCCAGCTCGCTGAATCTGGCGTTCTTTACAAAGATTCCGGCTCCGGTGGGCGAGACCGGCGGTGGCATGGCGAACGCGATGGTGGGTTCGGGGATTGTGCTGGCGCTGGCCAGCTCGATGGGGATTCCGGTGGGGATTGCGGCGGGCGTGTATCTTGCCGAGTTTGGCCGGGGCAAGCTGCTGGCTGGCGCGGTGCGATTCACGGCGGACGTCCTGAATGGAGTGCCTTCGATTGTGATGGGCATTGCCATTTATTCTCTGGTGGTGCTGCAGCAGCATCACTTTTCGGCGTTTGCCGGGGGCGTGGCGCTGGCGATCATGATGGTGCCGACCATCGCACGGACGACGGAGGAGATGCTGGCGACGGTGCCGCACTCGATCCGGGAAGCTGCGTTGGGACTGGGAGTGCCGAAGTGGCGGGCGGTGATATCGGTGACCCTGAAGACGGCTTCACCGGGAATCATCACCGGATGCATGCTGGCGTTCGCGCGCGTCGCCGGCGAGACAGCACCGTTGCTGTTTACCGCCTTCGGCAACCAGTTCTGGAGTTTCAAGCTGACGGAACCGATAGCGGCGCTGCCGCTGCAGATCTACGTCTATGCGGTCTCGCCGTATGACGAGTGGCACAGATTGGCGTGGGCAGGGTCGCTGGTGCTGATTGTGATGATCATGGTAGCGGTAACGCTGGTACGGATCTATGCAAGCCGCGGCGTTTTGAA
>CAWBFL010000132.1:0-36181 GCA_963787905.1 uncultured Acidobacteriaceae bacterium | reverse complement strand
GTAAGGAAAGTCCATCGAGGGACGTTCCGGCTCTTCGACAACCCGGAGGACAGCTTCAAGCGAAGCGTCCCCGCTTCCGCGCACCGCGACTACGTCGCGAACGACAACATCCGTAAGGCGGTCCTGGAGCAGCTCGCGAAGGACCTGACCGACGTCCTTGGCGCCTGGCCGAAAAAGCCCGGTGAGCAGTGGAAGGATGCGACGACCGGTGCCCCTACGACGTTCCCGGACGGATCGCCGCGGGTGGGCACCCCCTTCGACAAGGCCCTGGCGCGCGGTGGCAAGGACTTCGACACGGTTCGGGCCGAGTATGCGGACCTGATCCAGACCTGCATCAATACCGCTGCCTCGTACAACAGCGTCCGGCTCCTGGTCGGCAGCCAAGTCCAGAATGTCGACAGGAAGACTGTCGCGCTCTCGACGAAGGATGCCAGTCGCCTGGCGAAAGACTATGTGGACGCGCAGATGTCCGGCACCACCATGAACCCCCAGGAAAAGGCTCTGGTGGAACGGTACTGCAGAACGCGGGCCCCTCGACCGCTTATCTGGACGAAACGATGCGCCTCTACACGCACTCGGCTCTCGTCGCAGCGCACCGGGCTGGCTACAGCCCCGCTGAAGTGCAGCGCGCCCTGCTGGCCAATGCCCAGGACCACGAGCCGTGGAGCGTCGGGGTGAAGAGTTTCCCTGTCTACTCCTACAAGTTCCTGGAACCTTCGGGCCGGCGGCCTACATCGCGCCCGAGCAGGACTCCCCGGAAGCCTTCAACCCCTCAAGCCTGAAGCAGGTTCGCGACATCGCCGATGCCCGAACCTGGCGCGTCGTCAGCCTCATGGACGATGGCGGCCGGCCTGCCCCCGAGATGATCGAGCAGGGCCTCTCGACCAGCGAGATGATCGATTATCGCCTGAACGCGAGCCAGAGCCACATTCCGGTCCTCATGGCGCGCAAGCCCCTGCCCGAGAACGTTCCCCTGGGGGCTGTCGATGTGATGAAAGAAGGTCATGCTATTGTTATACGATAGGCCGATTACCATGATCTTGCCATCCAGGTCACGTAACTTGCCGAACACCGAATTGCGTTCATAGGCGCTCTTGTAGCGCAGACTTCCCAGCATCTCTGCATGCTTGCCCAAAACTGCAAAGGAATAAAAGGGATGGAAGACGCGTTGCACGCGTAATCATTCGTGCGACTTCCGTCAACGCACCCATCTTCGAACGTGTTTTGCGCACATCCCATGGTTTGCCCTGATTGAAATCAAAATTGAAGGTCGGCATGATGAGCGTGCCATCCGGGCCGAGAGCGGAGAGCAATGCGTCCATAACGGTTTGCGGCCCCACCGTCCACCTCGCCGAGCGATTTATAGGAACTGTGAACCAGCAATGTATCGCCGGTTTGAACACCAAGATCACGAAATCCAGAAGTCAATGATTCGAGCGTCAGCATTGCAGCCTCACATGTAGAATCTCCGCCGTTGACCGCGATCACCTGACCGGTGATGTAGCCCGAAGCGGTCCTTATGGATTCAACATTTAAAATTCATGATTTAACATTAGTTAAATATTTAGTTGAACATGGTGCTGATGTTAATATGACAAATGATCAGGGTAGAACTGCTCTTATGATTGCATCAAAAAGAGGGTATTTTGATATAGTTAAATATTTAGTTGAACATGGTGCAATTATAGATATCACATCAGATGATGATTGTGATGCAATTGGTCTTTCTTCTAATGAACTACCGCTATGCTTTAAGACATAGCGGTTTCGAGAAAACCTGTTTCTCTCTCTTTAAGTGCTTCATAGACTGTGCTTGACAAGTCAAGTCTTATTTGATCTCCACACCCTCGATTAGTTGTTCCAACTGATATAATATTTAATCCTTCTGTTAAGATATTCTTAGCAGCATTATGATCTCTATCATGACAGCATCCACAGATAGGACAGATCCAACTTCTATCTTTAAGTTTCAAGTCATGATTAACATAACCACAACAACTACAAGTCTTAGAAGAAGGGAACCATCTGTTAATCTTGATGATTTCTTTTCCATTCCATTCTGCTTTATATATCAGTGTAGTTACAAACTGACCCCAACAAACATCAGAAATTGCTTTGCAAGTTTATGATTCTTTAACATCCCTTTGATATTCAAATCCTCTAAACAGATAACATCATATTTATCTATTAACTGTTTAGTTGTTTTATGAATTAAATCTGTTCTGAGGTTTGTTATCTTCTCATAAACTTTACATAGTTCTAACCTGTTTTTTTCATAGTTGTTTGATCCTTTGATCTTTTTTGATAGAGATTGTTGTAACCTTTTTAGTAGTTTTTGATAGTGTTTTAAATTGATGCTGAAACACGAGGATTGGCCGGGACTGGAGAAGATATCCGCGCTGCGGGCCTTCCAGCGCGATGGGTCGCTGCGGCCGCTTTCGATCCTCTGCGGCAACGGCGGACTGTTTCTGGATTTTGAGATGGAGCGCGGGGCGGATGGCGCGATGACGGGCTACGCGTTCCCCGACATGCTGGTGGACGTGGTGAAGCTTTCGCAGGAGGGCAAGCGCGACGCCGCCCACGATCTATTCGATGCGCATCTGCCGCTGGTGCGCTATGAACAGCAGCAGGGAATCGGACTGGCGGTGCGCAAGTATGTGCTGAAGAAGCGCGGCGCGATTGCGCATGACACGCAGCGCGCTCCGGCCGGCTCGCTGAGCGCGGCGGCGCGGGCGGAGGTCGACTACCTGCTGAGCCGGGTAGCGCGAGTCGATCCGCGGGCGCGGTGCTAACGAGCGCCAAGAACAGAGCGCATACCTGACAGCAGCGTGAGCGAGCGGGAGGCGATCCGGGTGGGAGCGCCCGCGGCACCCATCCAGATGTCGCGCCGGGAAGGCGCGGGCGCTGTATAGTGTTGCCGAACAGAAATCCGTGGAGATTCCGCCGATGAAACTGATCCCTGCCGTACTGGCCGCGATTGCGGCTACGTCCCTTGCCGTGCCGATTCGAGCGCAGGTCAAAGAACGGCCCATCCCGCGCATTGTAGAGAAGGATGGCCGCTATGCGCTGCTGGTGGACGATGCGCCGTACCTGATGCTGGGGGCGCAGGTGCACAACTCCAGCAGCTGGCCGGCGGAGCTACCCAAGGTGTGGCCCGCGATGCAGTATCTGCACGTGAACACGGTGGAGATGCCGGTGTACTGGGAGCAGTTTGAGCCGCAGCCGGGACAGTACGACACCACGCTGATCGATACACTGCTGGCGCAGGCGCGACAGCACCAGGTGCACCTGGTGATTCTCTGGTTTGGGACGTGGAAGAACGGAAGCCAGCACTACATGCCGGAGTGGATGAAGCTGGACACGGTGAAGTATCCGCATGTAATGGGGAAGAACGGCGAGGCGGTGGATTCGCCGTCGCCCTTTGCTGCGGCGTCGCTGGAGGCGGACAAGAAGGCGTTTGCCGCATTCATGCGGCATCTGAAGGCGGCCGACGCAGAGCGCACGGTGATCATGGTGCAGGTGGAGAACGAGTCGGGCACGTGGGGCAGTCTGAGAGATTACTCGCCGGCCGCGAACAAGCTGTTTGAGGCGGCGGTGCCGGCGGAGGTGCTGAGCGCGATGCAGGTGAAGGCGACGTCGCCGGCGCTGAACTGGCAGGAGGCATTTGGGCCCGAGGCGGAGGTGAACTTCCACGCGTGGGCGGTGTCGAAGTACGTGGGGCAAGTTGCGGCCGCAGGCAAGGCGGAGTACGCGCTGCCGATATACGCCAACGCGGCTTTGCGCGATCCGCTGAAGCCGGGGGCTCCGGGAAGCTACGAGAGCGGCGGGCCTACGGACAACGTGCTGAACATCTGGAAGGCGGAGGCGCCGGCGCTGGATGTGTTGGCGCCGGACAACTACACCAACGATCCGGTGGCGTACGTGAAGGTGCTGGATCTGTATCATCGCGACGATAATCCACTGTTTGTGCCGGAGACGGGAGGGCCGAACAATCCGCGGTTCTTCTTCTCCGCGCTGGGGTTGCAGGCGATCGGATTTTCTCCGTTTGGGTTGGACTACAGCCGGGAGCGCAGCCCGACCGACCCGGCGCATCCGCGGGAAGAGGCGCTGGCTCCATGGGCGATGAATTACGTGCTGATTGGGCCGATGATGCGCGATGTGGCGCGGCTCAACTTTGAAGGCAGGCTGCAGGCCGTGGCCGAGGAGCAGGGCAAGCCCACGCAGATTCTGCCGTTCGGAGCGTGGAACGCGGTGGTGTCGTATGGGTCGCCCAACCGGGGCCCTGCGGTGGGAAATGCAAAGCCGGAGGGACGGGCGCTAGTCGCGCAACTGAAGGACAACCAGTTCCTGGTGACGGGATATTTCTGCCGCATCGACTTCCGGCCGGCGGGGACCGAAGAGCAGCGGAGGACGCAGAACATTGTGGCAGGGACGGGGCAGAATCCATCGGCTCTGATTGACGGCAAGTGGCAGCATCGGCAGTTTCTGCGGGTGGAGGAGGGGACCTACGAAAACGGCGCGTTCAAGTTCCTGCGCATCTGGAATGGGGACGAGACGGACTACGGTCTCAGCTTCGGCGCAGAGCCTGTGGTTCTGCGGGTTTCCCTGGCTACGTATTAGAACTCGAATGGAAGGCAACGCATATGCGCAAGGGATCGATGTTCGCAGTTGTATTGATCGTAGGATTTGCTGCTTCAGCCACGCTGGCGAAGGCACAGGATGCGTCCGGTGTTCCCCATCTGAGGAGGCAGGGAACGGCGACGCAGCTGATCGTCGATGGCAAGCCGTATCTGGCGATGGCCGGAGAGCTGAGCAACAATGCCGCAACCAGCCTGGAGAATATGGACACGATCTGGCCGAAGCTGGTTGCTGCCAATCTGAACACCGCGCTGATTGGAGTCTCCTGGGCGCAGTTTGAGCCGGAGGAGGGAAAGTTCAACTTCACCCAGGTTGACGGAGTGATCGCGAGGGCGCGCGAGAACAACATGCACGTCATCTTCATCTGGTTCGCGAGTTGGAAGAACGGCACGTCCAGCTTTGCTCCTTATTGGGTGAAGAAGGACTATGAACGGTTCCCGCGTATTCAGATTGGCAAGGGCAAAACGGTTTCGATCTCCGGCCCGGTCGAACTGTTGAGCACGCTGGGCACAGCGACGCGCGACGCCGATGCGAGGGCCTTCGGGGTGCTGATGAAGCATATTGGCGAGGTGGACAGCGCGCGCCACACGGTGTTGATGATTCAGGTTGAGAACGAGGTGGGCGTGCTGCGGGATACGCGCGACCGCTCGCCGGCGGCCAACAAAGCGTTCGGTGGACCGGTGCCGGCAGAGCTGATGCAGTATCTCGAAGGCCACAAAGACTCGCTGATTCCTGAGTTCCGGCAGTTTGGGAGGAGAATGGGTACAAGCAGTCGGGCACATGGGAAGAGGTGTTTGGCCCGGGCAAGCCGGCGAACATGGAGATTCCGATTCAGACGACCAGTCCGCCGATGAGCGCGCTGGAGCACCAGAATAGCTGGCAGCAACTGCACTGGGCATCGGACGAGATCTTCATGGCGTGGAACTACGCGCGCTATGTCGAGAAGGTGGTGGAAGCAGGCAAGGCTGCCTACAACATCCCAATGTTCGTCAATGGCTGGCTGCAGCAGCCGAATCATGCGTGGCCGGGGACGTATCCCAGCGGCGGACCGCTGCCCCAGGTGCATGATGTGTGGCGTGCGGGCGCGCCGTCGGTGGACATCCTGGCGCCCGATCTCTATCTCGAATACTTCGACGACGTCTGCGAGCGGTTCACGCGCAATGGGAATCCTCTGTTCATTCCCGAGACCAGCACCAATCCCGCCAACGCGGTGGTTGCGGTGGGCAAATACAACACCATTGGATTCTCCCCCTTCGGCATCGACGGCAACCGGCCCATCGGAGCAGACCTGGCCGCGACGTACGGCTTGCTCGAACAACTGTCGCCGATGATTCTGGCGCGTCAGGGAACCGACGCCGTTACCGCGGTTCGGCTGAATCCCGGAGACGCGCCCAAGAGCGTCAAGCTGGGCAACTACACGCTGACGCTGACTTACACGGGGAGGACGACCCGCCTGCCGCCGCAGCCCCGGGGACAGGTGGTGGGGTCGCCGCCTCCGCCGGGTACAGCGGGGAATCCCAATGAAGCTCCACCGGAGGCAGCGGCTGTTCTGATCTCGACCGGCCCCGACGAGTATTATTTCGGCGGCGCCGGAGGGGCAATGCGCGTGGACTTCACGGCCAATACGCCTGGGCCGGCAAATGTGGGCCTGGGGGATGTGCAGGAGGGCAAGTTTGCCGACGGCAAATGGGTGGTGACCCGCCAGCTCGCCGGTGACGACGACGCCCAGGGCGAGATCCTGGTGCTGCGGCCGAACACGATCCTGCGCGTGACGCTGTATCGCTACCCATAGAACCGAACCATCCGGGCCGGTTGTCGATGCGCGCGAGGGCCGGCAAGCGGAACCTTGTTGCTAGACTTGCGTGAGGGCGCGGTTGTGCGTCCGCGAGGCTGGAGGCAGGGGGATGTTGCGAAGCGCGAACTGTGCGGCGATCGCGTTGCTGGGTTGCTGGGGCTCGATGGCCGCTGCACAGGCCGGGAGGGTCTACACGGCGACCGACTATGCGCGCGCCGAGAGCCGGATGGACTACGGCGCGGACCCGCTGGTTTACCACACCGTGAGGGACCCGGTGTGGCTGGACAATGGGCGGTTCTGGTATCGCGATTACGGGCCGGAGGGCGTGACGTACACACTGGTCGATCTGGCGAAGCGAACGAAGGGAGCGGCGTTCGACCAGGGAAAGCTGGCGGCGGCGCTGAGTGCGGCAGCCCGATCCGGGAAGCTGGCGATTGCTGTGCCGGTGGATGGGGGGCATCTGCGGATCGACGACTTCCGGCTGGAGGATGGCGGCGGAGTGGTGCTGCTCGCGATGGGCGGCACGCTGATTCGTTGCGACCTGCGTGCAGCGGGCGAGTGCAAGGGTGTGGGCAATGCTTTGCCGGAGACGTACGATGTGTCGCCCGATGGGAGGAAGGCGGCGTTCGTTCGCGAGAACAACCTGTGGGTGCGGGATGTGAGGAGCGGGCGGAGACGCAACTGACGAAGGACGGGGCGCCGGACTTCGGGTATGCGACGGATAACTCGGGCTGGACGCACAGCGACCGGCCGATTGTGGTGTGGTCGCCGGACTCGAAGAAGATTGCGACCTTCCAGCAGGATGAGCGCAATGTGCGGCGGATGGTGCTGGTCGGCACCGCGGTTGGACATCCGGAGGTGGAATCGTGGCCGTATCCGCTGGCCGGCGACGACAACATTGCGACGATCGAGCGCGTGATTGTGGACGTGGAGAAACGGAAGGTAGTGCGGCTGAAGATGCCGCCGGACCAGCATCGCGCGACGTTGTGCGACGACGTGAGCTGCGCAGGCGGACACGGATGGGACGATGTGCAATGGAGCGCGGACAGTACGCATCTGGCGTTTGTTTCGACTGCGCGCGACCACAAGCAGGAGTGGCTGCGGGTGGCGGACGCGGCGAGCGGAGACGTGCGTGAGGTGATGAACGAGAAGGTGGCGACGTACTTCGAGAGCGGGTTCGACAAGAGCGTGGACTGGCGATATCTGTCCGCGTCGAATGAGGTGCTGTGGTTTTCCCAGCGCGACAACTGGGGGCAGCTGTATCTGTATGACGCGGCGACGGGCGCGGTGAAGAACCAGGTGACGCACGGCGACGGCGATGTGACCGAGGTGGTGCGCGTCGACGAGAAGGCGCGGGTGGTTTATTTCCTGGCAGTGGGCAAAGAGGCGGGACGCGACCCATACTTTGCGGCGCTGTACCGTGTGAACTTCGATGGCTCCGGGCAGAAGCTGCTGACGCCTGAGGACGCGGACCATGAAGTAGCCATGTCGCCGGATGGGCACGCGTTGGTGGATATGGCGTCGACGCCGACCACGCCGGAGATAGCGGTGGTGCGCGACAGCGACGGCAATGAAGTGATGGAAGTCGCGCGGCAGGATATCGCGAAGCTGCGGGAGAGCGGGTGGAAGCCACTGACGCCGATCACGGTGAAGGCGCGCGACGGCAAGACTGACCTGTATGGATTTCTGTTCCAGCCGGCGGACTTCGATAGGACGAAGCGATATCCCGTGATCGACCAGGTTTATCCGGGGCCGCAGACGGGCTCGTGCGGCAGCCGCAGCTTCGCGGCCGCACACAAGGACATGGAGGCGCTGACAGAGCTGGGGTTTGTAGTGGTGTGCATCGACGGGATGGGGACGCCGGAGCGGTCGAAGAGCTTTCACGACGCGCTGTACGGCGACCTGGCGGACAACACGATTCCAGACCAGGTGGCGGGCATCCAGCAGTTGGCGGCGAAGTATGCATGGATCGATGCGGAACGGGTGGGGATCTATGGGCACTCGGGCGGCGGGGCGGCGACGGCGGCTGCGATGTTTCACTTTCCGGATTTCTTCAAGGTGGGCGTGAGCGAAAGCGGCAACCACGACAACCGCTTGTACGAGGACGACTGGGCAGAGAAGTGGCTTGGATTGCTGAAGAAGAACCCGGATGGAAGCACCAACTACGACAGCCAGGCGAATGAGAACTCGGCGAAGAACCTGAAGGGGCGGCTGTTACTGATTCATGGGACGATGGACGACAATGTGCCGCCGAACAACACGCTGCTGGTGGTGGATGCGCTGATCAAGGCGAACAAGGATTTCGATCTGCTGATGATTCCGAATGCGGGGCACGCGTATGAGGCGGCGACTCCGTATGTCACGCGACGGCGATGGGATTATTTTGTGCAGTACCTGGCGGGGGGCGTGCCGCCGGCGGAGTACCGGATGAAGCCGTGGGATGAGCAGCGAACGGCACTGGCCGCGGCAGGGCAGTGAGCCGGATCAGCGTGCGACGAGCGGGAGCGCGGTGAGGCACTCCATGGCCTGGGCGGCGAGGATGGCGCCGGTGAGCACAAGGAAGAGCTTGCGGTAGCGGGTTTCGAGGGCGTCCGCAAAGACGCCCCCGAGGAAGGTGAAGAGGAAGGGCAGCGCCCACAGCCAGGGCGCGCTGACGGTCTGCGTGGTGATGATGGGCACGAGCGCGAGCACTACAAGAAGTGGCGCCGTATTGCCAAAGTAGCGGCTGCGGCGGACGGCGAGGTAAAGCAGCGCGGAGACGGCAGTGGCGACCAGGATGGGGAAGTTGAGCGCACTGCGGACAAAGCTGCGCAGACCGGCGAGCGAGAACCAGAAGCGCGCGCCGCCTCCGGTGAAGACGTAGCTGAAGGCGGCGAGGTGGAAGCCGTAAAACGCGAAGAGTATGACGAGCGCGCCGACGGCGGAGAAGATGAGGATCTGCATCACGTAGCCACGACCACGCTCCGCGAGGTAGAGCATGAAGATAATCGCGGCGAGAAAGCCGAGGATGGCCGCAAGCAGATGCGCGGCGGCGGTGAGGCCGAGGGCGACGGTGAGCAGCGCGATGCGCGGACGCCATTTGCGGCGCGGGCCCTGCATGGCGTGAGCAACGCCGATGGCGGTGTAGACGAGTCCGTAGAGTCCCCACATGGCGAGGAGGTCGTTGTTGGGGGTGACGGCGAGGCGGACGACGGCGGGGCAGAAGCAGTAGAGGCCGAGCGCAAAGAAGCCTCCTTCGTTGCCGAAGAGGCGGCGCGCGACCCACCAGAGGCCGGCGCCGAGCCACAGGGCGAAGAGCACGAAGGGCAGGTGGATGAGGTAGACGACGCTGGTGAGCTGGTGGCGGGATTCCCAGGTAGAGCCGTTGAGCGAGCCGCCGGCGTAGAGGCGGTTGGCAGGCGTGCGGAAGTGATCGACGGCGAGGAGCACGAGGCGCTGGGCGGTGAGCGGGAAGCCGGCGACGCGGTAGGCGAAGGTGCCGTCGCCGTTGAGGTTGCCGCAGGTCGTGAAGTATCCGGCGAGCGGGGAGGGCCGCTCCCACATCTCGCGGCCACAGCGGGCGAAACGGTAGTCGGTGGTGGAGAGCTCCTGGTGGCCGATGACCCAGAGGCACTGACCGAGAAAGAAGAGAAGGAGAACCGCGGCGAGGCGTTGCGGGCGGCCGATCTGGATGCGCGGAAAGGTCATGCGGCTACGTCGACGGGCACGGTTGGCTGCGCTCTCCTGGAGGATTTCCGGAGCACCGGTGGTGTGCGGTGCCCCGCTTTTGAGTGTATCGCGGCGGCGCGGCGAGGGGCCGTGTATGGTGGAAGTGAGGTGCTATGCAGTCGTTGACATTTACTCCGGGACGCGCGTTTCTCTCGTCTGATTCGACCTCGGTGCCGTGGACGGTGGTGTTCGAGGATGAGGGGATTGCGGGATACTTCTACGCCTGCGACCGTTCGCAGCCCAAGCACGACGAGAGCATTCTGGACGCAATGCTGATCTATAACGTCGCGGCGCTGGCCAAGAGCGATGCGGAGTTGAAGCGGCCGGTGCCCGAGCGGATTGCGTCGGTGGAGTGGTCGCGCGATGGGCTGAGGGCGGTGCTGTATCTGGATGGCGCAGCGCAGGCGTTGTACGACTTTGGCGCGCGCTGCGGATACTGCCGGATGAACTTCCCGAATTTTCTGGAAGACCAGGGCGACGTGTGGAACCGGAGCAGCCATGCGTGGTCAGAGGCGGCACTGCGGGAGTTTGAAGCGGCACTGTACGCGTGAGGACTTGACACCCGGGATTTCCGCGGGAAATTCTTGACTGAGGAGGATTCTATGAAGAGTGCTCTCCTGGCCGTTTCATTCTTTACTTCGGCAAGCGCCTGCTGGCTCGGGATGATGGAAATGGTGCTGCGGCATCCGGGATACGGGATGCGCATTGGAGTTGCCGCGCTGATCGCACTGATCAGCATGGCGACGGTTTTGGTACAGATGGCCAACCTGGGAGTTTGGGGCGCGCGCTGGCTGTGGGTGGGAGCCGTGGTGCTGATCGGGATCGGGGGGCAGGCTTTCCTGCGGAATGCGCGGGCGGCGCATTTTGAAGGGTTTGTTCTGGTGATTTCGGTGGCGCTGGTGATGCAGGGATTGCTGATGCTGGCTTCGGGGATGGGGCGAAGCGCGCGGGCGCGGAGTTTGTAACGGGCAGGGTGGGCCTTCAGCCTTTTCTTACAGCTGCGCTCTAAGATAGCGGCCTACCAGTGGAAGACTGGGTTGGGATAGATGTTACCTCTGCGCGGGAGAAGGTCGCAGTGGACGGCCAGGACGAGGAGCGCCAGCAGAAGGATGACGAGCGCGAACCTTCCCGCGGGCGGAAGCCCAGCGAACCATTGAACGCAATGGAACAGGAACCGCCGCAGAGAGTCGGATAGGCGCTCGATCATCCTGGTTCGCACCCCTTGCAGACGACGTTACTCCTGCGGAAGGAAGAGGGATTCGATTTCGAGCCAGTTGCAGACGCGGGTGTAGCCGGTGATGTTGGCGTTGTGGGGTGCGTCGTAAAGGATGCCGGTGCCGGTGAAGCGCTCGAGCTGGCGGGGGTTGTCGTCGATGAGGTAGTCGGCGCGGAGGATGGACTTGTCTCCGCAGAAGACGATGTGAGTGTGGGGGATGAAGGGGAAGTGGCGCTGGAGCCAGCGGAACTTGGGGTTGAAGGAGCTGGGAACCTCCATGGCGGCCGAGGCGATGAAGACCTCGTAGCGGCTCTGGAGGGCTGCGAGGACGCGGGGGGCGTCGGGCATGACGTCGAGGTCCTCGAAGAAGTCGGCGGCGCGGAGGTAGTCGTCGAGCAGCTGGTGGTGGGGTTCGGGGACGATCTGCCAGAAGCGCTTGCCGCGGAGGTCTTCCTTGGTGAGGTTGCTTTGGTATCGCGGTTGTAGCGGGCGAGGTGCTCGGCGATGGCGTCGGCCATGACTTCGTCCATGTCGACGCAGATGCGTTTGTGGGTGGGGGCCATGGATCTATTATCTGCGAGGAAGCAAGGTTCGAGGTACTAGGTACTAGGTACTAGGTACTCGGTACTCGGTTCGAGGCGGGGTGCGGGGCGCCAGGCAAATGCGGGGATTCTTCCCTCCCCAGCCAGCAGGCAAGCCAGGGACCACGTTTGCTGCGCTCAGGATGACAATCTGGCTGCGGGTGAAGAGACCAACCCCACGATAGGCGCGCGATGCGGCGCCGATCATGGGGCACCCGGTTTGGTCGCCGGTTAGATGGAGGAGCGGACGATTTGGGCGGCGATGGATTCGGACTGGACGGTTTTGCGCTGGGGGCTGTCGCGGGCGGGGTCGTAGAAGAGCATGCGGCCGCAGTTCTCGCAGGTCATGATGGTGTGGGCGGATTCCGAGTCGGCGCTGTTGTCGCGGAGGTCGTTCCAGCGCTGCGGGCGGACCATCATCTGGCAGGCGGTGCATTGCTGGTGGAGGGCTTCGGCGATGGCGGTGCCTTTGCCGTGGGCGATGCGGTCGTAGTTGGCGAGGGAGGTTTCGCCGGTATCGGACTGGGCGATCTGGGCGCGGAGGGCGAGGCGCTTGATTTCGAGGCTCGGCGAGCTCGGCCTGATCGCGGGCGATGGTCTCGGAGGCGCGGGGGCGTTCGCGCTCCAGCGTGGCGGCGGCTTCGTCGACGGCGGCGTTGGCGAGGGCGAGCTGGGCGTCGAGGGCTTCGCCGCGCTCCATGGATTCGAGTTCCTGGTCTTCGATGCGGGTGATCTCGGAGCGGATGAAGGCGGCCTCGTGCTCGAGCGCCTCGAACTGGTGGGTGGTGGTGGTCATGTCGAGCTTCTTCTTGTTGCGCTCGAGCTTGGTGCGGAGGTCGGCGATCTCGGACTCTTCCTTGCGGCGAAGGGCTTCCTCTTTGGCGATGAGGTCGAGGATGACGGCGCGCTGGCCCACGGTGGCCTTGGCTTTGGTTTCGAGTGCGGCGATTTGTTTGGTGAGCGAGGCCATCTGGTCGCGCAGGCGCTTGGCTTCGAGGTCGTGCGTCTGCAGAACGACGAGCATGGCGAGATCCGGATGCATGAAAGGCCCTCCCTGGTTTCCGGGCCCGCATAGAGCGCGGGTTGCGGCGTGCGGACTACGGAAAACTTCGAGTCTAGCACGGGTCACTTCGTGACGCTTACCTGGCTTCGCATTGGAGCTCCCGACGGTCGCGAATGAGTCCTGTGCCGACCGGCGAAAGGGCTGCGCGGAGCAGCGAGAGGCGTGTGAATGCACCTCAAGCTCAGCTCTGGTTACCGAAGTTTTCGCGGGTTACACCACAATTGGGGCAATGAGCGCTGACGGGCGGTGTAGTCTCCAAGATAGGTACGACTCGCTTTACTCTTGCCGTCTCTTATCCCGTCCCGCAGCGCATCTCGGACGCTTTCCTTCTGTGTGCAACCGGCACATGGGGTTTCTCCTTGGCTCCTGTACGGCTCCTGCTCGTGGATGATGACGAATCGGTTCTCTCCGGACTGAGTCTCATCCTCGAAGCCCACGAATTCGAAGTTACGACCGCGGCGAATGTGAACGAGGCACTGAAGCACATCGCAAGCGCGAGCTTCGACGTGCTGCTGAGCGACCTGCACATGCCGGGCGCGGGCGACGGCCTGATTGTGGTCGGGGCGATGCGCCACGCCAACCCGCGGGCGGTGACGCTGGTCCTGAGCGCCAACCCGGACATGGGGAAGGCCACCAAGGCGATTCTGCGCATGGTGGACGAGGTGATCCTGAAGCCGGTGAAGGCCGGGCCGATTGTGGAGATCATTCGCCGGCGGCTGGAGGAAGAGGAGGCGTTTCCGCTGCCGCAGCTGGCGGAGGAAGAGCCGCTGCGCCCGCAGGCCGTGGAGCTGGTGGCGACGCTGCTGGAGCGGGAGCGCGCGTCGATTACGCAGGCGTGGCTGGCCAAGATGGTGGAGGCCGGAAGCCTGGCGGCGGTGCCGCTCTCCGCGGAAGAGGTGGGCGAGCATC
The DNA here is from genome assembly GCA_963787905.1 of uncultured Acidobacteriaceae bacterium. GTDB lineage: Bacteria > Acidobacteriota > Terriglobia > Terriglobales > Acidobacteriaceae > Edaphobacter. The sequence goes on along the minus strand of CAWBFL010000132.1, from coordinate 22,271 downwards.
TGCCGGGGGCGCTGGACGAGATTGTCTATCGCCTGCGCTATGCGCAGCCGCTGGGCCAGATGACCCTGTTCTCCATGGCCAGCTTGCAGCATGGGGCGCGACGGCGGCGGCAGGGACTTCCCTCGCCGGTGCTGGTGGAGGAGGCGCGGGCGCTACAGGTGGCGCTGTTCCAGACTATCCAGGACAACATGGGGCGGATCGACCTGAGCCAGTTGCCGGCCACGCTGATGGCGATTGCCGACGAGGTGAACGCGCAACTGCTGCAGAGTCTCGCGGGCTATGAAAATGAGAAGCCGGGGAGCTTTGCGCCGGACAAGTAGGAGCCGCGGATTTCGGGGCCGGTTCTAGGGATGGACGGGCGCGGCGGTGCGGCTGCGCGCGGCGGTTGAGGCTGCGCTGGTTTCGGCCCGAGCTGTGTCGATGATCTGGTAGAGCTGGTGAATGTCGTTCACGTGGACCCATTTTTTCTGGGTGACGACGAAGATGCACGGAGTGGCGTGAATGTTGAGCCGGTCGCCCAGGGCGCGGTCGGCCTTGACCTCATTCGCGCAGGCGCCGGTGGCATCCATGACGAAGGGCAGAGTCTGGTTGTGGGCCTGGAACCAGCGGCGAGTGAAGCGGGTGAGATCGTCTTTGCTGTCGATGTAGCGCTGGTTGGCGAAAACATCGCGGCGGAAAACTTCGGCGAGTTCTGGCGAAATCTTGTCCTGGAGATAGCGAGCGGTGACGGCGGCGTCAAAGCTCCAGATGTGGATCTCGGTGAGCGGGAAATCATGGCGGGCGTAGGGGATCTTGTAGTCGACAACTGCCTTGCGGACGATGGGAGCGTCGGCGGCGCAAGTGGGGCACTCCATGTCTTCGAACTCGTAGATAGCGACCTTGGCGCCGGCGGGCGGCTTGAGGATCGAGGTGTTCTTGAAAGGGAAGCCGGCGTTTTCAGGCTGTGCTTTCGTTTGCGCCTGGGCAAAAAGGACTGAGCAGAGAAGGGCTGCGGTGGCGACGAAACGTTTCATGGGCGGGAGACCTCGCGTATGGATTGGACTTGCGCCGGGGCCGAATGGAACTACTGTACGGCAAATTTCGAGTCGCGGGGCGAGACAGTAGAATCAAATTCATACGCATGGCAACGGCAACCCTCCAGATGGATGAAGTACAGGCTGCCCAGCTTGCCGCGGACCGCGCGTGGAAGCCGCGCGCCAATCAGTGGGCGATTGCGATTACGGTGACGCTGGCGACGTTTATGGAGGTGCTGGACTCGTCCATCGCCAACGTGGCGCTGCCGCATATTGCCGGGTCGCTGGGCGCGAGCGTGGATGAAGCGACCTGGGTGCTGACCAGCTACCTGGTGTCGAATGCGATCATCCTGCCGGCGTCGGCGTACCTGACGACCTTCATCGGGCGCAAGAAGTTCTACATGATCTGCGTGGTACTGTTCGGGCTGAGCTCGATGCTGTGCGGGCTGGCGCCGTCGCTGGGGATGCTGATCTTCTGCCGGGTGCTGCAGGGCGCGGGCGGCGGCGGACTGGCGCCGTCGGAGCAATCGATTCTGGCGGATACGTTTTCGCCCAAGCAGCGGGGGCAGGCGTTTGCACTCTATGGGCTGGCGGTGGTGTGCGCGCCGGCGATCGGGCCGACCCTGGGTGGGTGGATCACGGACAACTTCAACTGGCGCTGGATCTTCTTCATCAATGTGCCGATTGCGCTGCTCAGCCTGTACTTGACGAACCGGCTGGTGGAGGATCCGCCGCACATCAAGCGCGAGGTGGCGAAGTCGGCGCGAGAGGGGTTGAAGCTGGACCTGTTCGGGTTCGGGCTGCTGGCGTCGGGCTTCGGGTCGCTGGAGTTCATCCTGGATAAAGGACAGGAGGACGACTGGTTCGGGTCGCCGGTCATCACGTTCTTCACGGTGCTGTGTGTGGTGTCACTGGTGACGCTGATCCTGTGGGAACTGCATGAGCTGAAGATCGAGAAGCGACCGATCCTGAACCTGACGCTGTTCAAGCGGAAGACATTTGCGATTCCGTTTGTACTGATGTTCGTGCTGGGATTTGCACTGTATGGGACGACGGTGCTGATTCCGCAGCTGGTGCAGATGCTGCTGGGTTATACGGCGGAGCTGGCGGGGCTGGTGATTTCTCCAGGGGCCATCTGCATCATGCTGATGATGCCGGTGGTAGGGATTCTGGTCGGGAAGGTCGATCCGCGATACCTGATCTGCTACGGATTCACGATGCTGTCGGTGTCGATGGTGGCGATGCACACGTTTTCTCTGCAATCGAGTTTCAGCTACATCATGTGGGTGCGAGTGCTGCAGGCGTCGGGGCTGGCGTTCCTGTTTATCCCAATCAATACAATCAGTTACATCGGGGTACCGAGGGAGCAGAGTAACGATGTCTCGGGCCTGACCAACCTGGCGCGCAACATTGGCGGATCGACCGGGACGGCGTTCGTGGCGACTATGCTGACGCGGCGGCAGCAGGCGCACGAGGCGGTGATGGTGCGCAACCTGACGCCGGGGAATGAGGCGTTCCGCAACCAGGTGAACTCGCTGAAAGGGCTCTTCTACGGGGGCGGGAATGGGGCGGCGAGCGGGTTCGGGGGCAAGACCAGCGGGAATGTGCAGGCGGCGCAGGCCTTTCTTTACAACCAGTTACATAGGCAGTCGGCAATGCTGGCGTACATGGACATTATTGCGGTGTTCGCGGTGTTCTGCGCGTTAATGATTCCATTGGTGCTGGCGATGGGGCGGATCCGGCCGCCGGGCAGCGACGCACCAGCCCACTAACTCAAATATTCATAAAGCGGGTGAATGGCGCATCTGGGGCGGGTTTGCGGGTGCTCGCCGAGGTACCTCCAGTGGATGGGGAGAGCTTTCTTTGACAGAGTCAAGTATTCTGAAGAGGATGGCACAGAATGTTGGTGGCCAGCCCCCGAAGGAGAATTGAAATGACCGAGAAAGTGAAGAAAACAAAGGCTCCTGCGAAACCGAAGGCAGATGCTGGGACGACCAAGAAGGCAGCCGTGAAGAAGCAGACAGTTGCCGAGAAAGTAACGGCGACCATGCCGACGCACGAAGACATCGCTTTGCTCGCCTTGCAATACTGGGCGGAACGGGGCCGGCAGCACGGCCAGGACCAGGCTGACTGGCTGCGAGCCGAGCAGGAACTGATGAAGATGGCTTCATAGAACTCCGCCGGGGCTGCCGTACTCTGCTAGTCTTCTAGACTGCGCTGGAGGTACGAGAACGGTTGGCTCGGGTGAAACGTATCGTCGGCAGAGTGGTGGTTGGGCTCATCGGGGCACTTTCGGTCCTGTATGTGGGGGACTGGGCCGTGTGGCGCACGCGGGTGGCGATGGGCGGCGGCATGGGCACGGTGACCGTGAATACCATCATTGTGCTGCCGCTGAAGGACAACAAGGAAGAGTACGACGAGGGCGGGATTGCGACCGTTGCGTGCAGCCGCTCGCTGTTTCCGCAGGGCGGAGATGGCGCCTGCTGGTGGTTGAGCCGGCACAACGCGGTGTTCGACTCGAACTGAGCGCGCGTGGGCACCTAATGGCCCCACATCTTATCGCTGAGACGTGAGGCCCTGGGGCTAGAAGCGGCTTTTGCGCCTACTGGACAGTGATGAGTTTGGTCTCGTAGGGCTTGAGGTCGAGTTTGACGGTGACGGAGCCCTTGGACGGGGTTGCGGCCACGGTCGAGACCGTGCCGGTTGCGGGATCCCACGCCTCCACTTTCCTGCCGTCGGCCCTGATGGTCACCGAGTGTGCGCTGGGTTGCGCGCCTTCGTTGAAGAAGAAGAAGACGCTGGCGTCCTTGAGGCGGCGGGTGTTCACCTTAAGCGCGGTATCGGGCGCATCGAGGATGACGTCGCGGGTCGGAATGACCGTGGCGAGTGCGGTCTCGATGTCCGCAGGAACGATTTGCGGGCCGGGCGGCGCAGTGGGTGCCTGCGCGGGCGGCGTGGGTGTGGGTGGAAGCTGGGCTGAGGTTTCGACGGTGGCGAAGGAGAAGTCGGCGGGTGTGGCGGCTCGGGCGTCGAGGATGGTCTGGCCGGAGATGAGCGACGGGGTTCGGCCGAGGAAGAGGACCTTTCCGCCGCCGCTGGCGAAACCCTTCAGACGATCAAGTTCAGTCTGGGTGAGGATGGCCGCCGAGGGAATGATGACGGTGCGGTAAGCGTTGCCGCTCATGGATTCGAGGGTACCTGGGCCGGCTTTGAGGTCGGTTGCCAGGGCGTCCTGGTTGATGATGTCAAAGTCGATCTGGCGTTCGGCGAGCAGACGCTCGGTGGAGACGAAGGCAGTGTCGGAGTCGCGGTCATTGATCCACATGGAACTGGATGGGATGTAAAGGGCGACGCTGGCTGCGGGACGACCCATGCTCATGACGTAGCCGACGCGGCGGACGTATTCGGTGAGCGCGGGCCAGCCGGGATCGCGCATGACCTCGGAGGGGCCGCCGCGGCGCGGCGGTGCTGCGGGAGCTCCGGGAGTCGCGGGACGCGCGGGCTCCGGGCCGGCGGACTCGGGACGGGTGGCGGAGTAGAACATCGTCTCCATGATGTTGATGCCGCGGACCAGCTGCTCGTTGAGGATGTAGCGGGCGAGGGTGATGTCGGGCGCGGGGCGATAGGCGGCGAAACTCTCGGTGAACGATTGCGGATGGCCGTAGACGTGAGCGGCGGAGGAGGCAAGGCGCGGGTAGTCGGAGATGGTGTCGGTCCAGATCTGGTGCCAGATGGCGTCGATGCCGGGGACTTCGACGTACTTCATGTCGCGCACGAAATCGCCTTCGGAGCGGGTGAGGTCCATCTCCATCTCTTCGTGGTTAAGATGGACCTGATAAGCGACGCCGTGCTCGGCGCACCAGATGCCCTGGGGTTTGAAGAAACCGTCCCGGAACATCTGGGAGAAGACGTCGTAGTAATCGCCCTTGGCGCGGAGTTCGGTGTCGGTGAGCTTAGTTGGCGGGGTGGGCGGGCCAGCGGGGATGAATGCTGGATCAGACTGGGGCGCGGCAGTTGCGCCGGGGGCGGCAGCCGGGGGCCGGGGGCGTCCGCCGCCGCCTTGAGAGAGCAGGATGGCGCCGAGGTAGGGTCGGATGTCGTAGCCCTTGACCTTTTGGAAGGTGTCGAAGAAGGCGGGGGTCCAGGGCAGGCCGGCGATGGAGTAGTCGGGCTCGTCGCCGCGGAAGCCGAGGATGGTCGAGCCGAAGAGCTCAGGCATGGCCTTGTAATAGCCGTTGTGGGTGGCTTCGAGGTAGGCGGCGGTAGCTTCGGGGCTGAGGTAGTCCTCCAGGGGGTAGGTGGAGTCCTTGGCGTGGGTGGGGTTGGCGTCGCTGCGGGTGGGCGAGGTGCGGAAGACATGCTCGACCACAGCGACCGTCCAGTCAGGCCCGGCAGGGGCGGTCCAGGAGATGCTGCCGTTGACGATGGGAACGGCGATATGCTGGGCCGGAACGTTGGTGCCCACAACGATGCGCTCCAGCGAGGCGTTGGTGGCCACGGCTGCGACCGCATTGGCGCCGACCGCCTGGTTCAGGGTCTCGCCCCCCTTTACCGTGAAGCGTTGGCCGAGGCTGAGCGCCTGCATGCTGAGGTCGTGTTTGTCCTTCGATGGCATGAAGAGGCCGCCGGAGAATCCGCTGGGATAACCGATATCGTCGACGATCCAGACCTTCATGTCGCGCTTCTTGGCTTCGAGGGCAAACTGCTTGAAGAAGGCGAAGTACTCGGGGGTGAGGTAGGTGGTGGTCATGCCGCCGCCGGCCTGCGCAGTGACGGCGTGAAAGCCGAGCGACTTCATGGTGTCGAGGTCGTGGGCGAGCGACTCGATGGTGACGGGGCCGTTCATGCCGAAGTAGGGCTCGGGGCCGTACTCGGAGGGCGGGTTGACCCAGACTTTGGCGACCTCGGCGGCGGTGGGCATCTGGATTTTCTGCCAGGGATGCGGGCCGGAGTCGGCGGAGGTCTGCCCGAAACAGGGTTGAATGGCGAGCGCGAGCGCACAGGCAACCAGTCCGGTTACACATGCAGCGGCGATGGAGATTTTGCGATCAGAATTGGTTACGAATTGAGTGTTCATTAGTAGCTCCCGAGGGTGACGCGCAGCAAAGAGCCTTTGCCGCCGAAGTTGAGTCCATAATCGGTTTCGTCGCCGTTCCACAGGCGGACGGGGATCCATTTTGAGCCGTCGTAGCGGCCCTCTTCCACCTTGAGCATCTGCGGCTGCTTGCCGGCGGAGTGGATGGGAAGGGCGAACTGCACGCGGCAGTCGATGCCGGCGACGAGGAATTCATTGGGTCCGAGCGAGGCGACCACGGCGCGGCCTTCGTGCAGGCCCGTAGTGTCCGAGGTGGTGGAGACGGGCGCGGCGGGCGGATCGTAGCTGGGTGGAAAGGAGACGATGACGCGCCATGCGGTATCGGCGGGCGCTGCCGGAGCGGAGTGTGCGCCTTCGAGCGGTACCGGCATCCCGTCGGCGGTGAAGGCGAGTTCCTTCTGCGAGATGCCGTCTTCCTCGACGGCGGTTTGCAGCTTGCCGCCGAATTTGAGAGCGGCGAGCTGCGGTGTGAAGGAGCCGAGCAGGGCGAAGCTGTTGACGACGGCCTGCATCTCCTGGTTCGGGTGCGCTATATCGAGGCGGTCGAGGCCAAAGTTGGCGAAGCCGACGGCGCCGTCGCCGAGCGCGAAGTAGAGGTAGCGGGCGTAGCCGGTGGCGCCGGGAAAGGGCTCGAAGCCGAGGCTTTCGGGAATGAGCAGCGGATTGCCGGGCTGGTGGAACTCGCGCATGACGGCGCGGTAGCGCTCGCTGTTGGGGACGTAGATGTCAGGCGCGAGCATGTCGATCGCGGGCGCCATGGCCTTCCAGACGGGGAACATGTTGATGCTGGGTCCGCCGGAGGGATAGTCGTCGCCGGGGACGGTGGTGATGGGAAAGGCGCGCGGACTTTTGAGCCAGTTGTTGACGTACATGGGCAGGGGGAGTTCCTGCTTGCCGGCGGCGGCGACGGCGTTGATGTAGCGGGAGACGGACCACGCGGCGAAGGTCTCGTCTGCGTCGTTGCCGAAGACCTGCGACCAGGTGCCGGGCTGCTTATTGAGCGCCTTGAGCAGATCGGCGGGAACGGGCGCGTCGAAGATCTTCTGCGCCATCGGCGAGAAGTCGCGGACCAGGCCGAGCGAGCCGGACTCATTTTCGACCTGCATCATGAGGACAGTGTGCTGCGGATCAGCTTGCTTGAGGTGGTGCATCAGTGCGGTAAAGGCGGTGCGGTCGGCGTCGAGGTTGGCGGTCGCGTTGGGGCTGAGGACGTCGATGGGCGCGCCGGACTTCGAAAGCATGCGGGGATATGTAACCGGATCCGATTTCACCCAGTCGGGGACGTAGTGCATCTTGCCGTTCTTCCAGGTGCCGAACCAGAGGAGAACGAGGCGCGTGTTGTGGGCGCGGGCCTGGTCGAGGAGGGCGTCGACGACGCTGAAGTCGAAGCTGCCGCGGGACAGGCTCCATCTGCTCCCAGTAGACGGGGACTTCGAGGGTATTGAGCTTGAGGAGATCGGCCGCGGGCCAGACGGCGTCGAGGCGGGTCGGCCAGCCGGAGGAGTTGTCGACCTGCGCGCCGAGCAGGAAGTAGGGCGAGCCGTCGACCATGAGGGTGGCGCGGCCGTGGTCCTCCATCAGCTTCGGAAGAGGTGCTTCCTGCGCCGATGCGAACCAGCCAGCCGTCAGCAGTACTGCGACGGTCACCGCCCCACTCTTCTTGCCCCATGAACTGCGCATTTCCGGTCTCCCGCGGACAAACGGTCATTGAACGACAACGCCAAGGGTAATACATTGCCGAGTGGATGTTTGGAAAGGTCTTCCCAATTGAAAGACGGACGGCAGCTCTACAAGACGCAGGAATTCGGAGGCACCCGAAGTGAAACTCGGGACTGGCGATGAGTGCTACACTCGCTGTTCTCAGGATGAGGTGAAGGTGTGGCGGAGGATGAGGTGCGGGCGGCGCTGACGGCGCTGAGCGAAGATGAGCGGATGTTCCAGGGGTCGGTGCGGCAGTTTGCGGCAGAGCGGGTGGCGCCGTTGGTGCGCATCATGGACGAGACGCAGCAGATGGACGCCGAGTTGGTGCGGGAGATGTTCCCGCTCGGGTTGATGGGGATTGTGGCGCCAGAGGAATACGGTGGCGCGGGCGGAAGCTTCTTCGATGCCGTTCTGGCGGTCGAGGCGCTGTCGGCGGTCGATCCTTCGGTCGGCGTTCTGGTGGATGTGCAGAACACGCTGTGCCTGAACGCGCTGGTGCGCTGGGGGACGGAAGGGCAGAAGCAGCGCTACCTGCCGCGGCTGACGGCGGACACGGTGGGCGCGTATGCGCTGAGCGAGGCAAAGTCGGGGTCGGATGCGTTCGCGTTGCAGACTCGTGCCGTGCAGCACGGGGAAGGCTACGTGCTGAATGGGCAGAAGCTGTGGATTACGAACGCGAAGGAGGCCGGGCTCTTCGTGGTGTTTGCGACCATCGATCCGGGGGCCGGTTACAAGGGGGTGACGGCGTTCCTGGTGGAAAAGGGCACGGAGGGCTTTTCGGTTGGGCGAAAAGAAGACAAGCTGGGTATTCGCGCGTCGAGCACGTGCGAGTTGATCTTCCACGACTGCGCGGTACCCGCGGAGCAGATGCTGGGCGAGCGGGGGAAGGGCTACCAGGTGGCGATCGAGACGCTGAATGAAGGGCGCATCGGGATTGGCGCGCAGATGGTGGGGCTGGCGGATGGAGCGTGGGGGCATGCGGCGCGGTGGGCCAGGCAGCGGAGGCAGTTTGGCAAGCCGCTGGCGGAGTTTCAGGCGATGCAGTTCCAACTGGCGGAGATGGCAACGGAGATCGAGGCGGCGCGGTTGATGGTCTACAACGCGGCGCGGCTGCGGGATGCGGGGGTGGAGTTTCTGAAGGAAGCGGCGATGGCGAAGTACTTTGCGTCACAGGTGGCGGAGCGGGTGGCGAGCCTGGCGGTGGAGGTCTTCGGCGGGTCGGGGTTTGTAAAGGATTACCCGGTGGAGAAGCTGTATCGCGACGCCAAGATCGGGAAGATCTATGAGGGCACGTCCTTTATGCAGCTGGCGACGATCGCCAAGTTGACACTGGGGAAGATGTGAGCCGTGGTCTGGGACCGCTGGGAGTGAGCGAAGAGGCAGGCGTGGGTGGACCGGTGCTGGGTCCATTCATCGATTCCGCTGAGCGAATCCAACGTTTTTCGCGTCAATGGCGGCAGGGGGTGCTGGGAATTTTCACAGGTGGACGGACCACCTGACCGGGGCTGGACTTACACTGGGTTGCAGGAAGGTCACGCCCAATGACTCCAGCATCCCAATCCGCAAGGCCGCGAGCGCCTCTGAATCTGCTGGGGCTGGCGTGCGCCATCGGGGTGTCGACGATCTACTTCAACCAGCCGTTGCTGGTGGAGATGGGGAAGACCTACGGGGCTCCGGCGGGCCGGGTTATGTTTGTGGCCGGGGCAACGCAGGTGGGGTATTCGCTGGGGCTGTTGCTGTTCGTTCCGCTGGGCGACGTGCTGGAGCGGCGTGCGCTGATGATGCGGATGTATGCGGCGGTGATTATAGCGCTGCTTCTGGTATCGCTGGCGCCGACGCTGGCGTGGCTGATTGCGGGGAGCGTGCTACTGGGGCTGGTGGCGTCGGTGACCCACGTTGCGCTTCCGATTGCACCGGACCTGGTGCCTGACCGGGAACGCGGGCGCGCGATCGGGCGGGTGATGATGGGCCTGCTGCTGGGGATCCTGCTGGCGCGGACCTTCGCGGGCTGGGTAAGCCGCATTCCGATGCTGTTTGCGCATGCGCCAGGCCTCTTTCCCAAGGGGGCCTTCTGGGTGACCGACGGTTGGCGCTACGTGTTTGTAATTGCGGCGCTGGTCAACGCGGCATTTCTGCTGCTGTTCGGGCGGGTGATGCCGGAGCTGCCGCCGAAGCAGCAATTGCGCTACCGCGATGCGATGCGTTCGCTGTGGACGCTGGTCCGGACGCAGCCGCTGTTGCGCGAATCGAGTCTGATCGGCGCGCTCGTGTTTGCCTCGTTCAGCTGCTTCTGGACGACGCTGGCGTTTCTGCTGTTCAGCCACTACCGGCTGGGAGCGGGGTTCGCCGGCAGCTGCGGCCTGGTGGGCGCTGCGGGCGCGCTGGTCGCTCCGGTTGCGGGAAGACTGGCGGACCGGCGCGGGTCAAGATGGGTGATTACCGCTGGAATTGCGACGCTGGCCTTCTCCTACGCGGTGCTGTGGGGGGGCGAACGGGAGGCATCCGGCTTGTCGTTCGCCATGCATATTGCCACCCTGCTGGCGGGTGTGATTCTGCTGGATGTGGGGGCACAACTGACGCAGGTGGGAAACCAGACGCGGATCTTCGGGCTGGTGCCGTCGGCGCGGAGCCGGCTGAACACGGTCTACATGACGGTGTACTTTGCGGGCGCGGCGGGCGGTTCGGTGCTGTCGACGATCGCCTGGGAACGCTGGAAGTGGAATGGCGTTTGCGCCATGGCGCTGGGGCTGATTGCGCTGGCGGGTTTGATCCACGCGTTTGGATCGCGCGAGCCCGAGGGAAGAATTCCCGAGCCGCGCGGCGAGACGAGCGCGATTGAACAGACGGTGCTGGAAGTCTAGCCCGTTGCGGTGATGTCCTGCCGGACGGGCGCCCTGCGCGGGCGGAGGTCACTTCGTGACGCGTGCCGGGCTTCGCGCGGGTGCTCCCGGTGGTCGCAGATGAGAATGTCGTTCGGCGGAAGGCTATCGCTTGAGCAGATCGATGGGTTGGTTGACGTCCTCGATGCGGAAGTAGGCAGCGAGAGCGGGGTGGCGTTTGGCGACGGCGAGATACATCTCCCAGGCGACACGGCGATAGCTGAAGTGGCCTGCGGCTCCGGAGCGGAGTTCGGCGATGTAGAGGGCTTCGGCGAAGTCCATTTTGAACATGGCGCGGATGCGGGTGCCGAGGGGGAGCAGGTAGGCGGCATCAGGGTTGGCGGGGCTTCACCCACCGTGACGAGGGTGCTTCACGAATGGGCACCGGATGGTGGCCGAGTCGGCGGCGGCGCGGTAGGCGGCGTGGGCGGCGCACATGGCGGCGTGGTAGGTCTGGTGGAGGCCGGCGTCGGCGAGGGTGGGTTGGCCGGGGCAGACGGGCTCGTCATAGCCGTGGAGGTCGGTGTAGTCCTGGATGAGCTGGACGCAGCGGCGATGGCGGTGCATGTCGCGGAAGCCGCCGATGTCCATGAGGATGTCGAATTTGAAGCTCTGGCCGGCGGAGAAGGTGCGGGGGAGCTCGTCGTGGCGGCCGCGGTGTTTGGCGCCGAGGGCGACGATCTCGGCAACTCGGGCGGCGGGGAGTGCGGCGATGGTCTGCTGGAGCTGACGCCAGGAGTAGTGGCATTCGGGATAGAGGAGGGACGTGGCGAGTTCGACTTCGAGGGAGCCGGCGTCTTCGACGAGGTCGACGACGGGAGCCGGTTCGATGGGCTGGCCGGCCATCAGCTCGGCGGCGGCGGCGCGGAGTTCGGCGCGAGAGGCGATAGCGTAGTCGTTGGGTGAGGCGTACTTGACCAGCGTGGGCGCGGTCTTGACGTCGCGGACGAGGGTGCCGGCGAGGCGGGCGTGGAAGTCTTCGCGGCCGGCTGAGTCTGGAATTGAGAACGAGGCGGCTTCTTCGAGCAGGACGCGGGCGGATTCGTGGTTGACGTTCCAGGCGGGAGACGCGGCGGCGGACTTAAGGCGTTCGCCTAGAGCGCGGACTTCAGCGAACGGGCTGGAGAGCAGGCGGGAGATCTGCGATTCGAGGGTGCGGGCACTGACGATCTGGCCGAGCGAGGTGTTGGTGGCGAGCGGGAGCAGGTAGCGGGCGACGTCGAAGGCGCGGGCCTTGAGGGTGCGGGTGTAGGCGCCGTCGTCCATGCCGACGGGTTGGGGGATAGCGGCTTTGAGCGCGACCAGCATGTCCGCGCCGACCTTGTCGTAGGCGGCGAAGAGGGCTTCGACGGAGGCGGTGTAGGTGGTGGTCTGCTCGGGCGAGAGCGCGGGGGTGTACCAGCCGGACTTGCGGAAGTTCTGGTAGCGGGTGGAGCGCTCCTGGCCATCCCAGCGAGTCTCGTCCACCAGGGAGATGGCGGCGAGGAGGGAGAGGCGCTCGATGGCGAAGGGAATGTGGGCGAGGTCGGCGATGGAGCGATGGCCGTACTGGAAGTAGAAGGTGTTGAGGAACTGCTCGGCGCGCTGGCAGGAGATCTCGGCGAGGGACTCCTTCATGGAGAGCGAGGAGCGGGAGTACTTGGCCATGGCGTAGGCGAGGACTTCGGGGTCGGCGCCGGTGATGGCGTAGACGTCGGTCTCGGAGGCGGCTGGCGCGGTGGATTTACTTTCTACGACTGCGGAGGTTGATTCGGACATTGTGGAGCAAGGATAAGCCACGCCAAGAATCGGGGGAGTGGATAACCTGTTGCCTAACTCTGTCCGGGTTGGCGGGGTGGTATCCCCCCTCCCCCTGTCGATATATCTAAGTGGACTTTTGAAAAGGCTTAGGGGTGGACTTGGTGCAGAAGATTGTCGGATGGCGACGGGAGTGCCGGGTGGGGTAACAGGCAGTGCAGTGTGGCTGCGATGCTCTGTATCCCTTCTTTAGCCGTATGGGGCGTGTCAAGGGTTTCGGGAGGTCGCAGCCGCCCTTGTTGCCAGAAGGCGAGGATCGCTGCATGGTCTCGATGAGAAAGCTTTGCCACCACGGATAAAGCCTGGCTGACTACGAACGATGCTCAGGATTGCTTCAGCATTTCCTTATGCACCAGTTCACAGAGCTTCATCGTGAGTGGATTGCTCATCCCGTAGTAGACGAACTGGCCATCTTTCCGGCGTGTGATGATGCCAGCAGACGTCAGCAACGAAAGATGTTTTGAGATGTTCGACTGCGTGGCGCCAGTTCCAGATACGATCTCTCCGACGGTCAAGGGCCGGGCGCAGAGTGCCTGAAGAATCTTGAGGCGCAGGGGCTCTCCCATCAGCCGGAATTGTCCGGCAACTTTTCCCAATTCGGCATCCGTAAGATCTCGTCCTTTTTTGCTTGACATATATCACCGCATGCTCATATATTCACATATGCATATGACCCGCGTCAAATTAAAGTCTATCTCTCCCGCTGCTCTCGCAACCGTTCTTGGCGGCGGGCAGGCGCACCGATTGCTGGATGTTCGCACGCCCCCAGAATACGACACGGCGCATGTTCCGGGCGCAAGGCTGGTCCCGCTGCATGAACTGAGGGCCCAGGACTTTCTGCTGCATCACACGCCGGGGGTTCCGGTGTATGTCCTGTGTCAGTCGGGAGAACGTGCCAGGCAGGCTCTTGAACAACTTGAGCTGGCCGGATGTGATGATGGCGTTCTGGTTGAGGGCGGTACGCAGGCCTGGATCCATGCCGGATTTGCAGTGCACCGCGGCTCCGGCAACATACTACCGCTGATGCGTCAGGTGCAGATCGTTGTGGGATCGCTCTCAGCGGCTGGCGCCGTATTAGCTCTCACTGTCAACTCATGGTTTGCGGCGTTGCCGCTCTTGCTTGGTTGCGGACTTCTTTTCGCTGGCATCAGCGGCACCTGTGGCATGGCGCTTCTACTCGCGCGCATGCCGTGGAACCGAGTCTCTACCAGTTCGTCTTCTTGTTGCACCCCGGAGTAGTCCATGAAAAAGGCAAACAGAATCGTTATTGTTGGAGGTGTTGCAGGCGGCGCTTCGGCGGCGGCTCGGGCACGTCGCGTCGATGAATCGGCTGAGATTCATCTATTCGAACGGGGCCCGTATATATCGTTTGCGAATTGTGGCCTGCCGTACCATATCGCGGGCGAGATCCAGGACCGCTCGAAGCTGCTGCTGATGACTCCGGAGACGATGTGGGCTCGCTCGCGGGTCAAAGTCTGGGTCAACCACGAAGTCGTCTCGATCGATCGCACGGCCAAGACCATCCGGGTTCGCCGCCGCGACCAGTCGGAAGAGGAGTTTCCGTACGACAAGCTTATCCTCAGCCAAGGCGCAAATCCGATCGTTCCGCCTATCCCTGGCGCAGGCCTTTCCAATGTTTTTACCCTTCGCGATGTCCCGGACATGGACCGCATTCTCGCGTTTCTGGAAACGCGCCGCCCGAAGACCGCCGCGGTAATCGGCGGGGGATTCATCGGCCTGGAGATGGCCGAGGCATTTCACCGCCGGGGTATGCACGTTACCGTCATCGAGAGGCTCCCGCAGGTCCTGCCATTGCTCGACCCCGACATGGCGCTGCACCTGCAAAGATGCATAAGCGGCGACGACTTCGCGGTGCTGACCGGCGCTGAAGCAAAGTCCTTGAGTTCGGAGGGGGTTGAGTTGGCCGATGGCGCTTTCATTGCGGCCGAATTGATCCTCCTGAGCGTGGGTGTTCGCGCCGAAATTGGGCTGGCGAGGGATGCCGGGCTGGAGATTGGTGTCACGGGTGGAGTCAAAGTAAACGCGCGGATGGAATCCTCTGACCCGGATATTTATGCGGTTGGCGATGCCGCCGAGACAACTCATCGGCTTACCGGTGCGCGCTCGCGCATTGCCCTGGCCGGGCCGGCCAACCGACAAGGCCGAATCGCAGGAGCCAACGCTGCCGGTGGCCACTACATTTACCCCGGAGCACTTGGAACGTCCATCGTCCGGGTGATGCACCTTGCTGCGGGCTTCACGGGGCTCAACAGCGTGCAGGCCACCAAGGCTGGATTCAGCTTCTTTACCAGCGTCACCATCGACCCAAACCACGCCGGTTATTATCCTGGCTCTCGACCCATGACCATCAAGATCGTTGCCGAAGAAGGAACCGGGCGCCTGCTGGGAGGTCAGATTGTAGGGGAAGGCGGAGTGGACAAGCGTATCGATGTCCTGGCGACAGCAATTACTGGAAACATGACAATCTTCGATCTCGAGAGCCTCGACTTGGCGTATTCCCCGCCCTTTGGCTCAGCCAATGACCCCATCAATACTGCGGGGTTCGTCGCCGACCACATCGCCCGTAACGACGTGGCGACCATCAACCCTGAGGATTGGAAACCTGACGGAGAGTTCCTGCTCGATGTACGCAACACCGACGAGGTAGCCGAATACGGCATGCTCCCGAACGCGTTGAATATTCCATTGAACGACCTGCGCGACCGGATAGGCGAGGTGCCGTTCAACCGGAGCATCCTTGTTTATTGCCAGAAAGGTCAACGCGGCTACCTGGCAGCTTGTTTGCTAAAGGGCAGGAATTTCAGCCACGTCGCAAACTTGCGCGGAGGCTTCGTGCAAGCGCGGCTCAACGGCTTCTGATCCGAACTCCCGCTGAAGCGAGTTTGACGGGGGCGGATTCGTGGGCGGCGAGCATGGCGAGGAGTCCGATGAGGGTGGCGGCGGTCCAGTAGTAGGCGGGGGCGAGCGGGCTGCCGGTGATTTTGATGAGCCAGGCGAGGACGAACTGGGTGGAGCCTCCGAAGACGGAGATGGAGACGGCGTAGATGAGGGCGACGCCGCCGGAGCGTAAGGCGGGCGGCAGCGATTCGGTGAGCCAGGTGATGATGGAGCCGGTGGACATGGCGCGCAGGGTACTGAGCACTCCGTAGGCGGCGAGGAAGGCGAAGGCGGTGCGGTAGCGCAGGATGAGGTGGAAGGCGGGCAGGATGGAGCAGAGCAGGAGGATGGCGGGGACCATCATGACGGGCTTGCGGCCGATGCGGTCGGAGAGGGCTCCGATGAAGAGATCGAAGACGACGCCGGTGAGGCCGACGACGATGGTGCCGGCGAAGGCTACGCTGGCCTTGAGGTGCAGGGTGGAGATGGCGTAGGTGGTGGCGAAGTTTCCGGAGTAGGTGCCAATGGTTCCGTAGGCCACCAGGGTGAGCCCGATGAGGATGATCGGGCAGGTAGGGGCGGAGCGGGGTGGGTGGGTTGGGTCGTTGCTGGTGCGGCTCGACGTGGAAGGTTTCGGGCAGGCCGCGGCGGATGGCGAGGCCGAGGGGAACGACGACGGCTCCGGCCAGCATGGCGATGCGCCAGCCGAAGGTTTCCAATTGGTGTTCGCTGAGGAGGTTGGCGAGGCCGAAGCCGACCAGGCCGGCGGTGAGGACGGCGAATCCTGCGACCAGCCCTGGAAGGCGGCGTAGAAGCCGCGGCGATGGGGTGGGGCGAGCTCGACCAGGAAGGCGGTGGTGGGGCCGACTTCTCCGCCGAGGGCGAAGCCTTGCAGCAGGCGGAAGGCGAGGACCAGGATGGGTGCGGCGATGCCGATCATCGAGCGGGGAGGGGTAAGCGCAAGGCCGACGATGGCGATGCCCATGAGCCAGAAGGAGAGCACCATGGCGGGTTTGCGGCCGCGACGATCTCCCATGCGGCCGATGACCAGGGCTCCGATGGGGCGGGTGAGGAAGCCGGCTCCGAAGGTGGCGAGGGTGGCGAGGAGGGAGTGAGCAGAGTCGGCTGAGGGGAAGTAGGCGCGGCCGATGTAGACGGCGAAGAAGGAGAAGGTGAGGAAGTCGTAGAACTCGAGCGCATTGCCGAGGACGACGGCGGCGACGTGACGCGCCGGAACCTTTGTGGGAGCCCCTGGTGCGTCGTTCATCGTGCTATTAGAGCATGGTAAGCGGTTAATGGGGGGCTTTCCGGGTGAGGGCTTCCGTATAATCAGGGGTCGTCGGGAATGGAGAAGCGTGTGAGCGGATTGCAGGGCAGGGTTGCGTTGGTGACGGGTGCGTCGCAGGGGATTGGGCGGGCGTGCGCGATGGCGTTGGCGGAGGCAGGCGCGACGGTGGCGTTGTGCGCGCGGAACCTGGAGAAGCTGGATGGCGTCGCGGTGGAGATCAATGGCCACGCTGCGCAACTGGCCGAGGCGGCAGGCGAGATCGAAGAGGCCGCCGCCATCTGCGGAGGGGCGGCGAGCGCTGGGGTGACCTTGCCCGCTGCGGGAACGGCGCATGCTTACGCGCTGGATTTAAGCAGCGAGGAGTCGATCAAGGAGTGCGTGAAGGCGGTGATTGCGCAGTTGGGGAAGGTGGACATCCTAGTCAATAATGGCGGGATTACGCGGGACATCCTGGCGCTGCGGATGAAGAAGAAGGACTGGGACGACGTGCTGGCGACGAACCTGACGGGAGCGTTCCTGATGACGCAGGCGGTGATGGGGTCGATGCTGAAGGGGCGGTGGGGGAGGGTGATCAATATTGCGTCGGTGGTGGGCGAGGCGGGACAGGCAGGGCAGGCGAACTATGCGGCGTCGAAGGCGGGGCTGATCGGGCTGACCAAGTCATTGGCGCGGGAGCTGGCGAGCCGGACGATTACGGTGAATGCAGTGGCGCCGGGATATATCGAAACGGCGATGACGGCGGTGCTGACGGAGGAACAGAAGCTGGCGATGACGACGCATATACCGCTGGGACGGGTGGGAACGGACCGGGATGTGGCGGCGGCGGTGGCGTTTCTGGCGTCGGAGGGAGCGGGATATATTACCGGGCACACGCTGGATGTGAATGGCGGGATGTATATGGGGTGAGGGGGGACTGGGGACTCGGGACTAGGGACTAGGGAAGGGGGCTGGGGGCTGGGCTCGAGCCGGGGAACCTTGGGTGGTTCGGGAATCGGAGTGTACCCCGAATTAGTCATTGACCGGGCGGCGGGGGATGGTTACTTTGTGGTCAATGGCAGATATGCAAACATCTCCCGCGCAGCTGAGCAACCTTCCTCCGGTCACCACGATTGCAATGAACATCGGGTCGACGATCCGGGCTTATCGCCTGCAAAAAGGCATGTCGCAGGGTGACATCGAGAAGCGGACGGGGCTGCTGCGCTGCTATCTTTCGCGGGTCGAGAATGGGCACACGGTGCCGTCGCTGGAGACGCTGCAGAAGATTGCGTATGCGCTGGATCTGCAGCTGGCGCAGTTCTTCAGCGATGAAGCGGTGAGCCGGGAGATGTCGTCGCTGCGGCTGAGTGAGGACGAGATACGGTTTCTGACTCAGATACAGCGGTACGCGTCGCGGCTGAGCGAGAACGACCGCAAGCTGCTGCTGGCGATGGTGCGGAAGTTCGCGCAGACGACGCTGGTGTAAGTACAACCCCTGCTTCTAATTGTTTTGATACCGTCCTGCCGGACGGGCCCACTGCGCGTGGGGCGGTCACTTCGTGACGGGTATTGGGCTTCGCGATGGCGCTCCCGCTGGTCGCAAGCGGGGTTTGGCGTCGACCAACCGGCGAACCACGTGAAGCAGTCAAAACGCGTGTGAGCGCTTACAGCAGGTTGGCGATCCAGTAGCCGAAGAGGGCGAGGACGAAGCAGGCGACGGAGAATGTGACCTTCTGGCGGGCGAGGTAGCGGGTGCGGCCGGCGGTCATGCGCGGGACCAGGGGAACGCCGAGGGCGAGGCCGGAGACAAAGCCGCCGATGTGGGCGAAGTTGTCGATGCGGATGCCGAAGTTGAAGACCATGGTGCTGAGGCCGATGACCAGGTTGATGGCGGCGAACTTGATGACCATGCTGCGCAGGCGGCGGAGCTCCTCCCAGGGGAACGGGCAGCGCCCGGTTAGAGAGCAGCACGATGAGGATTCCGGCGATGCCGAAGACCGCGCCGGACGCGCCGGCGCCGACTTCCAACAGAAAACGCGGATTGTGGGTGGAGACGGCAGCGACGACGTTGAAGGCCATGCTGAGCAGGTTTCCGGCGATGCCCGTGAGCATGTAGACGGCGATGATGCCGAAGGGGCCGATGAGCGGCTCGCCGAGGATGCCGAGGTTCCAGAGGCACCACATATTGCAGGCGATGTGCACGAAGCCGACGTGGACGAAGGTGGCGGTGAGCAGGCGATACCACTCGCTGTGGAGCACCAGCCAGGGCTCGTTGGCGCCGTAGCGGAGCAGGTCGAATTCGGTGGGCTTGTTCCAGTCGACGTGGTGGGTGAACATCCAGACGTAGACGGCGACGTTGATGGCGAGCAGGAAGTAGGTTCCGGGCGCGGCGCGGGGATCCCAGACGTGGTACTCGCGGTGGCGCCGGGCCTGTTCGGGGGAGTAGGCTTCGGCGGGGGCTTCGGGATGGACCGGGGGCAGAACTTCGCCCTCGGCGTGGGACTGCATGGGAGGCATGGCGATGCTTCTACGCTACCGTATTTTGATGAGACAAGTACAACAAGGGCCGCGGATTTACACGGATCGACACGGATTCCGCGACAGAAATGGGGTGAGGGCCCGAAATATTAATGGACGATTGTTGATGCGCGGCCTTGCGTGGCTGGGCGTATTGCCGCAGACCGAACCGGGTTACGCGGCGTTCTTCATGATGCGTTCCCGGATATGGGGCGGGATGCGCTGCTGCAGCGCGTCGGTGACCAGGCCGGGGATGGGGGTTGCGATGGCGACCAGGACCCAGAGGAGCAGCGAGATCACGAGGCCGGCGATGGCGGCCGCTTCCAGCGAAACGGTGATGGGCGTGTGGTAGAAGTGGCCGTGCAGGCTGTTGCCCAGGTGGGCGATGGCTTCGACGCGGTGAAGTACGGCCACGGCCAGCAGGAAGGCGAGAATCGAGAGCGAGGAGACCGAGATCAAGAGCACGTCGATGGTGCGGGCCAGGTGCTGACGGTGGCGGCAGTGGGCGCAGTCGGAGAGGTGCTGATCGTAATCCGTGCGCATGGCCGGGGAGAGGCCAGAGATGTCATATCGCCATCCGGCGAGGATGTTTCCGATGAGCGGATCGGTGCAATGAGGGATGGTCATGCGGCGCGACCTGGAAGAGCTTGAAGCGAATTCAGCCATAGCGGTATAGACATCATTCTACAAGATTTGACTCCTGTTTGAGGGAAAAGATGCAGATTCGGGCTTCCCTCATGAATCCCTTATATTGCGGAAACCGGGGGCGGCTGTGCTGTGTCCGCGGTCACATGGAGATTCGAGAGGACTTAGAGGCAGATGGGGTCGAGCGGGGCGGTTTGGCGGGCCAGCAGAATGCGGTTACCAAGCAGGGTCATGCGGCCGCGGATGGCCTGTTCGGCGGCGAGCAGGGCGAGTTCCGGGGCGTTGTTCTGCTCGGAGAGGTGGCCGAGGACGATGTAGGCGGCGCCGCCGTCGTAGTCGCGTGCGAGGAATTCGGCGGTAGCGTCGTTGGAGAGGTGCCCGACGCGGGAGAGCACGCGCTGCTTGACCGACCAGGGGTAAGGGCCGTCGCGGAGCATCTCCAGGTCGTGATTGGATTCAAGCAGCAGGACATCGATGCGGCGGAGCGCTGCCTTGACGTTGGGCGGGACGTAGCCGAGGTCGGTGGCGATGGCCATGCGGCAGTGCTCGGTGTGCGACTCGAAGACGAAGCCACAGGGGTCGGCGGCGTCGTGGGGGATGGTGAATGGGGTAATGGAGATATCGCCGATGGAGAAGTTGGCGCCGGAGCGGAAGTATTCGACTGCGGGGAGGAAGCTGGGGTCGGGCTTTACGGCGGGGGTTTCGTCTTCGGAGTCGGAGTCGGCGGAGATTGCAACGGATTCTGTGGCGCGATTGCTCAGCCATGACGGTGAAACTGTCTCGGGTGGGGCCCCCGGTTCGGTGGCGCTATCTTTCCATGTCTCAGAATCGAGGGAGGGGGCACCGGGTTCTGTGGCTGCCTGTGCGGCGGCGGATTCGGTGCGGGCTAGTTTTTCGGCCTGGACGTGGTCGAGCCATTGGGCATAGGTGGGTGCGGTGCGCGGGGTGACCATGCGGACCCAGGCGCGGTGAGTGGGCTCGGTGAGATAGACGGGGATGCGCAGGCGGCGGGCGAGGGTGGCGAGGCCGGCGATGTGGTCCTGGTGTTCGTGGGTAATGAGGATGGCGTCGAGCGCGGCGGGGTCTTCGTTGGCCAGGCGCATGCGCTTCATCAGCTCGCGGCAGGAGAGGCCGGCGTCGATGAGGAGGCGGGTGTTGGCGGAGGCGATGACCGTGGAATTGCCCTTGGAGCCGGAGGCGAGAACGGTCATGCGCATAGATTTCAAGATACGCCGAGTGGATGTGGATTGGGGGTTAGGAGCGAGGTGCGACGTGTCAGGGACCAGGGGTAGGGCGAAGGACGTAGATGCGATAGCTGGCGGGAGTCTCTTCGCGGCCCCACCACTTGTTGGTGCGGAAGGGAGTCCACTCGGTTTGGAGGGTGTAACGGGTGGCAAGGAAATCTTCGAGCGCGGGCCAGCGGTCGAGCTTGAGGTAGTTGCCGGGGCCGTCGAAGTGGAGCCAGCTGGAGACGACGATGACCCGGGGCGGATTGGCGAGGAGGTCCTGATAGACGCGTTGCCGGGTCTGGCGGACGATGGGGACGCTGTCGGGGCCGAAGAGCGGGTAATCGGCGAGCAGGCCGGTGGATTGCTCGAGGCGCATGCGGTAGAGGGCGGTTTCGCAGCCGGAGATGGAGTCGATGCACTGGATGTGGCCGGAGAGTGCGGGACCGCCGAGGGCGTTGAGATTCTGCTGGAGCGAGGAGATGAAATCGGTCTCCCACCAGCGATAGCGATGAATGAGGACGGCGGATTGCGGGGCGAGGAAGAAGCCGCCGAAGGACAGGGCGATGACGGCGAGGGCGGAGCTGAGCGGTTTGGACCCCACCCATGACGCTTCCACCCCAGCGAGCAAAGACCGCTCGCCGGGGACCCCGGCCGCTGTTGTGAATGGGGCACGCGGTGTGCGCAGGGCGCGGGTGAAGTCGAGGGCCATGAGGGGGAGCAGGAAGGCCAGCAGCGGGTAACGGTAATAGGGCAGGGCGCGGGCCTGCAGGATGCAGTCGAAGAGGCCGAAGAGCGCGCCGACGGCGAGGGCGGTGCGTTCCCAGTCGTAGGGGCGGTTCCGGGAGTTGACGGCCAGCAGGGCGAACCAGATGAGAACGAGCGGCAGCACGGGCGAGACGCTGTGCAGGACGACGTAGCTGAGCGGGCGATGGGCGAGGCTGGCGTAGTAGGGGACGATGCCGTGGAAGCCGGCATAGAAGGCGCTGAAGGCGTGCTCGCGTGCCAGGAAGAGGACGGCGAGGGCGGGAGCGACGAGATAGGCGAGCGCGGCGGAGACGGCGTGCGCGATCCAGGGGTGGGCACGGCGGCTCAAGACAAAGCAGGCGAGCGCGAGCTGGGCGAAGGTGAGGGGGAGAACGGTGGGCTTGATGGTTAAGGCAATGCCGGAGAGCAGGCCGAAGAGGGCGGAGGCCCAGAGCCCGTTGCGCCGGGCAGCGCTGCGGCGGACGGCAG
>CAWBFL010000131.1:0-9178 GCA_963787905.1 uncultured Acidobacteriaceae bacterium | reverse complement strand
CTCCGATTTGCTCTACAAAAAAAGTAAATTTCCAGCAAAATCAGCTTACGTCCGGAACTTGCCGAGTGAAATAGCGTCTAATTAAATGAGATGAGTACAGCTGCGTCCATTCGCCCTTGTTTTGGTTCACGTTCCACCAGCATTGCTGATGAGCAGGTGCGGCAGGAGAACTGGCTGTTTCCGCGGGGCTGAAGCGCCAGGATGCGGGGCTGCTGGATGAGTTGATCGTCCGCTACCAGCACCGGCTGATGCGCTATCTTCTTTATTTGACAGGCAATCGCGAGCAGTCCGAGGACCTCTTTCAGGAGGTTTGGATGCGGGTTCTGGTGCGGGGAGCGCAGTTCAACGGCAAGGCGCGCTTTGACACCTAGCTGTTTACCATCGCGCGCAACCTGGTGATCGACCAGAAACGGAAGCGGACGATGGCCAGTTTGGACGAACTGATTGAAGGCAAGGGCGAAGACGACCGGCCAATGGCCTTCGAGATCGCTGACGGCGAGCCGACTCCCTTTGACTGCTTGGCAATGATGTCATCCACTTTGTGCCCAGGCAATTGCCCGCCTTCGCCGGGCTTTGCGCCCTGCGCCATCTTGATCTGCAGTTCGTCCGCATTGACCAGATAGTTGGCGGTGACACCGAAGCGTCCACTGGCCACCTGCTTCACCGCGCTGCGACGGAGGTCGCCGTTCGGATCGGGCTTGAAACGCGCCTCGTCCTCGCCGCCTTCGCCGGTGTTTGACATGCCACCAATGCGGTTCATCGCGATGGCGAGCGTCTCGTGCGCCTCCTTGCTGATGGAGCCGAAGCTCATGGCGCCGGTAGTGAAGCGCTTCACAATCTCCTTGGCCGGCTCCACTTCTTCGATGGGCACCGGCTGGTCGACGTACTTCAGTTTCATCAAGCCGCGCAGGGTACACAGATGTTTGCTCTGCTCGTCGACCAGGTCGGTGTACTCCTGGAAGGTGGCCGGGTTGTTCTGCCGCACTGCGTGTTGGAGCTTGCTGATCGTAGCCGGATTGAGCAGGTGATACTCACCGCCCTCGCGATACTGATACTGGCCGCCAACCACGAGCTCGGTCTCTGACTCGGTAAGCGGCTGGAAGGCGAACGCGTGCTTGAGCTGCGCCTCGCGTGCCAGCACATCCAGGCCCACGCCTTCGATGCGCGAAGCGGTTCGGGAGAAGTACGTATCCACCAACTCGCGGTTCAGCCCGACGGCCTCGAAAACCTGCGCTCCACGGTAGCTCTGCAGCGTGCTGATGCCCATCTTGGAGAAGGTCTTGAGCAGGCCCTTATTAATGCCCTTGATGAAGTTCTTTTCTGCGTACTCTGCGCTGACATCATCGGGCATCAGTCCGCGCCGTTTCATATCGTGCAGCGTCTCGAAGGCGAGATAGGGATTGATGGCGCTCGCGCCGTACCCGATGAGGAGCGCAAAGTGCATGACTTCGCGCGGCTCCGCACTCTCGATGATCAGGGCCACCTGCGTGCGGGTCTTGTCCCGCACCAGGCGGTTGTGTACCGCGGCCATGGCGAGCAGGCTGGGAATCGGTGCCAGCGACGCGTTGACGCCGCGGTCGGAGAGGATGAGCAGCGAGTAGCCGGAGGCCACGGCATACGCAGCGCGCTGGCTCAGATCTTCGAGCGCATGCTTGAGGCCGTCCTCGCCATCTTCCGCACGGAACAGCGTACCCAGCGTGGTAGCCAGCAGGTCGCCCGAGGAGACGCGGCGCAACTTCTCGAGATCGCGATTGGTCAGGATGGGATGCGGCAGTTTCAGAGTGTGGCAGTTTTCAGGCGTCTCATTCAGGATGTTGCGTTCAGTCCCGATGTAGCTGATCAGGGACATCACCATCTCTTCCCGAATGGGATCGATGGGCGGGTTGGTGACCTGTGCAAAGAGCTGCTTGAAATAGCTGAACAGCGACTGGGGGCGGTCGGAGAGGCAAGCCAACGGAACGTCAGTGCCCATGGAGCCGATCGGCTCTTCGCCCTTGGCACCCATCGGTCCCAATAGAATGCGCAGGTCCTCTTCGCTGTAACCGAAGGCGCGCTGGCGGCGCAGCAGTGTTTCGGGGTCCGGCGAGATGACGCGCCACGGCTCCGGCAAGTGCTCGAGCGTTACCTGCTGCTGCCTCAACCATTCGCCATACGGTTGGCGGCCTGCGAGCGATTTCTTAATTTCTGCGTCGGAGATAATGCGATGCTCGACGGTATCGACCAGGAACATACGGCCGGGCTGCAAACGGCCCTTCTTGCGAATGTCCTCGGCAGGGACTTCGATGACACCGGCCTCGGAGGCGAGCACCACCAGGTCGTCCTTGGTGACAATGTAGCGGCCAGGACGCAAGCCATTCCGGTCCAGGGTCGCTCCCACCACACGGCCATCAGTAAAGGCGACGGCGGCCGGGCCATCCCACGGCTCCATCAGCGAGGCGTGGTACTCGTAGAAAGCCCGCTTCTCCTCGTCCATGTCAGGATTGCCGGCCCATGCTTCCGGAATCAGCATGGCCATGACATGCGGCAGCGAGCGGCCGGAGTGGAAGAGAAACTCCACGGCATTGTCGAGCGAAGCAGAGTCGCTTCCGCCAGGCGAGATAACGGGGAACACCTTCTCGATATTCTCGCCGAACAGCGGGCTTTTCAGCACCGACTGACGTGCGTTCATCCAGCTCACGTTGCCGCGCACGGTATTGATTTCGCCGTTGTGGCAAATGTAGCGATACGGGTGCGCTAGCTTCCAACTCGGAAAGGTATTGGTGGAGAAGCGCTGATGCACCAGGCAGAGCGCACTCTTGACCAGCGGGTTGGCGAGTTCCACATAGAACTTCTCAATCTGCGGAGCCAGCATCAACCCCTTGTAGATGATGGTGCGGCACGAGAGCGATGGGATATAGAAGTCGCCATTATCTTCGATCTCGGACGCAGCGATTTCGTTCTGGGTGCGGCGGCGCACAATGTAGAGCGCGCGCTCGAACGCGTCCTCGTCCATGCCTTGCGGACGACTGATGAACAATTGCTCAATGTAAGGCTGCGAGGCGCGCGCTTCGCGGCCAATCAAATCTCCATTCACCGGCGTGTCACGCCAACCGATGAGGGTCAGACCCTCGGCCTGGACCATTCGCTCCAGCACGCCTTCGCATTGCAGGCGGCTGTGCTTATCCACAGGCAGAAATACCATGGCCACCGCATACGTGCCGGGCGCTCCCAGCTGCATCCCGAGTTTGCCGCATTCCTCCACGAAAAAGTCGTGGGGAATCTGAATCAGGATGCCCGCACCGTCTCCGGTCTCCGGATCGCAGCCGGCGGCACCGCGATGAGTGAGGTTGATGAGAACTTCCAGGCCCTTGCGAATGATGTCGTGAGTCTTCTCCCCACGAATGCTCGCGACCAATCCCATGCCGCAGGCATCGTGCTCATTCTGCGGGTGATAGAGGCCTTGAGGGTCGGGAATGCGGCGATGCTGCTCTGCTGTATTCATGGCAACCTTCCATTTGAAGGACTTCGTTTCCTGGCCAGGAAGACACAACGGGTGTGCAATTACTGCGTCGACTTTTAGTTCCGATGCTTAATCGACACGTCTGCCGGAGCAGACAACTCGAGCGTCAGGGACAGAAATGAACAATTCGGTACTTACAAATATATAAGGAAAACCCCGATCTGGCGGAGTTTCTTTGCCGCGGGCCGGTGCCCGTGCGGCGCCTCTTAAGAGTATGTTACCGAATTAGGTCGCAAACTGGAAATGCCGGCTGCGGGAGTATTGCCGACGGAACGATGTAGTGGAAAAATTCGCCGCAATTCGGGGATTCCTAGGCCGGTTGCAGGACCTCGTGCCCGGACACCTATACTTCGTCCTCGCCAGTCGCGATCTCGTCTTCCTCATCCCTCTCCATGTCCACCGCCTGCATGGACCCGCCCTTCCCTTCCACCAGCACCTGGATCCGTCCCTCTGCCTGCTCCAGCTCTTCCTTGCAAGCCTGCGAGAGCTTCATGCCCTCCTCGAACAACCGGACCGACTCTTCGAGGGTCAAATCCCCGCGCTCCAGGCGCTCTACCACGGTCTCCAACTGAGTCAGGTGTTCTTCAAATCCCGCCATAACCATCCCTCGCAACTGTTTTCAGCAGTTTACGCCCAGGAGCCGGGCGCGAGCGAAGGCAGCTCGCAATTTGAATTTCGATGGGCGGCAACAGGCGCGATTTCCGGATGCGCGATCAGCCGGACTCCTGCGGCGCGGACTCTTGCAGAACCGACTTTATCGCGCGGATGTGGTCCGGCGTGGTGCCGCAGCAGCCGCCAATCAGAGTGACTCCAGCCTGCAAACAACTCCGCGCAAAAGCTGCCATCTCTACGGGCGAGATTGGATAGTTGCTGCGGCCTTCGACCAAAAACGGCATGCCGGCGTTGGGCATCGCGGCCAAAGGTAAGGGCGTAGCAGCGCGCATTCGCTCGATCGCACGAAGCACACTTGTCGGACCGTACGAGCAGTTGCAGCCGATGGCGTCAGCCCCCAGATCGGCGAGGTGTGCTGCAGCCCTTTGCGCAGACGAACCGTCGAGGCAGTCGCCATTCTCATCGATAGTCATCATCACCACAAGCCGCAGCCAGGGGGCGGCATCGCGAGCCGCTGCGATGGCTTCGGTTGCCTCGGCCAGCGACATCATGGTCTCGAGGATGAGGAGGTCTGCGCCCACTCCCGGGCCACCTTCCGCAAGCGCGTGAACCTGATCCGCGAAAGCCGAACGCGCTGCGATGCAGCTCACTTCGCCATGAGGTTGAATCCGCGTCCCCAGCGGACCGATGGCTCCGGCAATCTGGGCTCCCGCGGCCCGGATGACGCAGTGGCGAGCGATGCGAACCGCAGCGAGGTTGATCTCCCGCACCTTGCTGCGCAATCCGCAGCGTTCCAGGCGATAGGCGTTGGCGCCGAACGTATTGGCCTCGATGATCTCTGCACCAGCCTGCAGATACGCAGCGTGCACGGCCGCAATGGCTTCCGGCTGCCGCAGGTTGAGTTCTTCGCAGCAGGTATCGATGGACGCGCCGCGGTGGAGCAGCATGGTCGCCATGGCGCCGTCGCCGAGCACGCAGCCACCGGTGAATAGCCTATCCAACGCGCTGCGCCGGACGGCCGGCGAGGCTGACTGCGCCGCACCCAAAACCTGTACCTCCAATTCCCTGCCGGCCGGTGGCATTTACCCATCCTAACCGTCGTTCCATGCGAGTGTGGGCCGCTGCTCTGGCAGCTTCGAGAGCGACTTCCTTTGGTATACTCAGACAGCGGTCCATGGGAAATCCCTTGCACGATCAAGGTTGGAGTTGTCCACGTTGAAGAATCGAAGTCTCTTTGTTCGCGGGTCCGGCGCGACGCCGTTCCCCAGCCCGTTGCCACAAACTCCCTTGAATCAGAAGACATCCACAGCGGACAAGGCGTTTTTCGGCGGAGCCCGGTCGCGGATCATCGGCGGACTGTTGCTGGTGGTCTCTGCGCTTGGAGTCAGCTCGTGCCACTCCGCAGCCTACTACTATTACAAGTTTCCTGAGTACACCTATGCGGGCCGCCCCGTTCCGCCCAGCAAGCTCGCTCAGCGAGTGATGATCGGCGTAACCGCAAACGGCAGCAGCGGCAGCCTGCAGATCGTAGACGCGCTGCGTGATATTCGCAGCAATGTCGAGGACACCATTCCCGGCTTCCAGATCAGCGGGTATTCTTCCGGCTATCCCGGCACTATTTTGAGCTTCCCGTCGGAACTGCGCGGATACGTCTACTCCAACAGCGATGGAAGCCTGACCAACATCAACTATTCGACCGAGGCTTCTTCCGGGTCGGTGGGCACCTTTGAATCGGGCTCCAGCGCAGTTGCCGTGCCACCGACGTTTACCCGCTACTACGGGGCCGAAGAGGCAGCCGGCATCCTCGAGGTCATCGACAACTCGACGGGGCAATCGTATGGGCTGAACATCCCGAATGTCTTCAAAGTCGTGACCAACACCGGGGATACGGTTGCACTGGCCATGGTGCGCAACGCCAACGTGCTCTACCGGGTATTCAAGCTGAACGAGAACCAGTATCCCACCCAGCAGGCGGCGATTCAGGCGACCGGGTCAGTAGACTGCGAACCGAACCTTCTGCCCGTCTATTGCGCGGTTTCCGTGCCCGGGACGTATGACCGCCCGTCCGGAGTGTATTTCTCGCTGGATGGCACAACGGCTTATGTGCTGAACTGCGGACCGGAGTGCGGCGGGAACACGGCGAGCGTCACGCTGTTGCAGCAGGGGCCGTTGAATAACAACGTTATCCCTTCATCGCCGACACAGACCAATCCCATGATCGCGAATGTGCCCGTGCCCGGAGGTGTCACCGCCGCGATTTCGGATGGCATTACGCTCTACCTGGCCGGTCAGCAATTGCAACCAGACGGCCTGTTTACCGGCTTCCTGTCGACGATGAACCAGGCCACCAACACCATTACAGGCAAGTACTCCATCTCCGACGGCACCCATTCGAAGATGCTATTTGCGGACAACAACACGCTTTGGATCGGTTCGCAGTTCTGCGCCAGCGGTGAACGCCAGAAGCAGTTCGCGAACGGAGTCACGACACAGGCCGCGAACTACAACTGCCTGACCATGGTGGTCCTGAGCGGCTCTCCGGAGTCGCCGCAGAGCGTGCAGATTGTTCCCGCCGTGAACCAGGCTGGTACCGGAGTGACCGCAGTAGCGGTGCAGTATCCTAACCAGAATGACGACCAGTTCTACTACGGTAGCCTCACCGGCATTTGCTGGGTGCAGAACTATAACAAGGTTTACACGGCCTACGGCGGCCAAGTGCATATCTTCAGCACCGTGGATGGGTCCGAGATCGACAACGAGTACGTTGCGGTCCAAGGTACGGCGCTGGATGTCGCCTACATGGACGCGCTGACCGACGGGGCGGACTAAAATCTCACCCGCGGCTGAGGCGGGCCAAGTCGCGCAGGTACTGCTTGAGCGGTCGGGCGGGACGTCCCCAGAAGACCTCGCCAGAGCCGCGGACCTTCTTGTGGCTGAGCACGCCGGCGCCACCGCCGAGGATCACTCCAGGACCGACGTGTGCGTGCTCACCCAGGCCTACCTGGCCACCGAGGATGGCTCCGTCCTCAATAATGCTGGAGCCGGAGATTCCCGTCTGCGCCGCGATGATGACGTTGCGGCCGAGAACGCAGTTATGGGCGACGTGGACGAGGTTGTCGATCTTCGTGCCCGCGCCGATGCGGGTCTCGCCCAGCGCTCCACGGTCGATGGTGGTATTGGCGCCGATTTCGACGTCGTCGTCGATAACTAGCGTGCCCTGCTGGGGGAAAGCCAGATACTCGCCAGTTGCAGAATTGCGTGCATAGCCGAAACCGGTGGATCCGAGCACCGCTCCGGACTGCACCACGACGCGATTACCCAAGGTCGTGCCGGAGTAGATGGTGACATTCGCAAGGATTCTGCAATCGCTGCCGAGGACCACGCCGTCGCCGACTACAGTGTATGGGCCAATGCTGACGTTGCGGCCGAGTTGTACGCCGTTGCCCAGAATCGCGGTGGGATGGAGTGGAGACGCGCCGGACGAGCTCGGTGCGGACTGCTCCCGGGAGCGCAGGAAGTGCGCAGCCAGCGCGAACGCATAGCGCGGGTCGGTGACAGGAAGAAGGCGGGGATCGGCGGGGTCGATAGCGGGGTTGCCCGGCTTGAGCAACTCGGAGCGGGTGAGGATGGCGCCAGCGGGCGAGTTGAGGGCGGTCGCGAGAGTGGCTGCGTCGGTGGCGAAGACCAGAGAGACCGGCGTCGCAGCCTCGAAGTTCGAGACCCGCAGGATCTCAAATGCGGCGGGCGGGACCGGCGCGCCGACAAGTTCCGCAATTTCACTGATGGCTGCCAACGCTCCTCCTTGCAGTACTTAGGATGGCACACTTGGGACGAACGCGGCGCGCGATGCAGACAGCAACGGCAGCCAAGTGTGCGCGATAATCGGCCGCGACATCCATCATTTCGTATATTTCTATGGATTCCATTAGCGAAACATTGCCCGAATGAAGCATAATTACATGCAAATTGGTACGACCTTATGACCTTACGTAAGTCGCGACGCCTCTACCTGATCCCGGTTTTATCCAAGGCTCTCGATATCCTGGAACTTCTGCAGGCCGAGAATCAGCCGATGACGCTTGAGGCAATCCATCGCCAGACAAAGATCTCCAAGACCACGGTTTATCGTGTTCTGAAGACGTTTGTCCATCGAGGCTATCTTTCGCAATCGCCGGATGGGTTGTACCGGCAGGTGACGCGACCGAAGAAGCTGCGGTTCGGGTTCGGCGGGCAGAGCGTCGACATGCCCTTCTCGGTCGAGGTGACGGAGAGCCTGAAGGCGGCTGCGGCTTCGGTGGGCGTGGACCTCATGATTCTGGACAACTGCTACGATGCTGCGACGGCGATGAGGAATGCGGAGGAGTTCGTCAAGAACCGAGTGGATCTGGTGATCGAATTCCAGGTTGAACAGGAAGCCGCGCCGGTGATCGCCGACAAGATTGCGGCGGCCAAGATTCCGCTGATCGCAATCGATATTCCCCATCCCCACGCCACCTACTTCGGGGTGGACAATTATCGCGTGGGGTTTGAGGCGGGTGAAGTGTTGGCGGCGCACGCCTTGAAGCTGTGGGAGGGACAGGTGGAGTGGGTGCTCGGGCTCGATCTGCCGGAAGCCGGGTCGCTGGTGCAGAGCCGCATCACCGGCGCCTTCGAGGGCGTTCGCAGCGGCATTCCCGATCTCCCTATCGAGTCGTTCGTTCGTATCGACGGGCGCGGGATGCGCGACCGTAGCCAAAATTGATTTCGGACTTTCTGGAGCGCCATCCGCGGGAACGGCATATTCTGATCGCAGCCGCAACCGATACCAGCGCACTGGGCGCGCTCGATGCGGTGCGCGAGCGGAAGCGGGAGAAGCATGTTGCCATCGTCGGCCAGGATTGCATTGCCGAAGCTGTGACCGAGATGAGCAAAGCATCGTCGCCGCTGATCGGTTCGGTCTCGCACGAGGCGGGATCCTATGGCCCAAGCCTCGTACATCTCGGACTTTCCATCCTGCGCGGACAGACGGTCGCCCCCTACAACTACGTCGTCCACAAGATGGTGACCCCGCAAACGCTCGCACATGCT
>CAWBFL010000130.1:0-12686 GCA_963787905.1 uncultured Acidobacteriaceae bacterium | reverse complement strand
GTTGACCAGCAAGCAACCCGCCAATACCAAATAGCGCAGGGCAACCGCCAGATAGGACCAGCGCTGCCGACTCCGTGCCGCGGCGCGCAGAGAGTCCGTCACGGAAATTCGCTTATTCGAGGAGGACGGAGGGAACCGGAAACCGGGCATGCATCTCATCTCAAGAAGAATGTGGCAACAGCATAGCGCTCAGCGCAGATTCGACGAGCGCTGGCGCCGGGGAGTGGACTCAACCGCGGAGGTAAGGCTTCAGATAGGTATTCAGCGCTTCGCGGACCACCTTCTTGTCGGCCTCGGTGAGGGGCGGCTGCGGACCTGCCGAACTGCCCATGCCGGGCGTCGGGCGCGATTTGGTGTCTTCTTTGAAGATGCCGCGCGCCACCATCACATAGCGGTCGGCGTTGGTGATGGTAGAGAAGGCCTGGATCCTGCCGAACATATCGTAGGACTCGCGGATCTTCCCGGCTTCGTAGAGCTCCCAGGATTGCTGGAAGAGATCGGCCATGCCGACCGTTGGGCAGAAGCCGGTGAAGCCGAGCCGCATCTCGTCCATCATCTGGCGGACGCCCTTACCGGCGAATACAGCCAGCTTGCCGTCCGTCTTGGCGCGTAGTTCCGTCACCCGCTGCAGCGGGTCGCCAGCTTCGTCCTTGACCACGCGGATGGTCGGAATCGCCTTGTACATGTCGACCACAAGATCGACGGACATATCGCCGATGGTCTGGACAAACAGGGGCAGGTCGGTGGCGGCTCCAATCGCCTTGTAGTACTCCATCACCGCAGCGTTGTCGCCCTCGGGAGGCAGCGAGCAGATTGCGTCGGCGCCGTTCTTGGCGGCGTGTTTGGCGTAGGCAATGGCGCCGGGGAGATCCTTTCCCTGGGTCTGCACGCCAATCACAATCGCGGTTTTTCCGCCCTTGCCCGCAGCGATCATCGACTCCGCACCGGCGAAGCGCTCGTCGGCGGACAGCGTTGACCAGCCGCTGGCGATCTGCGGCCAGATCAAACCCGGGACGCCTCCGCGATTGCAGAACCTGACCTCGTTGTTGAGGCAGTCGAAGTCCAGCTTGTTGTCCTGCGTGAAGGGCGTGGACGCGATCGGGAAGAGCCCGTTGAAAGGCTTCGCCGTGGGACCGGCCGCGAAACTGAACTTTGAAAAAGCTGCTCCGGCGGCGACCGCCCCGAGCGATTTCAGCATGGTCCTTCGGTCCATCGCGGACGCGTAAAATGCCATTGTTTTCCCCATTTGAGCTGCGTACTTTGATACATGCGGCGCGTTTCGACTGTCAAGCCGCCGGCCAACCAGCTGCCCGACTTTGCGTTGGGAATAGAACCGCACGTGCCTCCAGCGCTAGGTAACGGGCGCGGGATTGAAGAGCGCGTAGTCGTTGTGAAGGCCCCAGCGGTCCGCCCAGGTCTGCTTGCGGCCGCTGGCGACATCCAGCACCATATGGAAGAGTTGCGTACCGACCTGCTCGATGGTCGCATCGCCGGTGGCGATCGAGCCGGCATCGAGGTCGATCAGGTCAACCCACCGCTCAGCCAGCGATGTCCGCGACGCAACCTTGATGACAGGCACCATGGCCAGACCGTAGGGCGTGCCGCGACCGGTGGTGAAGATGTGCAGGTTCATGGCCGCGGCCAGTTGCAGAGTGCCACAGATGAAGTCGCTGGCCGGAGTTGCGGCGAAGATCAATCCCTTTTTTGTGACGCGCTCTCCGGGGCCGGAGACGCCGGCGATGGCGCTGGTGCCGGCCTTGGCGATGGAGCCGAGCGCCTTCTCCACGATGTTGGTCAGCCCGCCGCGCTTGTTGCCGGGACTTGGGTTGGCGCTACGGTCGACTCCGCCGCGATCCAAATATGCGTCGAACCAGGCCATCTCACGGATCAGATCGCGCGCCACCTGTTCGTTGACCGCGCGCGCCGTCAGCAGATGGATGGCATCGCGCACCTCCGTGACTTCAGAGAACATCACCGTGGCGCCCGCGCGGACGAGCAGGTCGGACGCGTAACCCACCGCGGGATTCGCCGTGACGCCGGAGAAGGCGTCGCTGCCGCCGCACTGCAGGCCGACGATGAGGTCGGATGCGGGGCGGGTGACGCGTCGCCGCTGATCGAGTTGAGCCAGGCGCTTCTCCGCGAGTTCCATGATGGCGGCTACGATTTCACCGAAGCTGTGGTGCTGCTCGTCCTGCATGCGCACGATGTAGGGACCAGATGCGAGAATCGGCAAGGTGGAGGCGGGCAGCAGACGCACCGGTTGCAGCTTCTCGCACCCCAGGCTGACGACCATGGGCGCGCCGCCGAGATTGGGATTGAGGCTGAGGTTGTGCAACGTGCGGATGGGAATCTCGGAGCCTGGCGCATCGATGGCCACGCCGCAGCCGTAGTTATGCGTGAGGGCGATGACGTCGTCGACGTTGGGGTAGCGCGGGAGAATTTCGGCCTTGATGCGCTTCACCGCATAGTCGACCGTGGCCGCCACGCACTGCACGGTGGTGGTGATACCGAGAATGTTCCTGGTGCCCACAGACCCGTCGTCGTTGAGAAATCCTTCGAAGGTGTAGCCCTCCAGCGGAGGCATCGGCGCGGGTGTCGTGGTGGCCAGGGGCAGGCGATCGAGCGCGGGCGCAACTGGCAGACGCATCCGCTCTTCGTGGACCCAACTGCCTTTGGGGATCGTGGTCAGCGCGTAGCCGATTACGGAACCATAGCGGAAAATTGGCGCGCCGGCCTCGATATCGACCAGCGCGACTTTGTGCGCTTCGGGAACATCTTCGAGCAAGGTCAGGCCCGATTCGAACTGCGTGCCCGCAGGCAAACCGCCCTCATTGACGATGATTGCCACGGTGTCGCGTGGGTCGACCTGCACGAACAGGGGGCGCAACTTCACTTCGGTAGACATGCAATGTTCCTCGTGCGGCTGCTGCCAGCGGACTACGGCTGCTGCAGCTTGCCGTCGATCAAGCGCCATAGCTGAAGCGGATTCGCATCTTGTAACGGTTCCGGTAACAAGGCAGCGGGAAAGTCCTGGTAGCAGACCGGGCGCAGAAAGCGCTCGATCGACATGGCGCCGACCGACGTGACGCGGCTGTCGGAGGTCGCGGGCGACGGCCCGCCGTGCACCATGGCGTAGGTGACTTCCACGCCTGTGGGGAAGCCGTTGATCACAATGCGTCCGGCCCTGCGCTCGAGCAGCGGGACGAGTTCGCGCGCGAGTTCGGTGTCCTGTTCGGCGAGATGGAGTGTCGCCGTGAGCTGGCCGTTGAGGTGCTTCGCCACCGCGACGAGTTCGTCGGTGCTACTCGCTTCGATCAGCAGCGCTGCCGGTCCAAAGACCTCCTCCAACAGGCTGGGAGACTCGATAAAGTGTTTCGCGGTGGTAGCGAAGAGCATGGGCTGGCCCGCATAGGAGCCCGGGGCGGGAGCGGCGCCACTGGAGACCGCGCGCACTCCGCTGTCCTTGCCCCACTGCGCCGCGCCCTGACAGTATGCGCGATGAATGCCGGAGTTGAGCATGGTGGTTGCGGACTTGGCCTCGACCGCCGATTGCGCGGCAGCGCGAAAACGATCGAAGTCCGGTCCGGCAACGCCGATGACAATTCCGGGCTTGGTGCAGAACTGCCCGGTACCCAGCGTGACCGAGTCGATCAATCCCTGCGCGATCGCCTCCGCCCGCTGGGCCAGCGCCACGGGCAGCAGGAAAACCGGGTTGATGCTGCTCATCTCCGCATACACCGGGATGGGGACTTCGCGCGCGGCCGCCAGCGCGACCAATGTGCGGCCGACGCGGCGCGACCCGGTGAAGCCGACCGCGCAAATTGCGGGATGCTTGACCAACTCTTCGCCCACCGAGCTGCCGCCGCCGACCAGCAGCGAGAAGACGCCTTCCGGCAATCCGCAGTCGGCGACCGCTTTTTGCACGACGCGGCCGACCAGCTCCGACGTGCCAAGGTGCGAGGAGTGCGACTTTGCCACCACCGGGCAGCCGGCCGCGAATGCCGCTGCTGTGTCACCGCCGGCGACGGAAAATGCTAACGGAAAGTTGCTGGCGCTGAAGACCGCGACCGGGCCCACGGGGATCCTCTGCGCGCGCAGATCGGCACGGGGCAGCGGCTTGCGGTCGGGCAACGCACGGTCGAGCGTGGCGCTGAGCCAGCGGCCCTCGCGGGCCAGAGAGGCGAAGAGACGAAGCTGGCCCACAGTGCGTGCGCGTTCGCCCTCGACCCGCCCCCGCGGCAGTCCCGATTCGCTGATCACGCGGTCGACGAGAACGTCGCCCAGATCGAGGATCCCCTGCGCGATTGTCTCCAGGAACTTCGCGCGCCGCTCCAGGCTGACGGCTCGGTAGGCGTCGAACGCCACCTCAGCCAGCGTGCAGGCCGCATTCACGTCGGCCGCGGAGCCACTGCCAAATGGCGGTTCCAACTCCAAACCAGTTGCCGGATTCACCGCGCGCAAGGTGCCTTCCGTGCCTCGGACTGCCCGCGCGCCAATCAACATCTCGCCCGTCACCACTGCTGTGCTCTTCAGTTCCGCCACATCCATAACCAGACTCCTCAATACAGCTACGACACCAGGCACGGCCGCTTGGGATGGAACTTCCAGCCGGGAACAAGAAACTGCATCGCGGCGGCGTCGTCCCGCGCACCCAATCCCATCGTATTGTAGAGCGCGTGCGCGTGCTCGATCTGCTCCAGATCGATTTCGATGCCCAGGCCGGGACGATCCGGCAGCGTGAGCTTGCCGCCGACAATCTGGAGCGGTTCCCGGGTCAGGCGCTGGCCGTCCTGCCAAATCCAGTGCGTATCGATTGCGGTTACTTTTCCTGGAGCTGCGGCTGCCACATGGGTAAACATCGCGAGCGAGATGTCGAAGTGGTTATTGGAATGCGAGCCCCAAGTCAGGCCCCACTCGCGGCAACACCGGGCCACGCGCACCGAGCCCTGCATGGTCCAGAAGTGCGGATCGGCCAGCGGGATATCGATGGCCTGCAGCTGCACGGCGTGCTTCAACTCGCGCCAGTCGGTGGCAACCATGTTGGTTGCGGTGGGAAGGCCGGTTGCGCTGCGGAATTCAGCCATGATCTCGCGTCCGGAGAATCCCTGTTCCGCGCCGCATGGGTCCTCGGCATACGCCAGCACATGCTGCTTGCCTGCGCAGAGCGGATCGCCTCATCGAGCGGCCAGGCGCCGTTCGGGTCCAGCGTGATGCGCGCGCCGGGAAAACGCTCGGCAAGCGCGGTGACGGTCTCCATTTCCTGTGCGCCGGCGAGCACGCCGCCCTTCAGCTTGAAGTCGTTGAATCCGTAGCGGGCCTGAGCGGCTTCCGCCAGCCGCAGCGACTGCCTCGGTGGTCAGCGCTTCCTCATGGCGCAGTCGCAACCATTCATCGCTGGCAGTTGGCTCGCTGCGATAGGGCAAGTTCGTCTTGTTTTGGTCGCCGATGTAAAACAGATAGCCCAGCACGTCGACACTCGATCGCTGCAGGCCTTCGCCCAGGAGCGCAGCCACTGGGAGCGCAAGAAACTGGCCCAGGAGATCGAGCAACGCCGACTCGATTGCCGTTACCGCGTGGATGGTGGTGCGGAGATCGAACGTCTGGACGCCGCGCCCTTCGCGGTCGAAACCGGCAAAGCGCGACCGCACGGAGTCCAGAATCGCGTGATACGCAGCCAGCGGTTGCCCGACCACCAGCGTCCGCGACGCTTCGAGCACACGACGAATCTTTTCCCCGCCCGGAACTTCGCCCGCGCCGGTGTGTCCGGCGTTATCGGTCAGGAGGACGAGGTTGCGGGTAAAGAAGGGCGCATGCGCGCCACTGAGGTTGAGCAGCATGGAGTCGTGACCAGCCACGGGAATCACGCGCATGGCGGTGACCAGTGGCGTTGGACCACTCCCGATGCTTTTTTCAACCTCGCTCATGCGAGTCTCCTGACCGTCTGACTGGATCAAGCCGGCTGCTTCAGCTCGAGCCGCTTGATGTCTCCCACAATAAAGACGTAGCTGAAGATTGCGACCAGCGCGGTGAGGCCGACAAACACCAGCGCGTCGTTGAACGATCCCGTCTTCGCTACCAGGAATCCGATCACGGTCGGTGTCGAGATGGTGGAGAGGTTGCCGAACAGATTGAAGACGCCGCCGTTGACGCCGACGAGTTCCTTCGGCGAGGTGTCCGCGATGACCGTCCAGCCCAGCGCGCCGAAGCCTTTGCCGAAGAATGCCAGTGACATCAGCACCATGACCAGCGCCTGCACATTGGTGTAGTTGCAGGCGATCATGGTCACGGAGAGCAGCATTCCGGCGACGATCGGGAGCTTGCGCGCGAAGGTGAGCGAGTGTCCCCGGCGAAGCAGCCAGTCGGAGAACACGCCGCCGAGAATGCCTCCGCTGAAGCCGCACAAGGCGGGCACAGCCGAGGCAAACCCAGCCTGCAGGATGGTCATATGGCGCGCCTTGACGAGGTAAGAGGGGAACCACGTAAGGAAGAAGGTAGTGAGCGTGTTGATGCAGAACTGGCCGATATAGATTCCTACCAGCATCCGCTGGCCCAGCAATTGGCGGAACATGACCCAGGTGAGCGGATTGCGCCGGAGGCCGGTGGTGCGGTCGACGTTCACCAGCCCGCCACCTGCTTCAATGCAATCGATCTCCGGCCGCGAGATCATGGGATGCTCGGTTACGTTGAAGACCAGCTTCCACCATGCAAACGCGAGCAGCCACCCGAAGATCGCCATGCAGTAGAAGCAACTGCGCCAACCGTAATGGGTTGTGAGCCAGCCGAAGAGCGGCCCGAAGGCAACCAGCGAAAAATACTGCGACGCGTTGAAGATGGCGGAGGCGCGACCGCGCTCGGCGGTTGGAAACCACGCGGCCACAATACGACCATTGCCGGGAAAGACCGGCGACTGCACCAGTCCCGAGACAAGGCGCAGCCCGAAGATGATGCTGAAGACCAAGGCCGCGGGCGCATAACCGGCGAGCCCGACGAGGAAAGCGCAGATTGACCACGCGATGATGCTGACGCCATACACGCGCTTGGAGCCGAAGCGGTCCAGCAGGCCGCCCGATGGCAGCTGGCCGGCGACGTAGGCCCAGCCAAAGCCGGAGAGCAGCCATCCCATCTTGACCGGATTGAGCGCGAGCGCCTTCTGCATGGCCACGCCGGCCACAGCCAGCGCAGCGCGGTCGCCATAGCTGAAGCAGCTGGCGACGAACAGCATCGCGACGATGAGATAGCGTATGTGAGTTTCTTTGTCTGCGAAGGCCGAGTGGTCCGCTCTGCTCACGAACGCCCCGCAATCAGCCTGGTCAGAGCCTCTAATTCGCTGTCCTCGAGGTCGGTAAGGGGCGTGCGGACCGGGCCGGCGGGACGGCCGATGGCCCGCATTCCGGCTTTGACGATGGATACGGCGTAACCCTTGCGCCGGTTGCGAATATCGACGTAGGGCAGCACGAAATCGCGCAGATGCTGGAACACTTCCGTGTGATCGCGCCGGCGCACGGCCGCATAAAAATTCTGCGCAAAGTTGGGAAGGAAGTTGAAGATCGCCGAGGAGTAAGTGGTGACGCCCATTTCAAGATACGGAAGCGCAAAGGTCTCAGCCGTCGGCAGTCCGCCGATGTAGGTGAGCCGGTCGCCCATGCGCGCATAGATGCGGGTCATCAGCTCGATGTCGCCAAATCCATCTTTGAAGCCGACCAGGTTGGGGCAGCGCGCGCACAGGCGCTCCAGCCAGACTTCGTTGAGGATGGCGTTGTCGCGGTTGTAGAAGATGACTCCCAGGCTGGTCGCCGCGCAGACCGCCTCAACGTGTGCCACCAGCCCAGCCGGATCGGCGTTGAGCAGATAGGGGGGCAGCAGCAGGAGACCATCGGCACCGGCCGCGCCGGCCGCCTGCGCAAACTGTTTCGCCATGGCGGTGCCGTATCCGCAACCGGCCACCACCGGCACTCGGCCGTGCGTCTGCTCGACCGCGGCTGCGACTACCGTCGAAAACTCCGGCAGGGTCAGCGAAAAAAACTCCCCCGTGCCGCCCGCTGCAAACAGCCCGGCAGGCTGGTGCTCCAGCAGCCAATCAATATGTTCGCGGTAGGCGGCCTCGTCGAACGCACTGCCATCGGCGGTGAAATGGGTGACGGGAAACGAGAGAAGGCCCGCTCCAATCCTCTTTGCAAACTCTTGCGGGGACATCCGGCTCATGGGGTTCCTTCAGTCGCAATCGTGTGGCGCTCTTCGCAAACTATAAAGAACCTATTCAATGGGAGACAAGCGAGCTCCGGTTTTCCCTGCGATTCGTCAGAATCGTCTGGGGAGAGTCACTGCGCAGCCGGCAGGCGACGATCAGGGTGGTCCAGCGCAGCGACTGACCCGCGAAAGTGGTACATTCCGGCAGTCGCGCGGTAGACCACCACGTCATCGTCGCGCCGCAGTTCCGTCAACTGCGGACCGTGGGCTTTCGGCAGGCTGTTCTCGGAACTGCTTGGCATCATCTTCAATGGAAGGATCAGGGTCGCGGTTGCGTGTGGCGGAATGGCAATGTCAATCGAGGTCGCGCCGCCCTCCTGCTTCCAGTCACTTCGAATCCTACCCAACACGGAGTCGTAGCGACACTTCACCCAGGTCACGCCGTCAAGTATCGCAGGACGAATGACAATGCGCTCATCGTGACTGCGCGACATGTCGAAGTCGATCCCACCGAGCCCCCGATACAACCATTCCTCCGCGCCGCCCAGCATGAAGTGGTCCTGGCTGCTCCGCGGATTCGCGTCCCAAGCCTCGGTCAACGAGGTGGCTCCGGCAGCCAGCTGCGACCCGTAACTCGGAGGATCCTTACGCAGCAGCATCGCCAACACCACGTCGTTGCGCCCGCCCTGCATCAGCGCTCGCAGCAGATACGGATAGCCAACCTCGCCGGTGGTGATATGGTCGTCGTGCGCGTGGATGTCCGCGACGATGTGTGCCAACACCTCTGCCTTGCGATCTGCCGGCACGATGCCCAGCGCGAGCGGCATTGCACTCGCGGTCTGGCTGCCGCGGTCATACCAGCCATTCCGGGCATCCCAGTACTTACGGTTGAAGGCGTCGCTCTCGCGCGCCGCTAACTCCGCATACGCAGCTGCATCTTCCGCATGGCCCAGCAGCGTCGCAATTTTGCTCATCGCCGCAGCGTCCTCATACAACATCAGCGTGCCGGTTACGCCAAGTGACGTATCCTGCGAAACGCCCGGCGGCTTTGGCCCGATGTCGTACCAGTCCCCCAATCCGTAGGCAACGATTCCGTCACCTGCGTCCCCTGGGCCGGACCTGCTCTCCAGGTACTTCACATACGCCTGCATGACCGGGTAGC
This sequence comes from uncultured Acidobacteriaceae bacterium, assembly GCA_963787905.1. GTDB lineage: Bacteria > Acidobacteriota > Terriglobia > Terriglobales > Acidobacteriaceae > Edaphobacter. The sequence continues at coordinate 3,337 of CAWBFL010000130.1, read as the reverse complement.
TCCGCCGCAGTTGTTCTTTGTCGCCATAGAACCGGTACGCCGCCCACGGCCCGAGCACGCTCGCCGATCCCCACTCCGGCGAGGAATCGAAGACCGAAGGCTTTGCCTCCGTTCCAAAGGTCACGTATTGCGGCGCGATCGTCGCTACTTCGCCGTCTGCGTGTTGCGCATCGGCAATGTTCTTTTCGGTCGCTGCATAAAGCCCGTGCAAGTCATTGTTGAACATGAGCCCCGAGGCCACCAGGTGCGTCTCCTCCAGCCAACCCAGCTTTTCGCGGTGCGGACAATCGGTAAACAGGCTCGCCTCGTTGTTGTGCATGGCGTTCACGATTAGCGCGTGGATCGCGTTCAACATCACACTCGAGCTCTCAAATCTGCCCGCGACCTTCGATGCTGAAGTCAACTCCAGCCCTGCAATGTCGACGATCTTCGCCGCCGGAACATTTGCTGATGCGTCCTCGCGGGTGTTGGCCGCGTCGCTCCACTCTGCCTGCACGTAGCGGAAGCCGTAGTAGCCGAACGCCGGGGCCCAGGTCTCGCCCACGCTGTCGCCGCGCAGAGTATAGCTCCACCACATCGGCCCACCGGAACTTCCCTGCGAAACCGTCCCGTCCGGCTTCAGCAACTCGCCCGGTGTCAGCTTTAAGACCGCACCTGCCGGGCCGATGACATGAATCCGGGGCCATCCGGCAAAGTTCTGGCCAAAATCGTAGACAGCCCGGTTGGGAGCCGGAATCGTCAGCTTCGGCGCGTCGAAAGACTTGACCACGCTCACATCGGGTGAAATGGCCGCAATCAACTTTCCGCCCGGCCCATCCGCTTCCTGCGCCGCGATCCATGCCGTATCGTCGAATCCCGCCGCATCCCAACCAGGCTGAACCAGGCCCGCGTTGAAGTCTTCTCCGCCATACGTCGATGTGAATGTGACCGGCCCCTTTGTCACTTTCCACTGCGGGTCGGTCCCGATCGCCTCGGACTTACCCCCGGCATACGTCAGCCGCAGCTCCGCGATCATCTTCGGTGGACCAAAGCTGCCTTCAAACTTGGTATAGCGGCCGACGGTTCGCTGCGCGTTGTACATGCCGTTGCCCAGCATTACGCCAAGCGCATGTTTTCCCGGCCGCAAAACCAGCGGATAGCTGTCGTAAGTCACCGTCTTGAGATAATTCGTCCAGGCCTGATGCAGGCCGTCCGGAGACACTCTGGAGCCATCGAGGAACAGCTCGTACTGCCCCAGTCCGGCAATACGCAGGGTTGCTTTCAGTGGCTTCGATCGCACCGTGAACTCTCTGCGGAAGATCGGCATCGGCCTGCTTCCGTCGAGTTCCGCGCCATCCCGCTCGGTGCTCCACGGCGCCTGAATCCAACGAGCTGACCAGGTTGCCTCGGCGGGGGACGCTCCGGGGCCGGCAATTCGCTGTGTTTCCTGACCGGAGATAATCGCCGTCGCTGGCAGACTTGCGGTCAACCCGGCCAGCAATGCCATTCTCTTCATCTTGTTCCACCGCAACCACATCGCGCCAGCCCTCAACCTTTCGCCTACCAAACTACCTCATTGGCGCGATCTTGGTAGAATCGGTAGGACGACGAAGACGCATCTAACGCGGATAAAGGAGCTTCCATGGCAACTCTTCTCGAACAGCTTCGCGGCATGACCACGGTGGTCGCCGACTCAGGCGACATCAACTCCATCATCCAATTCAAGCCGACGGATTCGACCACGAATCCCTCGCTGATCGCGGCTGCGGCGCAGATGCCTGCCTACGCTCCGATCGTTGACGCGGTGCTGATGGAAGCGCGCGAGCATGCTGGTCCTACGGCATCCGACAAGCAAGTTGCAGCGCTCGCGTTCAAATCGCTTGCGGTTGCGTTCGGCAAAAAAATCCTGGAGATCGTGCCGGGCCGAGTCTCCACTGAGGTCGACGCGCGCCTTTCCTACGACACCGAGAAAACCAAGGAGCAGGCCCGCGACATTATCAAGCAGTATGACCAAGCCGGCATCGGCCGCGAGCGGATCCTGATCAAGATCGCCTCCACCTGGGAAGGCATCAAGGCCGCCGAGGCGCTGGAGAAGGAAGGCATCCATTGCAACCTGACCTTGCTGTTCGGATTGCATCAGGCCATCGCCTGCGCCGAGGCCAAGGTTACGCTGATCTCGCCGTTCGTCGGCCGGATTCTCGACTGGTACAAGAAGGACACGGGCAAGGACTACGTGGGCGCCGACGATCCCGGGCGTGCAGTCGGTGACCACGATCTACAACTACTACAAGAAGTTCGGCTACAAGACGGTGGTGATGGGCGCGAGCTTCCGCAACATCGGCGAGATCACCGAGCTGGCCGGCTGCGACCTGCTGACCATTGCGCCGAAGCTGCTGGGCGAGCTGGACTCGCAGCGAAGGCGACCTGCCGCGCAAGCTCGACCCGGCGAAATCCGCGACGATGGACATCGAGAAGATCCCCATGGACAAGGCCACCTTCGACAAGATGCATGCGGCCGACCGCATGGCGCACGACAAGCTGAAGGAAGGCATCGAGGGCTTCTCCAAGGCGCTGGAAGATCTGGAAAAGCTGCTGGAGAACCGGCTGAGTGAGATCAGCGAGAAACAGGCCGTCGGCGCACACTAAGGTCGAGGAACAGAAACACGGAGCGGCGATCCTTCGAGGGTCGCCGCTTTTCCTGTTTTCTTCAGGCAAGGTCGAGACGATTCACTTCCCATGATCCAAGCCACTCATGCAACCCGCCCGGTGCAGATCCTTCGCGAATCGTCGAGGTCGCTGTTGGCTTCGATCCGTGCATGCATGGCGAGCCCGCGCACGGAGGCCGTGCACCGGCTGCGGACATCGACCCGCCGGGTTGAGGCGCAGCTTGCGTTACTCTCGATGCTGCCCGGACTTCCGCCGCACGAAGAGCAGAGGCGCAAGGCGCTCCGGCTACTGAAGCGGCTGCGCCAAGCTGCCGGCCAGGTCCGCGACATCGACGTCCAGCGCGACCTGATCCGCGCCGAAGCCGCAGCCGCGGCTGGCACAGTACCGTCCGACCGAAGTGTGCGCAGCGAGGCCCGCCGCCTGCGCCGATCGCTGAAGCGCACGCGTGACGAAGAGGCCGATCACTTGCGGCGGCTGCTCGGTGAGCACTCTGAGCAGTTGGCGCTTGTCTTCAAGGAATTGCTGGAAACGCTGGCTCCGGCGAAGTCACTTACGGTCAGCGAGACCGATCTGATCGCGTTGATTCGCAACTGGTACGGGAGTCACCGCGAAGCCACCACGCCGACAAAGACCCCGTACACCACGGCCGAGTTGCACGATATCCGCAAGCGAGCCAAGCTGGCGCGCTATC